>CAZIXS010000010.1:0-49012 GCA_964543335.1 uncultured Phycisphaeraceae bacterium | reverse complement strand
CGAGGGACTTGCCTTCTTCGACGGTGATGACGCCGTCCTTGCCGACCTTGTCCATCGCGTCGGCGATGATCTTTCCGATGGTCTCGTCCTGGTTGGCCGAGCAGGTGCCGACCTGGGCGATCTCGTTGGAGCCCTTGATGGGCTTGGACATGGACTTCAGTTCATCGACGATGGCGGCGATGGCCTTGTCGATGCCCTGCTTCACCTGGTTGGCGTTCGCGCCGGCGGTGATGTTCTTGAGGCCCTCGGCGAAGATGGACTCGGCGTAGATGGTGGCGGTGGTGGTGCCGTCGCCGGCCTGCTTGGAGGCGTTGGAGGAAACCTCCTTGACCATCTGCGCGCCCATGTTCTCGTAGGGGTCTTCGAGCTCGATCTCCTTGGCGACGGTGACGCCGTCCTTGGTGACGGTCGGGGCGCCGAAGGACTTCTCGAGCACGACGACGCGCCCGGACGGTCCGAGGGTGACCTTGACGGCGGAGGCGAGCTTCTGCACGCCCTTGAGGATGCGCTCGCGAGCGTCGACATCGAATGCGATCTGTTTGGAAGCCATATCTGTGATTCCTTTGAGTCAGTCCGGCGAAAGGATGCCTGCCGGACGAGTGTCATGTGTGGGGTTGAGTCGGTATCGAAAAAAGAAAGTGGGACGAAAAAGCGGTCAGCCGATCTTGATCCACGCGACGCGCGAGGCGTTGAGGATCACGACATGCTTGCCGTCGGTCAGCTTGATGAGGTGGTCGTCCTCATCGGGCACGAGCATCGCGTGTCGCACGGTGCAGGGCGTGGTCGATCCGGTGAACACGAATTCGACATCGCGCTGCCCGTTGCATTCGGCGAGGGCCTTGCGGAGCTGATCGTTGGTCATGCGTGGCTTTCGTCGGCTTGGAAGTGGTGAAGGGTGATCGGTGGCCGATCAGTCGATGCCATCAGTCGATAATGGCGAGGATGTCGCTCTCGGACATGATCAGCAGCTCTTCGCCGTCGACCTTGACCTCGTTGCCGGCGTAGGACGAGAAGATCACGCGGTCGCCGTTGGTCACGGTCAGCGGGATGCGGTCGCCGGTTTCGCGGTTCAGCGCGCCGTCACCGACCGCGAGGACCACACCGGTCTTCTGCTGGTCCTTGGCCGACTCGGGCAGGAAGATGCCCGACGAGGTGACGGTCTCGGCCTCGTCACGACGGACGATGACCTTGTCGTGCAGCGGCTTGATGCTGAGCTTGGTGGCCTTCTTGGGGGCGGATTTGGTGGTGGGCTTGTTCTTGGTCGCGGTTGCCATGTCTTCTTTCTCCGAATGCGTGCCCGGCCATCCAGCGGCCGAGTCAAAGTGAGGTGGGGTTGGTGATCTCGCTGCGGGGTGTTGAGGTGCAGCGCTTCGAACGAAACAGGAAGTCAGTTGTCTTGGGGCTGATTGTCTTTGGGCCGTTTGTCTTGGGTTTGATCCGGGCACCCGGGCCATTTGCCCGAGTGGTATCGCGTCAGCACGCGGCGCATCGCTTCGAGCACGATGTCCATGCGAACCGGACGCTCGATGACCGCGAACGCCCGCGCCTGGAGCGCGGCGTGCAGCTCACGGGCGTCATCGCGACGGGTCTTGCGGCGCTTCACCACCAGCGTCGGGGGCGGGCAGGGCAGGCGCCCGAGCATCTCGAGCAGCCGGTACCCCCCCTCCTGCTCTTCGATCTCCGTGAACGACGGCGCGGCGGGGTTCAAGGGCAGAGCCAGGTCAACCACCGCGATGTGCACCGGGGTGGCCTGCAGGACGCTGGTCGCCTCGCGCCCGGAACCGACGCGGACCGTGTTGATCCCCAGGGGTTCCAGCAAACGAGGAAGCAGCGCGGCCCAGTCATCCTCACGCCAGTAGTCCCCTGATGAAAGCAGGAGATTCAGCCGCCCGCCGCTCCCGGCAGGCGCAGCACCGTTCCCCGCCGAGGGAGTCGGGCGAGTGTGCTGGGGCGGATTGGGGTGGCGCAGCATGACCATGTCGCTGGTCATGGTGCAAAGCCCGCGCCGAATAGGATTCGACGAAAGATCCCGATTTCCAGGCCCCAAGGGCGGATTCTGCGGTTTCGCGCCCTGCCCGAAGGTGTCACGAGCGTGCCCAGCGACTCGCGCGGGTGTCAGAGTGGCAGTCCGAGCCGCCGCAAGACGCAGGCCAGAGCTTCCCAATGACCGAGAGGTTCTCGGACATACCTTTTATAGACGCCGATTCACGCAGGAAGCCCTCCGATGTCAATCTGCGGATAGGCGGCCAACAACTCGTTGAGACTGAGTTGCAACAATGATTTCTTTGGGCTATGATTGTGCTCCGGCTGGATTTATTCTGGCAGGGCAGTAATCATCCTGTCTAAACCCATCGCAAATACCGGGTCCATCTCCCGGTGTGTTTTTCCCTTTGAGAGAAGACTAGAGAGAAGAGAGGTTTCCCATGCTTCGTTTCGCCATCGCCACGGGCGCAACGCTCGCCGTCTCCACCACCGCCTTGGCAGGCGGCCTCGTCGGTCCATTCACCGAAACCTTCGATGCCGGCAACGCCAACTGGACCAACTTCAACGGCTCGGGTGGTCTCGACTGGTTCTCCAGCGGCGGGCCGAACGACTCGGCCTATGTCTCCGGCGGTTTCAACCTGCAGAACGCCTCGGGCATGTTCCCGCCCGTCGTGCTCCGCGCGCAGCAGGGCGACAATGCGTCGGGCGGCGCGTTCGTCGGCAACTGGATCGAATCGGGCGTGATCGGCTTCTCGTTCGACATCCGTCACGACCTCGACCAGCCGATCACGATCTTCGGGCGCTTCGCCACGCCGCAGAACAACCCCGGCGCGGCGGTGAACTCCTCGATTACCGTGGAACCGAATACCTGGACGACCGTGACCTTCGATCTGACCGAGGACTCGGCCGACATCATCTCGTTCGGCAGCGGCACCTACGAGAGCATCTTCTCGAATGTCGGCAACATCCAGCTCGGCTTCTATGTCCCCGATGGCCTCGCCGGACAGGACATCCCGATGCGCCTCGACCTCGACAACGCCGGTCTGCTGATTCCGTCGCCGGGCGCAGCCGGTCTACTGGGCCTGGCCGGAATCGCCGCGATGCGCCGTCGTCGCTGAGCGGTTTCAATCCGGAGTGAATGGTGTCCAATCCTCATGCTGAGCGTGGGGATTTTTCATTACATACCCCCCAGTTGCTGGTAGACTGCTGGCAGAGGGCCGGATTCTCTGGCTGAAGATGGAGGAGAAGAGATGAAGACACTGATGATGACAGGCGCGATTGCTGCGGCAACCGTTTCCTGCGCTCCGGTGCAAGCCGAGCCAGTGTCGGAGTTCAACGTACCGCTGAACACTTCGTACACACCGCTGTTTGGGGGTTCAATCTCAAATCAGAACTTTGCGGTTACCCGTGATATTGCAGCTGGAGTTGAGCTTGGACTTCGTGCAACTCGTCGTGACGGATATAGCGGGTTGGCGGGACCAAATGGAACATATGCGGTTCAACCAGGCACATCTTCAACGGGTCTGTTCTGGTGGGATTTGAACTTCAGTGCGAATCTCGGAAGTCGGTCGATCGTCAATACGGATCTGCGGCTGACCGTTGAGTTCACTCCCCAGTCTGGTGGGCCCTCAGTTTCTCTAGTCCTTAACTCGCAGCAGTCATCTCCCGGATCACCGCACCAATTCTTGATTTGGTCTGGATCTGGTGGTTCGTCTCTCCTGCAAGCGAACGACAATCTTGGATTTGGCAGCCGATACTCGGGCATGTTTGATCCAAATGATTTGGGTGTGTATACGATCACTCTTGAGGCTTTCGATGATGGTTATGAAGATTCCTTCGCCGCGATCACAATGGCGGTAACGAATACCGTCATCCCCCTGCCCACCGCCGCGGGCATGACACTCGCGGGCATCGGCCTGGTCGGCATGCGTCGTCGACGCTGAACTCGAACTTAACTCTTGATCGTGAAGCCGGCCGCAAAGCCGGCTTTTTTCGTGGATGAAGCGATTTTCAGAGCCCGTTCACGGTCGCTCTATCTGATAACACGACTGTGCCTCATGTAGTGCAGAGGCGGATCCCCGATCGCGATCCGCGTCTGCACCGCAGAGGAGAGAGAACAACCCCGCTGGGGCATGCGTGCCTTCAGCGGGGTTGTTGTTGATACACACACAGTGGTGTGAGCGCTATTGGTTGTATCGGCACAACGCTGCGAGCGCGAGGCCTGTCACGAGCAACCCGACCCCGCCTGATACCGCGAATGCCCCACTCTCACCCAGCGGACCGGTCAGTGAGAAGGCGAGCGCGAGCAGCAGGAAAACGAGGGATGCCACCGCCATCACAGCGATGCTTCCCGCCACGATCCACCGGTAACCCGTGCGCTGCGCCTTGATCCGCGCGACATCAACTTCGTGTCGTACGAAGCCTCGTGCGACATCGAGAATGCCTGACCTCTGCCCGGAAGACCGGTCTGCATGTTTACGAGTGGCGACGCCCGAAGAGAAGCCCGACCACAGCCCCACCAGCAAATGCGGCAGCAACGCTGGCAAACGGGTGCGCCGTGATCTGGTCTTCGGTGCGGTGTGCGGCTTCGCGACCGAGTTCCGCTGATTTCTCGGCGGCGGTGTGTGCCGCGCTTTTCGCGGAGTCGGTCGCGGACTCGAAGCCGCGCTTGCCAGTGCGGACCGCTTCGCTAACCAGTCCCCGAAAGTCCTCGCGGATCACCGCGAGATCCTCCCGGAGCTGAGCGACTTCGGCGCGGAGTTCGGACTCGGTTTTGACATCTTCCAGTGTGTTGCGGTTGCCCATGATGGGATCCTCCGTCGGTAGGTGGTGTTGATATCAATTGAACTACCACACTCTACGAGGCCTCGTTGAGGGCACCATGAACGGGTTATGAAGGGGCCTTCACGCCGCGGAATGGATCTGCGGCGTGCTCTGGACCAGAGGGATTCGGATCGAGAAGCAGGTTCCCAGACCCTGACCGGAGCGTACCGAGATCTCGCCTCCGGCCTGGCGGATCAGCTTGCGGCACACCGTCAATCCCAGGCCGGCACCCCCCCCCTGCTGCGATCGAGGGTCGGTCTTGGTCGTGACCAAGGGATCAAAGATCGTGTCGAGGAGCTGCGGAGCCATGCCGTGCCCGGTATCGGTGACGCGGATGACCGCACACTCTGTACTATAAATGTTAGCATATTCTGCTCTCGGCACTGTTCCAGCGGATATCGCCAGCGTGCCGGGTCCGGGTCGCATGGCATCGCAGGCGTTCAGGATCAGATTCATCAGCACCTGCTGCATGGCTCCGTGGCTGATGGCGAGGTGGAGATCGTCCGGCGTGTCGATGAGCACTTCGATGCCGTCCCGGTTGGGATCCCTGACTAGGCTGCCCAGAGCATCCTGGATCACGGTGTGGAGCAGGCAGGATCCCGAAGCAGTTCTTGAGGCCTCCGAGGTCGAGCGCAGCAGCGAGTCGGTGACCTCCGCCGCTCGTTGAGCGGTTTCCATGGCTCTCTGCAGCGCCTTCTGGACCAGTTCGGGGTCGTCGGGGTGCTTGAGCGCGAGTTCCGCGTAACTCAGCAGGGGGGTCAGCATGTTGTTGAGCTCGTGGGCCACAGAGCCGGTCATGGACCCCAGAGTGGCGAGTCGTTCGGCACGCTCCAACTGTGATTCAAGGTCGGCGATACGCTCGCGGAGTCGGTCGGCTTCCTCGCTCGGCGATTTGATCTCCCCGCCGCCAGCCGCGTGGGCGGCGATCCGAAGCGGATGGGCGGTCGAGACGCCCGAGATGGTGCCGTGGCTGGCCATGGTGATCGCCTTGGGTAACTGCTGGGAAGGACTGCCGGGCCCGAGCAGGGCTCTCTGAGTAGGTCCCATCGGCGGTTTTTTGACCAGAATCGACGATGATCACGGATCTCAGGATCCGTGTGTTCCACGTGGAACACCCCCACTCTCTGTGCGGGCTGGTGAAACTAGTGAAGGCGCAGGGGAGGGCACAGGGCTCGGAAACCAGTCAGTTCTCGATCTGGCTGATCCATGCCGGGCGATCGAGACCGGATTGGTTCTCTCCACTCATCAGCCAGGCCTTGACGCTGACGGGTCGGAGGTCGACTTCAGCGAGAGCCGCGGCCTCGATCCAGACGAACTCGATTTGAGATTCCAGGCTCGGAACCTCCGGAACCGGCGCATCCGTGGCTCCGAGTGGCAGGGGGGTACCGCCGGGAAGTACGGCGTGTTCCACGTGGAACACGAGCGTGACTTCATGGCGCGGCTTGCCCTTCTGGGTGAATCGCTGCTCAGTGACCAAGGCGCAGCTTCCAACTTTCACCCGCTCCAGCCCTGCTTCTTCGAGGAGCTCACGCGCAAGTGCCTCCGTCGCGGCTTCGCCAGGTTCGACATGTCCGCCGGGAAGAAACGCATATCCCCCCTTCCGGTCGCGACAGAGCAGCACAGCCCCCCCTGCGATCAGGATTCCGCGGGCGATGGTCTCAATCCGCTTCGGAGTTGGAGGATCCTGAAGAGCTGATTTTTGGCGAGAATTCATGGCTGGATGGTACAGAATGGGGTGCATGGATGCCCCGATCGAGATCCGCGATTGATTCGGATGCAAGCGGCCGGGAATGTCCGGTATGCTGGCAGACTCAGACCCACATCTGTCACGGAGGACACCCATGGCCCGAAACACGAAACCCCGCCTCGGACGAGGCCTGAGCAGCCTGATGAGCGAGCCGGTTCAAGTGGAACCCAAGCCACTGCCTGCCGCTCCGTCTCAGATCACTCCTCCGTCAGCAACAAACACTCCTGAACCCGCGGAGACTCGCCCCTCGACCGAGACCGAGCGGGAGTCAGTACCAACAGCGGATGTGATTCAGCGTATTCCGCTGGCAGCCATAGAACCAAACAAATACCAGCCAAGAACTCGTCTCGATGAGGATGAACTGCAGGGACTCGCGGCGTCCATCCGCGAAACCGGGCTGATGCAGCCCATCGCCGTGCGTCCGCTGGAGTCCGGGAGCAGCGGGGGGGAGCGGCGGTATGAGTTGATCGCCGGTGAACGCCGGTGGCGGGCGGCCAAACTCGCTGGCCTGGAGCGGATCCCCGCGATCGTTCACACCGTCGACGATCGCCAGTCCGCCGAGTGGGCGATCATCGAGAATGTGCAGCGCGAGGATCTGAACCCGATCGATCGCGGCATGGCGTACGCGAACCTTTCGCGTCGGTTCGGTCTGACGCAGTCCGAGATCGCCGAGCGCGTCGGCGTGGACCGGTCGACGATCGCGAACCTGATGCGGATCATCGAGCTCGAGCCCGAGATTCGGGATCTGGTTGCGTCCGGGAAGCTCTCGACGGGTCATGCCAAGGCGCTGCTGTCGATGCCGGCTGGCCCCAAGCGCGTGGAGGTCGCCCGGATCGCGGTCGAGCGATCTCAGACCGTGCGGGCGCTCGAGGCCATCTGTGCTTCACAGAATGAAGGCAAGGTTTCTCTTGCCAATACGAAACAGGACGAGCAGGAAGCACAGATCTCCGCAGCCATCGAGGATCTGGCCAAAGGCATCGGCGAGCATCTGGGCACGCGCGTGAAGATCAGAACGAAGAACGGGCTCAAGGGCACGCTCGAAATCGAGTTTTACGACCTCGACCATTTTGATGGTCTGATGAACCGCATGGGATACACCAGCGGTGTGTAGGGCTGATCACCGATTGGGAACTGAGATCACTCCGCTTTCCTGCTTTGCATTTTTGTGCAAAGAAAATTAGTATCGAGTTCGTTTCACTTCTAGATTCTGTGCCGGCCCGCTCATCGAGCCATGTCCATCGCGACCGGCCATCTACAGAAGAGGACAGGTACTACTTCTTTGGCTCCGGGGCATGTGCTCCAAAGACACGACAGAAGGATGGGTTACGAGATGGCAAAGTCAGATCTGACGGATATGAGCATCGCCGCGCTGCAGAGCGAGATCAAGCGTCGCGAGAAGCACGCAAACTCACTGCAGAAGCGTCGTGAGAAACTGCTGAAGCAGCTGGCCGAGATCGATGCCGAAATCGCCGGGCTCGGCGGCACGATCTCCGCCGGACGGGGCGGTCGTCGTCCTCGGAACGAGGCGAAGCTTCCCGACGCGCTCGTGAAGGTGCTGACCGGCAAGACGATGTCGGTGACGGACGCCGCCGACGCCGTGCGCGCCGCGGGTTACATCACCACCTCGCCGAATTTCAGAACCATCGTCAACCAGGCGCTGATCCGCGACAAGCGCTTCAAGCGGGTCGGGCGCGGCGAGTACACCGCGGTTGCGGGCGCGTCGGCGACCACTCGCAAGAAGAAGACCACCAAGAAGAAGTCGCGCAAGACCAGCAAGGCCGGCTGATCGGTTTCTTTGGCGAGTACGGCTTAGCCGTCCTTGGCCTTGGCGATCCCAAGTCTTCGCATGTCTTTGAGCAGGCGTGAGAACAGGATCGCCCCGATCATCCCGCAGCAGGCGAAGACCAGAAAAGTCCATGCCCCGATGCCGCCGGTGAGAACCGGCGGCATTTTTTCTTCGTCGAGACCGGTCCAGGCCGGGATCGTCAGCCCGGCGTACAGCGCCACGCCGATGAACGGTCCGAGTGCGCCGCGCACGCCGGTCAGGGTCGCGTGGATCCCCATGTAGACCGAGGCGAGTTCGCGGCGCGCAAAGTCGTGGTGACCCAGGTTCCACGCGAGCACGCCACCACCGAACGCGATGCCGAGGATCGTGCGCGCGACGGTCAGCATGGCCAGGCTCTCCATCGCAAACCCAATGGCCATGAGCGCGTTGGCGACGATGAAGAACCACGAGTGATAGGTGCGGAACTGCACGATGTGCATCCGGTCGAGCACACGTGCCCAGAACGGGATGACCAGCACTGGCAGCAGCACCGGGATGACATGGGTGAGCAGCAGGGCGGAGGTGTAGTTCAGCTCGAAGCGGTTATCGAGCGCGATGATGAACACCGGCATCGCGGCGATGTTGGAGATACCCAGAAGGAACATCGCGCCCATGTAGCGTCGGTACATCGGGTCGTCGCGTAGCACGCCGTACATCGCGAGCGGACCCGCCGAGTTTTCGCGGCTTTCGCGTTGACGCACTTCGGTGCGCGCTTGCGATCTTCCGCCACGCCAGCGGACATGGCTGAACGCCCAGATGCCGACCATGCCCATGACCATGGCGAACGCGTAGAACATGCGGAACGCGCTCTCGGTGTTCGATGGATCGATGCCCAGCAGGCCCAGCGCCGGCCGGAACACGCGTTGCACCGGGGTGGGGGCCTGCTCGAGATCCATCACCAGACCGATGAGAAGGCCGCTGAGCCCGATGATCAGCGTCATGACCATCGAGAGGTTGCCGGTCGCTCGGGATCTGGCGGTGCGTGGATAGTTCGCGCGCCAGACATCCGAGCGCGCCACGATGATCCCGGCCATGGAAAAGCGGGCGGCCAGGACGGCTGCCACGATGAGCCATGTGCCGAACGCAGACACAGGGGCGAGGGCGATCCCGCCAACGCAGGCCAGAATTGCGGATTGAAGCATCAAGATCGCGCGAACGCGGTTGCGCCCGTGGAAAAGGCGCGTCCAGATGATCGAAACGATGTTCGAAAGCGCCGGAGCCGCGGCGAGGATGGCGATCACCAGATCGCTGGCATCAAACGCCATGCGTGCGATGGTTCCGATGACTCCGCCCTCGACGCACGCGAGGGCGAAGGGAAGAAAGCAGGCGCTGCGGAGTTCCCACGAATAGGCTCGTCGGCTCATCAGCGGCAACCCGCTCGGGCTGAAACGAGTGATCAGCTTGGCGAAGGTCGGGAAACCGGTGAATGACATGAAAAGCCAATCGGCAGGCTGGTGCCGGGAGGGAGAACCGAGATGAGCGCAGAAAAAGATCGGCCGGCTGTGCCGACCGATCGGTTCATCTTAGGCAGAAGCATCAGCACAGGCGACGCATGCGAGTCGGACGGGTGCAGGCCGGCTCGGGACTCTCGCGTCGGGGGCTGTGCGACAGAGCCGCTCAGTAGGGGATCGGGTACCCGCCACGACGCGGACGGTCGAGCAGGAAGACCGTTTCCAGTTCGTGGTTGAGGCGGCGGAAGTTCGCATCGAGCACCGTGGAGCGACGGTTGTTCATGTCCGAGCGACCTTCGGCGTAGGTGTCCAGCACGGGCGTGGGGTTGCTCAGGAACTGCGAGTGCTGCGAATCCTCGCCGCTGATGCAGCCGGTGAGCGAGAACGCCGCGGCGCACAGGCCGGTAGCAAGGGCGAGACGAACAACTGAAGACGATTTCCGCATGACATACTCCTGAACGGTTGGCTAGTTTGTAGCGGCGACCGGCCCGACCGTCAAAGCCGTTTCGGACAAATCCCGAACTCGGGCGGTCCACCGGCGAGCCCGTGCCGCCGCCCGCGCCATCGTCTGATCGACGAGACCGCCAGGAGTTCCCGATTTTCTTCGGATCCAGGGCTTCCCCGGCCGCCGGACAGCCAGAACTTGGTGAGATTCGCTCGCCCGGGTTCGCTCGGGCCCGCTTTCGGTGCTAGGCTCCGGGCGACCCCGATGCCGATGATCTGGGTCGGGTCCGGACCGTTTCCGGGCCGGCTGTGGACCCAATGCTTTTCCCTTGTAGTGCATCCGGGAGCCCTGCAAACGAATCGTCCGGGCGAAGGTCAGGCCTCCTCTGAGTGGAAGACCGGGATCCGGGCAAGGGTGCCCACTTGGTTCTGAGGGACCAAACGCATTGCTTTTCCACAGTCGGCCCGGCGGCCCGCCCCTCTGTTTGTGCCCGTTCGCCCCTCTGACCGATGCTGGCTGAGATATGAACCCTTCTGAGACCCACAGCCACCCGTCCGCGACACCCCCGGTCTCGACCCCCTCGGCCTCGTCCGACCCATCCCAACCGAACACCCCCCACCCGAACACCCCGGCGTTGGGCGATTCGGATCGCGGGCTGGTGGACCGGCTGACCGAATCCATCCTCGAAGAGCCCCGGACTCGGCACCTGCTGACGACCCACCTACCCGATCGCGATGCGGTCTCAGACCTGGTGGACGATCTGCGTGACCTGATGTTCCCCGGCTTCTATCGCCGGCGGGGCCTGACCCGCGAGAACCTGCGTCTTCATGTGCAGGAACTGGTCTCGCGGATTCATCTCGCAGTGGAGCAGCAGGTGCGGGCGGTGCTCCGGTATGTGAAGCACATCGATACCGACACCGCCGACAGCCACGATTCACGCGAATGCGATCGCACCGCGAAGGAGTGTGCGGCCCAGTTCATGGATCGCCTCCCTGAGATCCGGCGGATGCTCGCGCTGGATGTGCAGGCGGCGTTCGACGGCGACCCCGCCGCCCTGCACACCGACGAAACGATCTTCTGCTACCCCGGCGTCGACGCGATCTTTTCCCATCGCGTCGCCCACGCCCTCTATCAGCTGCGCGTCCCGCTGCTGCCGCGGATCATTCAGGAGCTGTCGCACTCTCGAACCGGAATCGACATCCATCCCGGTGCCCAGATCGGCGAGTCCTTTTTCGTGGACCACGGGGCGGGCGTGGTGATCGGGCAGACCAGCCAGATCGGGCGTCATGTCCGGATCTATCAGGGCGTCACCATCGGTGCGACCAGCTTCGAACTCGATTCCAACGGCCAACTCAAGCGGACCGGGGATACCAAGCGGCACCCCACGATCGGGGATCGCGTCACCATCTACGCCGGTGCGGTGATTCTGGGGGGCGAGACCATCATCGGTGACGACTGCGTGATCGCCGGCTCGGTGTTTGTGACCGAGAGCGTGCCCCCCGGCTGTCTTGTGCGCCAGGAGAAGCCGGAACTGGTGCTCCGGAGCGTTCAGAACCGATCAAAGTGATGGGGAATAGTCCTCCCTGCCCGCCAGATCGGAGGTCTCGTGCCACGCACTTCCCTTTCCCGACTCTCGATGAGCGTTCTGCTGGGCGCGACGGTGACCGCGGTCGGCTGTTCCGAGAAACAGCAGCAGACCGTTTCCGAGATCAAGAAGTCCTTTGCGCGTCGAGCGATCGCGGGCGAGGTCGAGGTCGGTTCATCCGGGCGCCTCGCTGCCGGTGATGTGGATCGTTCGACCTTTGAACTGCTCGATGTGCGTTTCGACATCGGCGGTTCGAACGATCAGGAACTGCTCATGCACGCCGAACGCGCCGAGCTGATCATCGACACCGACAAGGACATGATGCGGATCCGCTTCCATAATGTCACTTCCGCGGCGACCGAGGGCGGCATCACCGAAGACCCCGTGCTCGTGACCGAGTACTGGGCACTGTCGGTTGACGCCATCCCCGACTGAGCGACGCCATCCCCGAACACGACAGCACGCCGGCAGAACCGGCGTGCGTTGTCATGGGTATTGATGATGACGATCGATCAGTCTCGATCGCTGCCGGGCTGCGGGCCGCGACGCGGGCGGTCGGGGCGAGCATCGGGGCGAGCATCGGTCGGGCGTGGTGCATCGGCGCCAGGTCCGCGACGCTCACGACGCTGGGCATCGGGGCTGGGGCCTTCAGGGCGCCCGGCATCCGGGCGGCCACCGCGAGCACCCGGACTATCCTGCGAAGCGTTTTCAGCACGCTGGACGGTCTGGTTGATCATGTTGAACAGCCGCTCCTGAGCCTGCGGAGACAGTTTCTGGATGCGGGTGAACAGTTGCTGCCAGCGGCGCATGTCCGGATCGGCCTGAGCGCGAGGCGAGTCGGCTTGCGGGCCGCGCGGTCCTCGGGCTTCAGGTCCTCTGGCTTCCGGTCCGCGGCCCTGAGGTCCTCGGGCTTCCGGACCCATGGCATCCGGTCCCATGGGTCGACCTTCCGAACGGCCTTCGCCGCGCTGGCGGCCCGCAGGAGCATCGGCTCCCGGTCGCTGGCCTTCGGCATTGCGCTGATCGCGCTGCATCTGCCGATCGCGCATCATCTCGTCAGTCCGGCGCTCGATCTCGGCCTTGACGAAGCGCTGCTGCGGCTGCGTCAGCACCTTCCAGATCGCGGCTTCGGCGCGCTCTGAGTTGGGTGCGTTCTCGCGGATCTCCTGCGCCCGCTGACGGGCACGCTCTCTGATCTGCGCCACGGCCTCGGGGTCGTTGCCGGCTTCCTCGCTCGCACGACGGACGCGTTCGCGAAGGTTCTGCGTCTGCTCGCGAGACTCGGCCATGTATTCGCGCATGGCCTTCTGGTAGGCCTCTTGGATCTCCTGGATCTTGGCGCCTTGTTCTTCGGTCAGGCGAAGGCGCTGATTGTCGTGGTCTTTGAGGTCGCCGATGCTCGCCATCATGAAGCGGAGGTTCGCCATACCGCCGGCCTGGCGGCGACCTTCCATCATGGACTCGCCAAAGCGCTCGTCGCGGGGCATGGCGCGGTCATTGACCGACGGACCCCGCAGCGTGTCGTTCGGGCCCCGGCGCGGGCCGTCCTGGGCGAACGCCGTCCCGGCCGAAGCCAGCAGGATCGCCGCCGCGGCGGATGTGGTGAGCAGACGGATTCGGGTGGTGGATGCTTTCATGGTGATGCCTTTCCGAGGTGGTTTGGTATGGGTTACCGCCAGAACGCATTACCGCTTGGCCTATTGCATGCGGCGATGGTGGATTGCCGCCTATGATCCTCGTCCGGGCCGACCCGGATGTTGATTTTTCTGCTTTATCTCGGGAGAAACCCCCGCCATGAGCCTCACCAAACAGCACGTCCTCGATGCCCTGAGTTCTCTTCAGGATGCCACTACGACCGAGAACCTCGTGTCGCTGGGTCTGGTCAGAAAGGTGGCGGCCTGCGACGACTACATCGCGCTGACCATTGCCGCCCCCGATGACGAGGAGCTGCGCAAGCGCCTGCACGCTGATATCCGCAGCGCGCTCAACGAGGCGGCTGGGCAACTCGGCGCCGAGGTGAAGAAACTGACGGTGGACTTCGTGGTGCCCACCGGGGAAGAGAAAGCCGAGCCGCAGCCCGCGGGTGATGGGCGGCAGTATGTTGACCAACCCAGATCCATTCCGCTCAAGCAGGCGGCGAGCAGCCACACGACTTCATCGGGCAAGGCCCAGCCCGGCTCGCCCTCGATGCCGGGTGTGAAGAACATCATCGCGGTGGGGGCCGGCAAGGGCGGTGTGGGCAAGAGCACCGTCAGCGTCAATCTTGCGATCGGATTGGCACGCAAGGGCTACGCCGTGGGCATCCTCGATGCGGACATTTATGGCCCTTCCATGCCGACGCTGCTGGGCCTTGAGGATATCGATGTTCAGCTGCACCAGAACATGCTGCAGGTCATGTATGTCCACGGCGTCAAGGCGATGACCATCGGCAAACTTGTGGACCCCGAGAAGCCGCTGATCTGGCGTGGTCCGATGGCGCACGGCGCGTTCAAGCAACTCGCCGAGCAGACCGAGTGGGGGGAGCTCGATTACCTCATCGTTGACTTGCCGCCCGGCACGGGCGATGTGCCCCTGACGATGAGCCAGATGTTGAGCGTCACGGGGGCGGTGGTGGTGTGCACGCCGCAGAAGGTTGCGCAGGACGATGCCGTGCGTGCGGTCCGCATGTTCCAGCAGCTCAAGATTGAGGTGCTCGGCATTGTCGAGAACATGAGCTACTTCATCGGTGACGATGGCAAGGAGTACGACATCTTCGGTCGAGGCGGCGCGGAGATCATGGCGCAGCGACTGGGCCTGCCCTTCCTCGGCGCGATCCCGCTCAACATGGCGATGCGCCAGTTCTCCGACGCGGGGACTCCGCGTAGGAACTTCACCGATGCCGGCGAGACCATGACCCGGTCACTGGAAAAGATGACCGACCAGATCGAGGTGCAGGCCTCGCTTGCGGGCAACCGGATCGGCACCAGCCGCCCGACCCTGACGGTGTCCTGAGGCTCTTTGCCAGGCGCAGCTTCGAAGCGTAACGCTCCAAAACGCAACCACCCGCGGGACCGGAGGAGGGGTGGTCGCCGCGGGCGGTGATGTGTAGTGGCCTGAAGCAGTGGTAGCCCAGGCGCGAGCGAGGAGGAGGGGGTGCTCGCCGGGAAGCCACTCAGGCAGGTTTCCCTGTCTGAGTGGTTGGAGGAGGAGGACATGAAGATCCGCTGTGCACCGGATCGCTTCATCCTGATTTCCGGTGGTGTGCGTACCGGAAGAGTGTGATCGGTAAGAGAACACACCCGGTCGACTGATTATTCACCACATGGTGACATTTGCAAGAAAAATATTATCCGAATTTTTGTTTGGATTCTGGTTGGATCGTGGTACACTGCTCCGGAATCATGTTCATGACCGGAAAAACATGGATGATGAGGAGGAAAACCGCGATGCCCAGTTCAAATGCCCCTGTACAGACCACCACCGGATCCGGCGCGACCCCTGCCCAGATCGGCGCCGAAGTCGCCGCTCTGCTCCGTTCTGGGACCAAGGACCCGGTCATCTGGGACAAGTGGTGGGATGCCGAGTGGATCACTTCGATCGAGGGGGACGGGAGCACCTGGACCGGGCGCACGGCTCTGGAGGAGAAAGCCGCGGCTTGGAAAGCCGAGAACGAAGTGACCGGCTTTGAGGTCAAGGGCCCCTTCGTCGGGGCGACCGGCTTCGCGCTGCACTTCGGGGTCACCATCAAGCCCCGGAACGGGGGCGAACCCATGCAGATGACCGAAGTCGCGGTGTACACCGTCGAGAACGGCAAGGTCATCCGCGAGGAGTTCATGTACTCGCACGAGTAAGCCCGGTCGCTACAGGTTCGTGTCCCCGGCTTCCGGTGATTCGGAAGGTGGCGATGCGCCCCTCCAGCGCAGGCGAGGTCGCTTCGGGCGAGCGCTGCCAAAGCGGACCCCACCCCGGGTGCGTGGGAAGACCAGATCCACCTGACGCGTGATCTGCAGGTCGAGGCGGGTCTGGCCGCCCGGGCAGGCGATGCGGACGCGGGTTCCGGGCAGCAGCGCCACCGCGAGATCGGTGGTGGATTCGTCGCAGTGCAGACGCACCAGCACAATCGGCTCTTCGCCGGTGGCCTCCACCACGAGGTGCTTCTGGTCCCGGGTCGCGCGGAATGCCTTGTGCTTCTGGGCGTCATCGAGATGGGGGTCATCCAGAAGGAGCGTCACCTCTTCGATGGGTTCGGCGGCGGTGCTGTAGATCGCCACGAAGCGCGCGCTGTATTCCACCAGGTAGCCGGGCAGTTCGGTCGGATCGCCTCCGGCCGGGTGCAGGATCCGAACCACCACCGGTCCACCGATGTGGCGCTCGAGCAGCGGTTCGTAGGCGTTGCCGGCGATGCCGATGATGGATTTGCCGAGTTGGGTCACATCGCCCTGCTGGCTGTTGAGCGCGGTTCCGACACTACCGGTGCGCGCCACGCGACCGATGACCATCGCGAAGCTGCGTGAGATCGCGTCGCTGATGGTGTTGATGGCGTTGCGGATCCACCGCATGGCGCGGCGGATCAGGTTCGGCTCGATGCTGCGCTTCAGTTGCCGCTGTCGGGCAAGCCGCTCCTCCTCGCTGAGACCCACGAGGGGGCGGGTCAGCGCGATGCACTCGTTGAGCTCATCGACATAGACGAGGGCGCTGGTCTTTGAGAGACCTCTGCGAGTGGTGTACTCGGCATCGAACAGCACCTCGATGCCCTCGCTGGTGACACGCAGGTCACCCCAGATCGGGTCCGCCTTCGAGGGAAGGAAGGTGGAGTGAAAATCGTCGAACAGCTTCACGCACCGGTCACGCTGCCTGCGCCGGATGAACGCGCTGATGATGGTGACCAGGAAGATCACCAACACCGAGATCCAGAAGGCGTTGTCCAGCGAGATCAGCGCCGAGGAGGGCTTTGTGGCCAGCAGGGTGTACGGCGATGAACTCATTGGCTATCCGATCCAGTGCTCTCCGCGCCCGGCAGCTTGCGCAATTCCGAGGCGACCGCGTCGATCGGCTTCGGCTCGGTGAGCTGCTTCTCGGATCGCGCTCCTGCCTCCTCAAACCGGCGCAGCGTCGGCATCATGCGGCTGTCGACCGAAGCGGTGAACTTGTTGTAGGCGCCGACCGCCCGGTTCAGAGACTCGCCGATGCTGCTGGCGTGCCCGAAAGCGACCGCGGTGCGGTCGTGCAGTTCCTTGCCGAGCTTGAACAGCTCCTCCGCCGAATCCGAGAGCTGTTTCTCGCGCCAGCCCACTGCGACGGCGCGGAGCAGGCCGATGAGGGTCGACGGGCTGGCGAGGAGAATGTTGGACTCGGCCGCGAGCTCCAGAAGTCTCGGCTCGCGTTCGAGCGCGGCGTCCACGAACTGGTCGCCGGGCACGAACATCACCGTGAATTCGGGGCTGCCGGTGTAATCCTTCCAGTACTTCTTCGAGCCCAATGATTTGGCCTGTTCGAGCATGTGGCGGGCAAAGCGCTTGAGGTGCTGCTCGGCCTCGTCGGGGTGCTTGGCCTGCAGCGCATCGAGATAGGCCTCGATGTTGGTCTTCGCATCGATGACGATCTCGCGTCCGTTGGGAAGCGACACCACCATGTCCGGGCGAAGCAGGTTGCCATCGGCATCGCGAACGCTCGATTGCGTGGTGAAGTCGCAGTAGCTCGTCATGCCGGCGAGTTCGGCGACGCGTTCGAGCTGGATCTCGCCGTACTGCCCGCGGACCTGGGGTTTGCGCAGCGCGGTGACGAGTTTGGAGGTTTCCTCAACGAGCCCCTGGCTGCCGAGCTTGAGCGCTTCCACCTGTTCGGTGAGGCGCACATAGGCCTCGCTCCGCCGGCGCTCGAGTTCCTTGATCTGATCGTCGGTCTTCTTCAGTGTTTCACCGATGGGTGAGACAAGCTTGGTGAGCATCTCGCCGGCTTCCTGGTGACGCTTGGCGAAGTTCTGGTCGGCGAGTTCGAGGAACCGCTTGTTGGTGCGGTCGAGCGCTTCGGCGGCGGTGGCGTTGAAGCGATCGTGGAACTGCTTCTGGATCTGCTGGATGCGCTCCTCGAGTTCTTTGCGGTGCGACTCGGTAGCCTCCCGCAGCGAGTACAGTTTCTCGTCGTGCAGCGTCTGCAGCGAGGCCAGTCGCTCGGAGAGCCGCCCGGCTTCCATACGCGACTCGTCGCGTTCCTCGGTGAGTCGGTCGATGGATTGGCGATGTTCCTCGAATTGGGAGCGGATCTGCTCGGCCTCGGCCTTCGCATCTTCGGCGTCGCGCTCGGCGATCGCCAGACGAGTGGCCCGCTGGGAACGATCGAGCAGCAGCCAGATGGTGGCGGCGGTGGTCGCGAGGCAGACGAATGCCAGGATGATGGCGATGGTTTCCATGCCGCGAGTGTAGCGGGGTGGGCCATCGCCGCGGGGGCTACTCGGTCTGTGGGGATTCGGCGGGTAGCACGATGATCCGGAAGCCCCGATCGGGCGTGTCGTACTTGCGAAGCGCTGTGTGGACGGATTCAAGGGTCACGCCACCGGCGGCGTCCTGACGCTCCAGAAACACGCGTAGCGACTCGCCCGAGAGCGCCTGATTGCGTGCGAGCGCCTCGGCCCACGCGCTCGCGGAGCGGGAACGATCCTTCTCACGCTCGATCAAAGCGACGCTGGCCCGGTCGAATTCGTCTTGGGTCATCGCGCCCTCGAGCAGCGCGTCCATCTCTTGTCGGATGATGTCAGCCGCGGCCTGTGCGTAGCGAGGCTCGACCAACGCGCGAGCCCAGAACCGGCCGGAGCCGTGGATTGCCTCGCCCTCCAACGACCAGACCCCGATGGCCACGCCCGACATAGGTGTTCGGCGGAAACGGTCGCGAAGCCGGTCCCGGAGTACGGACGCCACGATGTCGAGGTGGATCGAGTCGGCCACTTCGATCGCGTCCGGTGCCTGGAAACCAACCACGACCGCGGCGGTCCCCGAGGCCAGCGGCTGCTGCAGACGAACCTCGGCCGGGCCGGAGAAAGTGACCACGCACGGCTCAAGGTTCTGCTCGGCTGCTCTGGGTCTGGGTGCCGATTGTGTGCTGAGCAGCGACGCACTCACCTGCAGCGCTCTGGCCCGGTCGATATCCCCGGCGATCACGACGCTCAGCGACGACTCGCGCAGAACCGTGCCAAGGCGTTTCTGCGCCGATTCCGCGGTGACGCGCTCGATCGCGCCAAGCTCGAGTCCGCCGGCGATGCGTCCGAATTCCGGCGCGACGCGTTCTTCGTAGGCTCGCAGGGCCGCCCGCGCGGGTTCGCTTTGCGAGGTGGCTTCGTCCTGAAGTGCAAAGATCCGCCAGCGGTCGATCGCACCCGGTTCGATGCGCGGCGATTCGAGCAGCGCGTGCAGTGTTTGCATCGCGAACTCGAACTGCTCATCGGGCGCGGTCATTTCGATGACGATCGACTCCGGGTTGACGGTGTACTCCAGGCGGATGCCGCGCCGGTCCAGCGCCGGAGCGATGCGGCTGCTGGGGATCTGGGCCGCCGCCGGCTGCCAGCCGAGTGCGCTGATCGCGTTGAGTTCGGCGCGCGCGTTCGGGTCTTCGGTGATCTCCGGGAGCGCCCAAGCGGCGGTGATGGCGATGCGCCCTCGCGACGAATCCATCTGCCTGTGGTACACCGTCACGCCGCTTTCGAGCGTGGCGGTCGTGATGCGGGTGCTCGGATCATGCAGCAGAGCGGTCACGGAACCCTCGCCCGCGATGGGTTCAAACAGCGGCTGATCGGGCGGGAGCGGGGCGGCGCTGGCGACCTTGCCTGCATCGAGGGCGCGGGCGGCGGTGATCTGCGTCTGCACCGACGCGGGCTGTGCGGTCGATTCGGAACTCACGACGAGCACGCTCATCGAATTGATCGGGTAGATCTCGCGGGTCGCTCGCGTGATATCGTCGCGGCTGATGAACGCGAGGCTGGTCAGGGCCACCTGCCGGTACTGCTGGGGATCCGAGAGGGCATCGCCGCGCTGCACCTTGGTCGCGAGGTCCGCAGCCCGTGACTCGTTGGAGCGACGCTCCCAGGAAGACGATTCGCGATCGATCTCCTGGCGCACGCGTTCCTTCGCGGCTTCGATTTCGCGCGGCGTGAAGCCGAGTTCCTGAGCGCTGTTCAGCGAAGCGACCGCCTCGCGTGTGAGGCGCTCCCACTCCCCGCGTGAGCCCGCGACATTCAGCATCGACATGCGATAGCCGCCCGCGTCGGCGTTCGAGAACGCGCCGCCCTGCAGTGTCGCGGCATCTGCCGAGCGAGCGAGCTCTTCCAGCCTGCGGCTGAGCGCTTGCGTGGCGACGCGCTCCGCGAGGCGCCGCTGCAGATCTTCAGCAGCGCGCGTCGCCGGCGCTGGGTTCTGCATCAGCATCAGTTGCACAACATCACCGGCGATCCCGGCATCGGATTCCACCAGCACGCGGCCCTGCTCGAGAGGAGCGATGCTCAGGTCCGGGACATGATGTTGAGGTCCGGCGGGCAGGGAGCCGAGCGATTTCTCCACAATCCGGCGAACCACATCGCGATCCACGGGGCCCACCACGATCAGCGTGGCGTGGCGTGGCGTGTACCAAGACTCGACGAACGAGGCGATCGCGTTGCCGTCGGTTTGTTCCAGTGTTTGCTGGTCATAGATCGGGACGCGGCGTCCGTACACCGAATCGCCGAAGAGATCCGGCAGCGCGCGAGCGGTGATGCGCTGCGATGGCCCGGACCAAGCCGTCTGGCGCGCGAGCAGTTCGGCCCGTGCCTCGGTCAGCCGCACCTCGTCCACCGCGAAGTCGCGGGCGGTGATGGTCGAGCCGAGAAGCTCGATGGCTCGCGCGAGGTCGGCACTGCTCAGGCCGCCTTCGGCTCCGACTGGCAACGCAAGGGTGAAACGGGTGGCGGTGTAACTCGTGCTCGGGCGCAGCGCCTGCTGCGGATCGAGTTCGAAACCGGCGAGCGTTTTCATGAACGCATCCGGGTCGGGGGTGAATGCGCCCTGGGCGGTGAGCTCCGCCGCGAGCCGCGCCGCACCGATCTGGTCGTCGTTCTCGAAAGCGGATCCCGCCGCGATCTGCAGCAGCAGCGCGACCGAAGACTCCCCATCCTCGTCCGGAGCGACCGGGAGGATCACGAAGCGCAGCCCGTTGGCCAGTTCTCCGCGGAGGATGCTCGGGTCCGCCGGGAGTGGCAGGCTGTCGCCTGGCTGTTCGCTCACCCGCTGCGCACCCGGCGGGGTGGACTGGGCCCCGAGCGCCACGCACGCAGGGATCGCCGTGCCAATCAGCAGAGCGGTAGCGAGCAGGGTGCGGGGGTGGGTCATGGGAGGAACGGTCCTGAACACTTTCGGGAGCACAGTGGTTGTACCCGCCGCGGGCGATACCGTTGCCGCCCCGGCGCGGCTAGTCTAGACCAGATATGGAACCCGACCGTACCACCGCCGAAGGCCAGTCCGATACCTCAGTTCCCGTGCCCCAAGGGCCCGCTGCTCCGGTCAGTGCCCGCATGAGCGCCGCGGCACTCAGCGCCTTCGCGCTGGTCGTTCTGGCGATTCTGGTGGGCTGTGGATCGCTCATCGGCAGCATCTTCGCGGGCTGGAACAGCTGGCTCGGCGTGCTGATCTCGCCCATTTTGGCGCTCAACGCTGGCATCCTGAGTTTCCTGGCGCTGAAGAACATCGAGCGTTCGCAGGGAGCGCTGATGGGCAGGCCTCTGGCGCTCGTCTCGCTGTTCTGCGGGGTCGGTGTGACCGCCATCCAAGGGGCGGTCGTGCTCTTTGCCCTCGTCACGCTCAGCGCGTCATCCACGCTCGCCCCGGTCGCTTCTGATTTCGTCAACCACACGCTGGGTGATCGGGAGCGGCTGGCCCGCTTCCTCCTGTCGGAAGATCAGGCCGAGCAGCTCACGCCCGAGCGGCTCGACGAGTTCGCCCGGAGCGTGCGTCAGCATCTGGGAGACGAATCCACCGGCAGCGCCGGTTTCCGGCTGATCGTCGATGCGCGTAGGGCGTTTCAGGACGCCGGAAGCATGGATGGGTACCAGCCCAGCGCGGATCAGCGTCCACGCCCGATTTTCCTGAACTTCGGCGAACGACGCGTGCTGGCGTATGTCTTTGTGAACATGGAGGCGCTCACGGATCAGAAGATCCGCATCGACGACATGCTGGTGATGGTCGCTGAGGGTGAAGTGATCGTGCTCGACCCCGACGGTCCGGCCCGGCAACTCGCCGACGCCGCGGGATGGTCGATCCTGGCGGCCGAGCCCGAGGCCGGCGATCAGGACTTGATGCTGGAATAGAGCGCGATCGCCAGCGGCAGCATGATCAGGCCCGGCACGAACGGCCCCAGCCAGTCCGGCAGACCGGGCAGCGGGAGGGTGGACGCCGCCGCGGCGGCGCCCAGTCCGACCAGCGCGATCGGTGTGGCACGCAGCGCCGGCTTGAGCATCGGCCCGGGCATGCGCTGCAGGAAACAGGGCAGGGTGGCCATCAGCGTCAGCAAGCCCGCCAGAAGAGAGGCGTAGCGCCCGAAGCGGATGCGCTGCAACTCTCCGGCCTTCTCTTCGCTCAACCCGCCGCCCTCGATGATGGAGCCGAGCTGGCGGAAGGACAGGTTCTCGGCGAGGCCCGTGAGGTAGCGGACCTTGATCCGTTCGGGGCTCAGGCGAGACTCCACGCGCTCGACGGGCTGCGCGGTCCGCGCTGCCGGATCGGCGGGGGCACCCTCACCCTCGGACGGTCGGGTGACCGTTTCGCGCACGCCGTTGGTCAGTTTCCAGGCGCCGTCGGACCAGACCGCTTTGTCGGCCACGATCACCGAGCGCACCGCCCAGGTGTTCTCGGCCGCGGGTTCACGCTCGAAGATCAGGGGCGAGACGAGCGTCTGCGTCTCGTCGATGAAGCGAGCCGCGGAGACCAGGCGTTCTTCGCCGTCCGGGGAAGGAGGAAGCCGGAAACTGCGCACCGAGCGGTCCCCGCTGTCGCTGATCCCGCGCGTCAGCAGGTGCGCGACCGAGGGCACCACGAACTCCATGTTCACGACCTGCACCCCGGTGACCAGCAGCGCCACGATCAGGAACGGGCGCGCGAGCGACTGCAGCGAAACCCCGCTGGCCAGCAGCGCGACGAACTCGCGGCTGCGAACCATCTGCGCGCAGGTGAACCCCATCGCTCCAATGAGCACGACCCCGCCCAGGTAGTTGAACAGTTGCAGCAGGCGCGGCACCCAGATGTCGACGATCAGCAGCACCGTGAGCAGCGCGGTCCGGAAGCCCGACCCGTCACCCGCGCCCTCCGAGGCCTGCCTCGAGAACTGGCGCAGGTTCACAAAGACATCGACCACCACGATGAACCCGAACAGGAACACCAGCAGCGAGAGCACATTGATCAGGTACACGCGAGCGATGTACCGGTGGATGATGTTCACGGCGTGCTCCACGGGTCCGAGCTGGTCTGCCTGTCCTTCACGGTGCGGTTCACAGTGTACGCTTTCAATCTTCCAGAACGGTTCAGATGCGGACCAGCGCCCGGTACTGCTGAAGGGTGATGCCCAGCAGCATCGCCACGCCGCCCCAGAGCAGGATCAGGCCGTGCAGTCCGTTCTTCTCGGTCATCTGCTGCCCGCTGGAGATCAGCACGACCGCGCCGAGCGCCGGGAAGAACGACCACAGGAACACGACCAGGGGCAGTGAGGTGCTCAGGCGCATCGCGATGACCGCGCTCAGCACGCCCATCAGCAGCACCGCGCACACGAAGGCCGCCCGCTCGTTCATGCGTGAGATGATGTCGCGGCGCTGGTTGACCATCCGATCGCGCAGCATTCTCGCGCCCCGCTGCACCGGTGCCGCCCGCTCGGCATCCTGAAGCATCGCCTCATCGGCCGCGCTCAGCAGCTGTGTGGTGGTCCAACTCGATTCGGGCAGGCCGTCCTGCCCGGCCAGGGAGACGCCGGAGTACGCCAGCGATTCCTGCTCGGCGCCCATGTTCGCGGCTTCCCGGGCGGCATCGGATCCGGAGCCTGCCAGCACGCTGTCCAGCGTCACCACGCGTTCGAGATCCAGTGTGAGCGCGATCCGCTCGGTCTGGTCGCTGTTGCCCTGTCCGGCCACACGCACGCCGTCGAGTGTGCCACCCCGGGACCCGGCGCCGACATTGACCGCGAAGGCACCATCGGCACCGGCGCCGCTCGCGAAACGCAGCGTCGCGCTCTGCGCAAAGTGCGTGCGGGAGAATCCGCGCTGATTCGTGTAGACCACGCGGATCAAAGGCTCGTTGAGGTCCGCACGGTTGGAGGCCAGTCGCCACAGGCCTCCTTCGCGTGTGATCGTGTCGGCCTCGATGGCGAGCGTTTCATCTTCGCGGGTCAGCACCAGGCGACGGTCGCGCTGCACGCGATCAACGATCGCATCGCCGATGCGCAGCTTGCCCAGTTCAAGCGCGAGGTCGCGGGCCCGCCGATCGGTGGTATCCAGGCGACGCGGCTCGCGCAGCGCCTCGCGCAGTTCCCGGTAGCTCATCAGTTTCGGGTCGTCCTCGAAACTCGAAGGCAGGATGATCCGCCCGGTTCCGAGGGTGCCGATGGAAAAGCTCATGTCGCCGTCCGGCACCAGACCGACCGGCTCCGTGAACGAAAGTTGCACGGACGTGCCCCATTCCCCGGTTCCTGTCTCTTCGGGTGAGGCCTCCGAGAGCCACATGTCCACGCGCCGTGCCGAGAGGAACTGGCGGGTCACGCCGTCATCGCCGATCTCCGCCGCGACCACGCTGAGCAGGATCAGGTGGTCGATCGCGCTCGAGCCCTCGGGGAGTTCCGGGCGGAAGACCTGATCGGCGTACAGGTCCCAACTGCCAATGCGGATGGGGCTGCCGTCGCGGATGGGGTTGACGATCAGGCGCCCGATGTCGCGCGCGATGATCTGCTCGGCCGCCCTGTAGAACCGGGGCATCACCGAATTCGCCAGCATCCCGACGATTAGCGCCAGCACCAGCCCCACGAAGACCGCGGGCATCAGGATGGCCCGCTGGGGGATGCCGCTGGCTCGGCAGGCGGTGGCCTCGTTGTCGGACGCGAAGCGGTGGTACACGATCGTGCCCGCGAACCCCGCCGCGAACGGCAGCGCGAACTGGCTCATCGGGATCGAGAGCAGGCCCATCAGCCGGATCGCGTCTCCCAGGCCCACTTCGCCCTTGGCCAGAGGCCGGATCGCCGCGGCGAAACTCACCAGCAGAATCAGCCCTCCCGCAAGCAACGCAAGGGTGCGCAAGAGTTCCAGCGTGAGATACCGCCACAGGATGAATGGGGGACGCGTGGAAGCCATGCACGACCATCGTCGCCACCCCAGGGACCCGTGGCAAACGCTGGCGGGCAAGAAAACCGAAATCCGGCCCAATCCGTTCCTTACAATGAATCAGAGCCCGTCATCGCCGAAGCTGTGGTGGGCTTCGAGAACCCTTCCTGCTGAAGTGGCCCGGACATGCCCGAACCCAGTTCATCTGATTCGCCGTTTCGCTCGCGCCGGAGTCTGGCGGGAGCCCTGGTCGTCTCAGCACTCGTCCTCGTCAGCGCCGGAGCATGGGCCGGGCTGCGCGGCGGGGACCGGGCCGAGGGGAATCTGAGCCCAGCGGAAACCGCGGTCCATCAGGTGGGGGATCGTGTGGAAGAGGCCCTGCGCTGGCTGGATCGGCGTGCGAAGGCCTCGACCGACGAACTGAGCCGACTCATCGAGGAAAACCAGCCCCGGACGCTGCTTGCGCAGGCCGCCGAGCGACTGAACCAGCGTCTGGGCGGGTTCGAGTATCGGCCCGGGGATCGAGGTGAGGATTGGCAGGCCTTCGCCCCGGATCAGGCTGACGAGGTCCCCTCCACGGTGCTGCTCGTGCACGGCCTCGACGAACCGGGAGATATCTGGGACGAGCTGGCCCCCGCTCTGGCTGCGCAGGGTCATCGGGTCCTGCGATTCAACTACGCCAACGATCAGGCTCCGCCGACCTCCGCCGACCAACTCGGCGCGTTCCTGGAGGGGCCGGTCACCGAAGCCGGTATCGAGCGCTTGTCGATCGTCGCGCACTCCATGGGTGGGTTGATCTCCCGAGACCTGTTGACGCGTCCGGACCGCGAGGCCGACTGGTCCGGACCGGAAGTGGTTCATCTGATCACCGTGGGCACGCCCAACCGGGGTTCCCCGTTCGCGGCCATGCAGCCCATCAGCGAAGCTCGGGAACTGGTGGCTCGGGTCTGGACCGCGCGAAAACTGGAACCCTCGGAGATGCTGGGGATCCTCGTCGATGGCTCGGGCGAAGCCGCGGCTGCCCTGGCGGAGGGTTCGGACTACCTCGCGGATCTCAACGCCCGGCCCCTGCCCGAGGGGGTCCGCCTGACGATCATCGCCGGTGACGCGAGCGCCCAGCAGAAGGCGGCTCTGCGGGACTTGGCCGAGTCCGCTCCGGCCTCCGGGATCATGAGCGAAGACGCCCGCGAACTGCTCCTGGCTCAGGTCGACCGCATGACCAATACCGTCGGGGATGGCGTGGTCCCGGTGACCTCAACCCCGCTCGAGGGCGTGGAGGACTATGTGCTGCTCACGGCGAACCACCGCAGCATGCTCCGCACGCTGCCCGTCTTCAGTTCGGATCCCGTCCCGCCGGCGATTCCGGTCATCCTTGAGCGTCTGGCGGATCAGCTCGAACCGAATCCCCGGAATCCCGGGTCTCCGAGCCCTTCCGCCAAGTAAACTGATGGCCTCGAAAGGATGGTCGAGGTGCAGCGACACCACCACTGCGAACTCGCGTTCGAGGAACACCTCAGGCGGCTGCGGTTGCCCTATGTCGCGGTGGACGAAGCGCGCAAATCGCTCCTGCCTCCCGAATCCGGGTGCGATGCGATCAAATCCTTCGACTTTCTGGTTTCGCTCCCGGATCGGCGGCTCCTGATCGACATCAAGGGCCGGAAGCTGCGGATGAGTCGCTCGGGAAAGGTGGGCAAGCTCGAAAACTGGGTCACCCGTGACGATCTTCGTTCGCTGGCGCGATGGGAGGAGATCTTCGGCCCGGGCTTCCGCGCCATGTTCGTCTTTGCCTACTGGTCAGACACCCAGCCGCCCGATGGGGAGTTCGATCACCTGATGCAGCATCGGGATCGCTGGTACGCCCTGCGCTGCGTGGAACGGGGGGCCTACGAAGCGCAGGCCAGAACCCGCAGTCCCAAGTGGGAAACCGTTGATCTCGATGCCCAGGTGTTTTCGCGCCTCGCCACCGGTCTGACCGACGCTCCCGCCCGACCTTCGGCGCGCTGTGCCTGAGTGTCGATCGGGTACGTCGTGATCTGAATTCGGGCTGTGGATCCGCCTTCGGGGTGGCGATTGGTGCTTGTTGGACACCCTGCGGGCGTGTACCGTTGGGGCATGAAGACCGCCTTTTCCCGAGTTCTGTTCAGAGCCGTCGCCGTCTGCGCGGTGTCGGCCCTTGCCCCGATCGCGGCTGCCCAGACGGTCCAGCCGCCCAACGTGCAGGAGCTCGACGGCGGGAGCACGATCCTGACCTACATCATCGGGTTCGTGCTCGCAGCGATCGCGGTGAGTCTCGCTGCGATGCCCAGCCGCCGCGAACATCAGGACTGAACTCCGGTCTCGCTGGCGCGCCACACCAAGGGCAGACCCACGGTCGGAGTGAGCCACGCGTGATCGAGGGGTCTTCCTCTGAGTCCGTCCACACGAAAGGAGCCCGCTCCATGGACCGCAAGTCGTACAAGGGCCTGATCACGCTCAATGTGCTGCTGATCGTGGCGCTCGTGCTCGTGAGCCTCGGCCCGAGCGAGAGCCACGCGCAGAACAACAACCGCGCCCGTGGCCAGTACAGCGCCATCGGCATGAATGTCACCGGCTCGGTTTCCGACGCGATCGTGCTGATCGATTCGAACAACCAGGAGTTGGTCGCACTGCGCTGGGATCCCAGCCGGCGATCGCTGGTCGGCATCGATTACGCCTCCCTCCAGAACGCCCCGGCCGGCGGCGGGGGGGTTCGCCGATGAACACCGCTCCGAAGCAAGACGCCAAGCCTCGTCTCGATACCGGAGCCGCGACCCTCTGGGCCTCGGCCTTCGTCATCATGGCGCTGATCATCACCCAGGCCTCGAACGCGAGACTGGGCAAAGAGGCCCGCGCGGATGTCACGACCGTCGGATCATTGACGGTGACCAACATCCAGGCCCGCGAGGACTCGGACATCCTCATGATCCTCAACGATGCGCAGGAGCGCCTGTACATCTACGGCATCGAGCAGGGTCGATCCTTGGAACTGCTCCAGACCCAGAACCTCTCGGAAATCTTCCAGAGCGCTCGACGCTGATTCTGCGTCCGATCGCCTCGGGAGCAATTGAGAACCGTTCTCGACGAGCCGCACGGGTGTGCGGCTCGCTTTTGTTTGGGGATCGCCGCGATATAGTGATCCCGCGTTCCGCGTTCGAAACCGCATCGCCGATCGGGGGTGATGCGGCCCACAGAAACCCTTTCCCGATGCCAACCCGCTCCCGCCGAAGTGCCCGCGTGGCCACGCGCGGTTGATGCGGCCCTCTCGCGAACCGGAAACAACGCACCATGTCCATCTTCCCACTCCCGCAGTTCGAGGCCGACCTTGAGGACCAGCGACACGCGGATGTGATCGCGTACAAAAAGCTCAAGCCACCGACCTCCATGGTCCTGCGCTTCGGCTCCATGAAGCTCATCGGCGAGTTCCCGTACGACGGGGACGCCAAGCCCGGTTGCGGCTCCAAGATCGTCGCGACCACGCACCGCGGCACTGAGATCGGTGAGATGCTCACCAGCACCTGCCCCAACGCCGGTTGCTCCAAGAGCGTCACGCGTAAGGAGATGCTCGACTACATCGATCGCTCGGGAGGCAAGGACTACCCGTTCTTCAGCCGCGGGCGCGTCTTGCGGGTCGCAACGGTCGAAGACCTTCAGACCTTCGACGCGATGCGCGAGAAGGCCGGTCCCTGGCGCAAGCGGGTTCAGGAACTCGCGGATCACTACGCTCTCGATCTGAAGGTGGTCGAGGTCGAGCCGATCCTCGGGGGCGAGCTCGTCACCGTGTACTACCTCTCCGAGGATCGTGTGGATTTCCGCGAACTGGTCAAGGACCTCGGCACCGAGTTCGGCACGCGCGTGGAGATGCGCCAGATCGGCGCTCGCGACGAGGCCCGCCTGGTCGCCGATTACGAGAAATGCGGGCAGCACTGCTGCTGCAAGCAGTTCCTCAAGGTCCTCAAGCCCATCTCCATGCGCTCGGCCAAGATCCAGAAGGCCACGCTGGACCCGCTGAAGATCTCCGGGCGCTGCGGGCGGCTGATGTGCTGCCTTCGCTACGAGGACAAGACCTACGACGATCTGCGAAAGAACCTGCCACGGCGCAAGGCGCGGGTCGGCACGCCCTACGGGCCCGGCGAAGTCCGCGACACCCAGATCCTGACCCAGCTCGTCCAGGTTTCTCTGGATCACAACCGGGAGGTGGTGGCGGTCCCCGTGGAGGAACTGATCTCCGTGGAGGAGGCCGAGAAACTGCTCGCCGAAGGGCACAAGCACCAGCCCGATCCGCTGCGGGGGATGAGTGCGCAGGCCGCCTCGACCCGGGCTCAGGCGCGGGCGGCGACCCCCGCCGACGAAGCCGACAGCCAGACCACCTTCCGGGAGCGCTCGAAGGCCGAGGCGGGGGATGGCGACGAAGATGCGGGCTCGAAGCGCCGGAAATCGCGTCGGCGTCGGCGTGCGGGAAGCAGGCCCGAGGGTGAATCCGCCGAGGGGGGCCAGGACGAGCGTCCGGTCGAGGACGATGCGTCGGGTGCCGATGGGACCACCAAGCCCCGTCGTCGTCGTCGCAAGCCCCGCAGCCGCAAGTCCGGCGAGGGCTACAGCCCGCCCGATCTGCGCCAGCGTGATTCCGAGTCTTCTGGGGGCGATTCCTCCTCGGGCAGGGGTCCGGGCTCACCCGGGCCGTCGAGTTCGGGCGAGCGGTCTTCGGACCGCCCGAAGCGTCGGCGTCGGCGTCGGCCGCGCGGCAACTCCGGAGGGGCACCGGGTGGCGCCGACGGCGCCAGTGGGGGCGGGGGCGGCTCAGAGTGAAGCCGAGCCGAACCACAGTGTTGGCTCGATCGTTCTTGATCCAGCGCGTCAGATCGATTCTGAGCCGATAAGGTGTGCCTGATGAGTGACCACAGCGCCAACCCGCCGATCGATGTTCCCGCCCAGAAGGCCTCCTCGCACAAAGGCAAGGCAGAGGGTTCGATCAAGGAAACCCTGATCTCGCTGGTGATCTCGCTGGCGATGGCGCTGATCTTCAAGCTGTACATCGTGGAGGCGTACCGCATCCCGACGGGTTCGATGGCTCCGACGCTGCTCGGCGCGCACATGCGTGCCCAAGGCCCCCAGACCGGCTACGACTGGGCGGTAGGGCCCTGGTACTACGCCGGGGACACGCCCTTTGGCGTGCAGGGACCGGTGCGCGGGAGCAACGGCATGCTCTTCGGCGGCGAGAACCCGCACCTGATGGACCCGATGACCGGGTTCCCGTACGAATCCAGCGGCCCCGATCGCACCGGATCGCCGTTGCCGGAATCGAAGCGCACGCTCGCGGGTGACCGCATCCTCGTGCAGAAGTACCTCTACGAAGTGCGCGATCCCCGGCGATACGAGGTCGTGGTGTTCAAGAACCCGACCGGGGCGGAGCAGAACTACATCAAGCGTCTCGTGGGCCTGCCCAACGAGCATCTGTGGCTGGTGGATGGTGATGTCTTCACCACGCCGCACACGACCGCTCCGGACGGCGCGGATATCGCGAGCCGCGCTCTGGAGAGCAGCAGTTGGCGCATCCAGCGGAAGCCCTTCGAGGTGCAGCGAGCGCTGTGGCAGGAAGTGTTCTCAAGTGAGTACACGCCCCTGAACCCCCAACTGAACACGGTGCGTTATTTCGAAGCGCCCTGGCTGGCCGGGGACAACGCTCAGGCGTGGACCATCGATGGTGTGCGCTCCTACCGGTACGACTCGACCGAGCCGACCACGCTCGACTGGGATGATGCCTCCTGGCCGGTGACCGATTTCACCCCGTACAACGACGGCACACCGAACTGGCAGCGCGGGCGCGGCACACCGATCTACCCCGTTGCGGATGTGCGCGTGCGTACGGGGATCCAGCCCGAGAGTGATTCGCTTCAGGCCTCGATCTCGCTGATCGCGCGTCAGCATGAGTTTCGGGCCGATATTGCCGGTGGCAGCGCGACGATCCGCATGCGTCCGCTTGGCTCGATCGAGTCCGGGGATTGGGTGACGCTCACCACCGGCAACTGCCCGCCGTTCAAGCCCGGCAAGACCACCAACATAGAGTTCTGGCACTACGACCAGCAGGTCCTGCTGATCGTTGGTGGCAAACAGATCGGTGGCCCAGTCGGTTACGACTGGGCCCCCGATCAGCGCCTGGAATTCGTGACCGGTCGCCGATTCGATGATCTGCGCTACCTGCCGGGTTCCACGCCGGACAGCCCGCGATACAACTTCGAGAGTCTGCTGCGTCCTGCGACCTACGAGGCCCACGGGCGACCGTCGATCTCGCTGGCGTTCCAAGGTTCACCGGTGACTCTGCATCGCGTCGGGCTGGATCGCGACATCTACTACCGTCCGTTCCACAACGCCTTGGGCGCACCGCGCCGTGCGTTCGCGTGGCACCCCGATGATCTGGTCCACCTCGGACCCGACCATTTCTTCATGCTGGGCGACAACTCGGGTTCGTCGCTCGACGGGCGCGGCTGGCCGACGCACACCGTCCCGATCGACCCCACCGTCGCCGATCAGATCGACGACACGCTCGGGGTGGTGCACCGCGATCTGATGCTCGGCAAGGCTTTTTTCGTGTACTTCCCGGCCCCGTACAGCGCGTTCGGGCGTGTGCCGATCCCCGACTTCGGGCGCATGCGCCTCATCGAATAGTTTCTGCCAATCAGCGTCGCCCGAGCCCTCAGTTATCGAAGGCCAGTGGGTCCACCTTCGGGCGCGGATCGCCGTGCGCTTCGATGGTTCGGCGAACCTGCCCGAGCAGCTCTCGCAGCGGCGGATCAAACCGGGCTTCGCGCTTGGCTGCCCTGGCCACACGCACCTGCTCGCACACGGAGACGCTCACCTCCGTCCCATTGGCCTCGATCAGCAACTTGGAAAGCATGCCCACGAGCGCACGCCCGGCGGCGGCGCGGCGGATATCCGCGCAATCGATGAGCACCGGCATCGGTTCGCCTGCTTCGTCTCGGGTGACGATCAGGTTCGATGGCTTGTGATCGCGATTGAAGATCCCGGAGCGTGCCAGTTGACCCACCTCCGCGCCCACGCGATCAAGCAGCACCCGCTGCTGCTTTGGTGAGAGCGTGCGGTCTGCCGCGGCTCGCAGCAGGGTTGGGCCGTCCACGCGGTCCATGATCAGGGCTTCGACGCGATGCCCGGAGGGGTCGATGCCGCGCACGATCGCCAGCACCGGGCAGGCGTCTGCGCCGGCCAGGCGGACCTTCTCCGAGCCTCGTGCCTGACGCCAGTGGCGCGACAGACGCAGCGCGGCCCGCAAGCGATCCTTTGCTCGATCGAGGGCCAGAGTCTTGACCACCACTTCATATCCGGCGGCCTCCCCGGCCAGCACCGCGCTGCGGTCGTCGCTCTTGATGACCCGGGCCGAAGCACCGAACCGCTCGTCGCCCACCGCCCTGGCGATCACGCGGCAGCGCGAAGCGTTCTCCCTATCGGTCGGGACTTCGATGCGCACACGGGCGGTGGGCGGGAGGATCATTGCCCTCGAGTGTACCACCGGCTTTGACCTCGCTCGTCCGGCAGGGGACGATGGTCGGTGTGAACGATCCGGACACCACCACGCCGCCGACTGTTGCCGCCGAGGGCACGCTCCCGCTTGTGGTGACCGTGACCTGCTTCAACAACGCCGACACGATCGCCCGCACGCTGGATTCGGTGCTTCCGCTCGCGGCTCGGATCATCTGCGTGGACTCGGGCTCGACCGATGCCACCATCCGGCTCTGCGAAGAGCGCGGTGCCACGGTCATCCATCAGCCCTTCCTCGGCTATGTGAAACAGAAACAGTTCGCCCTCGATGAGGCCGCCAAGCTGGGCATGGCGTGGACGCTGCATCTCGACAGCGATGAGTCGCTCGAACCGGAACTGCAGCACAGCATGAGGCGAGCGATTCTCGCCGATGATCGCTCAATCCGGGCCTACGAGATCAATCGCAAGGTGTTCTACAAGGGTCGCCTGCTCCAGCACGCCTGGCAGCCGGAGTGGCGTCTTCGCCTCGTGCGGACGGGCACCGCCCGCTGGACCGGTTACGACCCGCACGACAAACTCGAACCGATCGAGGCCGGCGCCAAGGCCGGGAAACTCGAGGGCGACTGTCGCCACGATTCGATCCCGTCGATGGCGGCGTTCCTGGCGCGACAGGTGAGCCACGCGCGCATCGCCGCCGAGAGCTATCAGGGGATGGGGCGTCGGGGCAAAGCGTCGAAGATCATCACCTCGCCGCTCGGGGCGTTTGCCAGGCAGATGATCGGTGCACGCGCGTATCGTGATGGGTGGCGTGGCTGGTGCGCCGCGGGCGCGACCGCTGCGGCGGCGCTGATGAAGCACATCATCCTGCTCGAGATCACTTCTGAATCCGGAGCCGGGGAGTCTGACTCATGATCACCTGGTTGATCGCGTTCATCGTCGCGTACGCCATCGGGAGCATCCCTTTCGGGTTTCTGCTCGGTCTCGCGCGAGGGGTGGACATCCGCGAGCACGGCTCCGGCAACATCGGGGCGACGAACACCATGCGCGTGCTCGGGAAGCGAATCGGGCTGGCCGCGTTCTTTCTGGATGTGGGCAAGGGCGCGGTGCCGGTGCTGATCTGGGGCTACATCATCAGCGCTTCGTCGAAGCCGGACCTGCCCGCTCCGGAGGCGTTCAAGTGGCTGGGGATCGGCATCGCCACCGTGATCGGGCATATGTTCCCGGTCTACCTGCGCTTCAAGGGGGGCAAGGGGGTGGCGACGGGGTTCGGCATGTTCCTGGGCTTCTGGCCCTGGGTGACGCCCGCAGCACTGGTCGCGCTGCTGGTGTGGATCGTCTGCCTGAAAGTAACGCGTTATGTGAGCGTGTCGTCGATCGCCGGTGCGGGCGTGCTCCCGCTGGCGATCGTTGGCTTTGCGCTCTCGCCGTGGCCCGCGGGGTCGAGCCTGGCGGGTGTATGGCCCTTCACGCTGGTTGGCGTGTTGGTCGCACTGCTCGTCGTGGTTAAGCACCGGTCGAATCTGGCGCGACTGAAGGCTGGCACCGAGCCGAAGGTCGGGCAGCGCAAGGCCCCAGCGCCCGTGGACGAAACCTCCGAGGCCTGAGCCGATCCGGCTTCGGGCTTCGACGGTTTCACGATTCGGGGCGGATCATCAGCAAATTGGCGTTATCGCGCCTGCATAACCGGAACCGGTCACCCGGGCAGGACAGCCCGAAGCCGGATTGTTTTCGGACAGGCCATTTCACCCCCTCAAAACCACCTGATCTTGGTTCATATCTCCTGCGCTTTGGCCGATTTCATTGGCACAGTCCTCCCACCGGGCACGAGGACAAGGCAGGTGTGAGCATGACCAACCTCAACGCGGGATCATCAGTTTCAGCGTCACGGATCGACAGCGATCGCGATGTGCTTCCGTTCCCTGTTGGGGGTGTCTTCGGTCCTGGACCGAGCACGAATGCTGGCGAGACCAGCCGGAGAGGCTCGAGCGAGGATGCCATGAACCTGGCCCGCTCCATCGAGCGCGATCTGGACAACCTGCAACAGGGTCTGGACCGATTGACCGTCCAGATCAAGGACGACGAGGCCCGCGATGTGCTGGCCTCGATCCCGTTCCGGCGGATTCAGCACGAAACCACGCCGGACTCGCCGCCTCCCGCCGCCTGAGCGGCCTGCTCACATCACACTGCCGAGGCCCATGCAGCGACGCCAGGTGCTGATCTGGCCCAGGTGCATCATCGTATGACCGCCGAGCATAAACGCGACCATCGCGCCGATGGTCGGGAACATCTCGCGGAATCGGCCTTCGATCGGGTTCTCGCGCTCCAGAACCTCGGGGTCCACCGTGGCCAGAGCATCGAGCGCGACCTTCGTCCGCTCGGCGAACCGATCGAGCAGCATTTGCTTGGATGGGTAGTACGAGCCGTCCGGATCGTCGGGAGAGTCGCTGCCGTTCTTGAACAGTTCGGTCAGTTTCTCGTCGTTCTGAGCGAGGTCCTCGCGCCCGATGAATTCGAGGATCCGGTCCGGGTAGATCGAAAGATGTCCGATGATCCAAGCGGGAGTGTTGCAGTTCACACCCTCCGGCTGGCGCCCGAATTGTTCAGCCGGGATGTCGCCGCACAGCAACTGGCCGAGGTTCAGGGCCGTGGTGGACATGGGTACTACCGTGGCACAGAAACTGGAGGCGGTCGTGGTCATCTTATTTTGCCTATCTGACTAAAGGTGTTTTAATCCGGACGCAGATACCGATCCGCGTGGCATCTAGCCTAGAGCCTTGGAGTCCATCGAGCGCAGTGGGATTCCTGAGATTCTGTAAACCCGGACCATTTGCCTCCGTATGATCAATGTGCTGAAGCAGTGAACCTCGTGGCCCCGGCGCGCCCTTCACGGTTGAGAACACCATGCCCGATCCCATCCCCACAACCCAGACCCAGGCGACCCAAACCCAGGTCATCGACGCGATCGCCCGCACCCGGCGTCTGGCTCGTCATGCCTCGCGCCGCCGGTTCGCCCGGGATCTGCTTGGGCTGATTGGCCCTGCGATGACGATCGCCTTGGCCGGGTCACTGGTGGGAATTCTGACGGATCGCCTCATCGGGCCGGGCATCGACTGGTGGCTCATCGCCGGGCCCGCGGCGGGTCTGGCGGTGGTGAGCTCGGTCGCGCTGGCCATCCGCCGGCGCAGCGGGGATCTGGAGGCCGCGGCCGAGGTCGATCGGGCGATGGCCCTCGAAGACCGCCTGAGTTCGGCGTTGTCGCTGGCCGATCGCAACCCGAATGACCCCTTCGTGCAGATGGCGGTCGCCGAGGCCGAACATCTGGCCGCCCGTGTGCGTGCCCGCCAAGCCATCGAAGTGAAACTCGGACGAACCTGGATCGCCTGGCCGGTCATCGCCGCGGCATCGATCGCCTTGGGCATCACGATGCAGCCCCAGCACCTTCTGCGCAGCGAAGAGGAGCAGATCGCCGCGGCAGAGCGCGAGCAGCGTGTCGAGGAGGCCGTCAACCGGATCAACCGGATCACCGAGCAATTGGATCAGCCCGAGCTCGAAGATGAGAACGCCGATCCCGCGGCGGATCCTGAGGCTTCGGACATTTTATCTCCCGAGGATCGCCAGCGGATCCAGGAGTTGCAGGAACAGGTCGAGTCCGGCGCCATCAGCCCTGAAGAGGCTGAGGCGGAGATCGCGCGCATGCTCGATGAGGCCGCCAGCGAGCGCGAGCAGCGCGCCGCCGACGAGCGGGCCAAGGAAGAGGCGTTGCGCAATTTGCTCAAGGACCTGCCTTCCGAGTCCGCGTCGTCGTCGGATTCTTCCGGAGAGGCGCCCAGCGCTGGTGAGCAGCTGCGCGAGGCCCTGCGATCGGGCGACTTGGATCGCGCCGCCGATGCTCTCGATGATCTGCAGCGCGAAGCCCAACAGGCCGACCAGAACCGGCGCGAGGAGATCGCGCGCGAGATCAATGAACTGGCCGAGCAGCTGGACGAACTGGCCGATCGCGAGGCCGAGCAGCGCGAGCGCACCAAGGCCGACCAGCGGGACGAACTCAACCGACGCGGCCTGAGCGGCGAGCAGGCCGAGCAATTCACCGAGCAGACCGAACCCCGCACCCGCGAAGACATCGCGCGCGACTTGGAAGATCAGGGCGTCGATCCCGAGCAGGCACAGGATCTGTCTCGCACGATCGAACAGCAGCAACGCGAAAACAGGGCTTCCGAGAGCGCCGAGCAGACCGCCGAACAACTGTCCGAGGCCATGCGCCAGTCCGCACAGGAAGCACGCGATCCGCAGCCGAGCAGCGATCCCCAGAATCCGGCAGATCCAACCCAAGGCACCGAGAACAACCCTGCCGACCCGAGCGATCCGGCGCAGCAGAACCAGCCAAACCCGCAGGATCAACAAGGCGAGCAGCCGCAGTCCGGCGAAAACCAGCCCGGATCCGAAGGCAATTCGGAGCAGCAGCCCGGTCAGCCTCAGGATCGCCAATCCGGTGAGCAGTCCGGTCAGCAGCAGGACCAGCAGTCCAATCAGGGTTCCGATCAGCAGACCGGTGAACAGTCCAGCGAGCAGCAGAGCGGCGATCAGTCGTCGCAGCAGCCGGGTGCCGGGCCCAACTCCGAGGCCGCGCCCGCCCAGAGCGGCGAACAGGGTCAGCAGGGTCAGGGATCGCAAGGCGAGAACGCCCAGCGCCCCTCGACCACCGAGCAGGGCAACCAAGGTCAGCAGCCCGGTGGCAATGAAAGCGGGCGACCCGCCGACCAGCCCCAGGAAGGCGCTTCAGGCAGCAGCAATGAAGCCCAGGCCGATCCGAACAGCCCCGAGGGAGCAGGCGGCAGCAGCGATCGATCCGGCCAGGAGCCCGGTGGCCAGCAGTCCGAGGGCCAGGGGTCCTCATCCAGCGATTCGCCGACCGGCTCGCCGTCCTCCAGCCCCGATGGCCAACCCGGCGACCAGCAGCCGGGCGGTTCCACTTCCGATGCACCGGCCGATGCGCAGGCCGGCGACGGCACCGGCGGCGATTCGCAGTCCCAGAGCGAAGGCAATCCCAGCGGCTCACCCTCACCCGGTGGGCAGGGCACCGGGACCGGCAGCGGACAGCCTCCATCGGCCTCCGAAACACTCCGGGAGCTGCAGCGCCAGCGCGAGAGGCGCGAGCTCGACGAAGCCACGGCGGAGCGCCTGCGTGAATCGCAACGCGATCTGCTTCAGGACGAGGACACCGCACGCGAACTCGATCGGCTCCGGCGCCAGGCCGAGCGCGACCGACGCGAAGGCATCAACCGACCCGCAACCGATCGCCCCGTCGAAACCATCGACGCTCGCCGAGGTGGCGAGCCCGACGGCAACGAAACTGTGATCGGTGAGCGTGACAACGACGGTCAGAACCCGATCACCGTCGACGCGCCGCGCCAGTCACCCGGCCAGCTCGAGCAGGATCTCATCCGCAGGCGCGAGCAGCTCCAGCGGGATCTGGAAGAGAACCGCATCTCGCCCCGCTACTGGGAATCCATCAGCCGCTACTTCGACAAGAGCATCGAGCGCCAGCGACGCCTGCGTGACAGCACCGGCGTTGAATCGGGATCCGGTGCGGATTCCGGCACAGGGGCTTCGGGCGGTGGTTCGGGTTCGGGTGCAGATTCCTCCGGCGGCGGCTCGTCCGAGGGCTAATCCTCGCCCGCTCAACCCCTAGACTGTGTTTGCTGTGGACATTACTTTCGACAACCCGGCCTGGCTCTGGCTCGCCCTTCTCGGTCTGCCGATGGCGGTGCTCGCGATCCGGGACTTTCGAGCCGCGATGAGTTCCTACCGCGCCTGGTCAGCGGCCATCGCGCGGGCGGTGCTGATTGCGCTGATCGCGACCATCCTCGCGGGTGCCTCCTCGGTGCGCGAGACCCGGCGTCTGGCGGTCGTGGCGGTGGTGGACATCTCCGACTCGATGCGCCTGCTGGCCGATCAGTATTCCGATTTCGGCCGAGACGCGGAGGGCAACCCGCGCAGCTATCGGGATGCGGTGCTCGAGTTCCTCGCCCGCAGCGGCGAAGGGCGCACACCCGAAGACCTCCTGGGCATCGTGGTGTACGCCGGCAGCACCATGGCCGTCACGATCCCTTCCGCCTCCGGTTCGAGCGACTACGAGATCGAGTACTCGCTGGTGGACGGCTCCAACCTCGATACCGCCCTGCGTTTTGCACAGCGGATGTTCCCGCCCGATGCTGCGAAACGCATTGTGCTGATCAGCGATGGGGTCGAAACCGGTGGCGATGCGCTCACCACCGCCAACGAGCTCGCCTCATCTCCGACGCCGATCCGGGTTGATGTTGCGCCGGTGACCTACAGCGTTCGTTCCGAGGTGATGGTTGAGGCGATCGATGCGCCTCCCCGTGCCGCAGCGGGCGCGACCATCCCAGTGCGCGTGGTCCTCAGCGCGACCCAACCGACGACGGGTTCGGTGAACCTGCGCTACAACGGCGAGCTGCTCGATCTCGCGCCCGGACAGCAGACCAACGCGCGGCGTGTTTCGCTCGAGGCCGGTCGCAACATCATCATCCTGCAGGCCCCGCTCGACCAGACCGATGTGCTCCACCGGCTCGAAGTGGCATTCACGCCGGATGATGAGGCGCAGGATCGGATCATCCAGAACAACCGCGCCGAAGCGGTCGTGACCACCAACAACCGCGGCACGGTGCTCATCGTCGATGGACGCATCGATCGCGATGCGGTCCCGAACCCGCTTGAGAAGACCTTTGAGGACGCGGAAATCCCGTACCGCAGCGTGTCCACGAGGGAGCTCGGCCGCTCGCTCGATGAACTCAACGCCTTCGATCTGATCATCCTGCAGGATGTCGGGGCTGGCGACATCCCTCGGCGCACGCACGGTCTGCTCGCGGACTATGTGAACCTGATGGGTGGCGGGCTCGTGATGGTGGGAGGGTACAACAGCTTCGGCGCCGGTGGCTGGAAGGGTTCCGCCCTCGAAGCGGTCCTCCCGGTCGAACTCGATCTGCCCGATGAGGTCGTGACCGCGCAGGCGGCGGTGTGCTTCATCATCGACTCGTCGGGCTCCATGGGCGCCCCGGTCAACATGGGCACCCGCACGCAGCAGGAGATCGCCAATGAGGGCGCGGCCTACGCCATCCTGTCGCTCGATGAGACCGACCTCGTGGAAGTCATCGAGTTCAACCAGAGCGCACGCGTGGTCGTGCCCATGGGGCGCAACAGCGATCCGCAGCGGTCCGCAGCCCGGGTGCGCGCGATCTCGCACGGCGGTGGTACCGAGCTGCTCCCGGCCATGCGCATCGGCTCGCGGTCGCTCCTTGATGCCGAAGCCGCGGTGAAGCACATGATCATCCTCTCGGACGGTCAGTCGAGCAGTTCGACCGAGGACATGGTGGCCATCGCCTCCAACCTGCGCGACGCCGGCGTCACGGTCTCTACGATCGCCGTCGGTGATGGTGCGGACATCAACACGCTCGCCAACATCGCCATCGCCGGCAACGGCACCTTCCACGAAGTCACCGATCCGAATCTGGTGCAGGGCATCTTCCTCAAGGAAGTGCAGGTCGTGCGGCGACCGCTCGTGCGCGAAGGGCCGTTCACGCCCATCGTGACCAACGGCGGATCCGCGCTGATCAACGGTGTCGTCGGCTGGGGCCCTGTCCTCGCCGGGAATCAGACGATCCCGCGCCTCAACGGCCTGGTGCTGACTCAACCCAAGGCCGATCCCCAGATCACCAACGCGCTGGCTTCCGAAGACGGCTACCCGCTGCTCTCGCACTGGTTCATCGGGCGCGGTCAGGTGGCGGCGTTCACTTCCGATGCCACCAACTGGGCACGCAACTGGCGCGACTGGCCCGGTTACGACGGCATGTGGACCCAGATCGCCCGTGCGGTGGCCCGCCCCGCGCAGGATGAAAACCTTGAGGTCCGCGCCGAGGTGGTCGGCGATGAGCTGCAGATCAAGGTCGATGCCTTCGACGAAGACGGTCGTCCGCGCGACGGCCTGTTCATCGAGGGCACGGTCGATCGCCCCGATGGCACGCGCGGCACCGTCTCGCTGCAGCAGGTCGGCCCGGGTCAGTACACCGCCACCGCTCCGGCACCGGCGCAGGGCAGTTATGTCGTCAGTCTCTTCCCGCGGCGCGGCAGCGACGAGCGTGTCGCCGGGGTGACGGTGAGCGCGGTGCGTACGCTCAGCCCGGAATTCCAGTCCCTGCGCTCGAACTCCACGCTGCTGCGCCAGATCGCCTCGGTCACCGGTGGGCGCGAGCTCGATCTGCTCCGCCCGGATGAGGCCGAACTGTTCGATCGGTCCACGGTCCCGGTCATCACCGCCGCGACTCCGCTGTGGCGAACGCTCTTGGCGTGGTGTTTGGTGGTGTTCCTGTTCGATGTCGGCACGCGTCGGATCGCGTGGGATCGGCTCTTGTCGCGCGAGCTTGCGCTGGAACTGAAGCGCCACACGGCACAGGCGGTCACGCAGCGCTCGGAGCAGGCCGCGGCGACCCTGACCGGGCTGAAAGGGCGGGCCGAGAAATCCCGCACTCGTCAGTCGGTGGCGCCCGGTGGCCCCGCGCAGGCATCGGTCGGCAAGCCGCAGGTTGCGCAGGCCACCGAGGAGTCGCCCAAAGTTGTGTCGTCCGCTTCGGAAGCCATGCGCCGAGCCAAGGAGAAGACCACTCGGCCGCAGCCCGAGGCGCCAGGCAAGCCATCCGTGTCGCGGTCCACGCCCGAGCCGGACCCCGCCAAGCCAGAGAAACCCGCACCGGCGTCCTCGAAGAAAGCCGAAGATGCCGAAGCCCCCGCCTCGACCACCGAGGGGCTCATGGCCGCCAAGCGGCGTGCGCAGCGTCGAACCGGCGGGGGCTGAATATGGACCCGACTGCTCGCGAGCGGTCGGGCTGCATCGGCCCGGTCGCCCTCTGGTATCCTCCGTAATCCCTTGGAACCCGCGACCACCCGGTCGATTCACCGCCCCAGCCGAGCCCTGCCTTGGACCGACAGGAATTCGAACAACTCGCGCTGGAGCACCTCGACGCCCTGTACCGCATGGCGCTGAAGCTCACCCGCCACCCCGACGAGGCGTCGGAGCTTGTCCAGGAGACCTACCTGAAGGCCCTGAGGCATGCCAAGAACTTCGAAGAGAAGGGCAAAGGGATCCGAGCATGGCTCTTTACGATCCTGCACAACACCTTTTATTCGGACATGCGACGGCGGAAACGGACCGCCACCCCGGTGGACGAGTTCTACGACGCGGCCTCCGAGGATCGCATCCCCGATGAGGCCCCTCCGGTTTGGAACCTGGCTTCCCTGGATTGGGAGCATGTGGATGACCGTTTGAAGAACGCCATCGACGAACTGAGCGAGGAACACCGCGAGGTGCTGCTGCTGTGGGGTGTCGAGGGGATGAAGTACCGGGAAATCGCCACGATTCTGGCTGTGCCGATTGGGACGGTCATGAGCCGATTGCACCGGGCGCGTAAAATTCTTGCCGAATCCTTGGAAGATTTCGCGGCCGAGGTGGGTTTTACTCCTGCTCAGGAGCCCCCTGAGCCCGATTGAAAGATACCGCTTGGTCTCCGACAGCGCACTCGGGCTGCGTTTTCTGCCCTTTGTGGCCCTTTCCGGGGTCGTCACCGGACATCTTCCTCCGAACACGAAGCATCTCTCCAAATGGCCGATCACACCCCCCACAACGCGAACCCGCACGCCCAGCAGCCCACCCAGCTGCCCGATGGCCTGAGTGATGCCGCCCGCATTCGTGCGATGGCGGACGGTGAAATCGCGTCGGCAAGAGGGGACGATTCCTCCGCGATCGCTTTCGAGCGCGAACTGCGACAGGCGGTCGCCCGAGCCATGAGTGAGCCTCAGGCGGCCCCGGCCGGCCTGCGGGAAAAGATTCTGGCCCGGTTCGATCAGGAAGCACAGAACGCCCCGATCTCCTTCGCCGAGGCCAAGGTCGCCCAGCGTCCCGCTCCGAAACGATCGGCTCTCCTCTCTGGCTTCCTGCCCCGGCTGGCAGCCATCGCGGCGGTTCTGGTGCTGAGCGCCAGCGCGGTCTATCTCGGAACCCAACAGTTCGGTGGCTCGCAGCCCGGTGTCGCGGCGGCTGAGCAGGGCCTGAACCTCCAGACCGTGTCCTCGCAGTTGCGATTCGTGCAGACCGAGCACAACCGCTGCTCGGACATCGGCACCGGCAATTTCACCTCGAAGATCGAAGCCACCAATCTCGAAGAGGCCCGTGCATTCGCCGAGGCCCGACTCGGCTGCGGCGGAGCCCGCCTCGCCGACACCATCGAGCGGATGCAGTCCGCTGGCTACTCCTTCATTGGTGTGGGGGCTTGTGCCGTGCCCGGCGGAGGAAAATCTGTCCACGCGTTGTTCGCGCCGGTCCAGCAGTCTGCCGATCTTTATCCGGTCAGCATTTTCCTCCTCGAGAGCCCCGGAGCGGGCTGCAAAGACGCCGAGCCGGGTGTTTGCTACTCCTGCCCCAAGGCCAAACAGCAGGGCAAGCCCTCCATGATGTGGCGTGATGAGAACCTGATCGTGTTCATCCACGCCGATTCCCTGCAGAGCATCGAGGTCGCCCGGACCGCGACTCAGGCCCCGGCAGTGACCCAATCCCTCTAAGCCAATCCCTCTCACCCAGTCGGGTATGCCAAATCCTCGGAAGACCACGCTCCCCGCGTGGTCTTCTTTCTTCTTGCCCGATGAACCTTTCAGCCGCAATCTGCCTATAGAGTGGAGGGCGCGGCGGCCTCAATGGTCGATAGACAAGTAGGGGATCTGCCCGCCCGATCGATCGCCAGATGACGCGGAGGAACACACCATGTTCGCCAATAGATTGAATGCCCCCCTGGTTTCCATGCTCATCGCGTGCGCGGGAGCCGGCCTTTCCCCGGCTGCACTCGCGCAGGACGCGCTCGGCGATGGCACCGCGCTCGACAGCAACCTCCAGGTCGGCTCGGGTGGGTACAACGGCCCCGGGAACAACTGGCAATCGGAAATCGCCTATCGCAACGCGCTCGTGACAGGCAATGTCGCGGGCGGCAAGCAGTTCCGAGGCAGTGTCGGCTACAGCGGCGTGAACGACTTCCGGGGTTCGCTGGGCAGCGATCTGGTTTACAACTTCCAGCGTGAAACCTTCTACTCCGGCTTGGCCACGCTTCGGGGCGTTGAGGCCTCTTCGCTTCTCATGCGGGGGCCGATGGGGGGCCTGCGAGGGGGCCTGAGTGGGCTCTCCGGTGATCTGGTCATCAATCGCCCGGGTGCAGGTGCGCAGTCCGGAGCGGTGACCGGATCGTCTGTCACAGCGCAGAACCAGTACAACGATCTCGTGGCGTTCGATGCTTACAACACCACGCTGCGTTCCACTTCGGCCTTTACGGTCCGCAACGCCACGCGTCCGCAGATTGTCGGTACTGCGAGCGATGGCACCAATCGGCTTGCACTCGCTGCTTCGCCGCTTGGTGGTGTTGATGCGCTGAGCTTTATTGATCCCGCTCTGGTCTCTGGTCGCAGTTTTAATCCCAGCCAGTTCGACCTCGATCCGCGGATCGCGATTCCCGGATTTCGTGAGCAGGCCATCGAGGATCAGCGGCTTCTCAATGAACTCGAGAATGCCGAAGCGATCGCCGAGCGTATGCCCGGCCACGAGCGCATCCTGAATGATCTTCGCGAAACCGCCGAGCGCCGTGGGTTGATCGAACCACAGCGAACTCAGTCGGGGGAAGGCGATGCTGACCAGCCGCTCAACCCGAACCGCAACCCGGGTGAGCGTCAGCCGGAGCGACCCACCAATGAGTCCGGCCTTCAACTTCCGTCGCTCGATTCACTGAATCCCAGTGGCAATGAGGCTGGAACACCGGGGTCGGGCAACGACTCGCCTGGTGCTGCTCCTCAGGGGACCGATGAGCTTGATCGACTGCTTCGCGGTTTCAGCCGCGACCTTGAGGCGAATCGGTTTCCGATGGGTCCATCTGGACTCGGTGGCCCGAACAATGCGCCTCCGGAAGCCGGGCCGACGCGCCTGAGCCGCCCGCAGGATCTCGCTGCCCGCGAAGAGCTCGACGAGGAAGCGCGGGCGCAGCAAGACCGCATGCAGCGGGTCATCGAACTGCTGCGCGAACAGAGCAGCACCATCGAGCACATCGCGCCGTCTTCCGGCGGGACGCTGTACGCCGAGCACATGCGTGCCGGTGAGCGCCTGCTCGGCGAGGGGATGTGGTTCATCGCCGAAGAGCGATTCGTCGCGGCCCTGAGTTCCAAACCCGGAGATGCCATGGCGGCGGTGGGTCGGGTGCACGCCCAACTGGGTGCGGGTCTGTTCCTCTCCGCCGCGGTCAATCTCAGCGATCTGCTTCGTGCGTACCCCGAGCTGGCCACGGTTCGTTACGAGGAATCGCTCCTGCCCGGTGACGAGCGGCTCGAGCGGATCCGCAAGCAGTTGCGGGACCGGAGCGTGAAGGACGACCCCTCGGCCCGCAACGCCGGTTTCCTGCTGGCCTATCTGGGATTCCAGACCGGTCGCCCCGACGATGTGCGTGAAGGATTCGCGGTGGTCACGCGCGTCAACGAGGCCCTCGAAACACCGACCGACCCGCTGGTCCCGGTGCTGCAGGATCTCTGGAGCAATCCGAAGCCCACGGAAAACACTCCGGCCCCGATCACGCCTCAGCCCTGAGTCTTTGGCTGGGCCATTCGATTTCTGGCGGTGGCTGATCAACGACGGTCTGACTCAACTCAAATCGGTGGCCTGCATCGCTGGCGGTTTTCCTGTTCGCACACGATCATGAGTCCCGTTGTCAGATCAGCCCGATCCATCCCGCCCCGATGACCAGTCGTCTGCCGAAGACGGCTCGCCGATCCTGCTCGAACGCCCCATCCCCGCGGGTGAGGCGATTGCGATCCACGATTTTCTGACCGATGGATCCTTTTCGGCCCTCTGCGCTCGTCTGACCGACCTGTTCGGGGTCGAGGTGAGCTTCCGTGATCGGCACGGCGGCTTGATCGAATCCGTGCCGGAGCGCAATCCACCCTGGCAAATCCATGACCCGACCGATGCGGACAGCGCGGTGGCGCAGGCGATCGAAGAGGGGGCCTCGTGCCGGCCGGTCGATATCGGCGCTCACCGGCGTGTGCTGCCACTGCGGATCGCCAACCGCCCGATGGGCGGGTTGCTGGTTGCGCCGTTGAAAGATCGACCGTTCGACGACCTCCGGCTGGAGCGAGTCACCGCGGCATCCGCCCTGCTCGCGCTGACTGTGGTGGAATTGTGCAACCGCGAGGTTTCACTGCGCCGTCGAAACGCCGAGCTGGATGTCCTGTTCCGGCTCAGTTCGATCTTCGTGGGTGCGGGCGATCTCGATGAGGTGCTCCGGATTGCGCTCGATTCTTCCCGCCAGATCCTCGGTGTCGATGCGGGCACGATCCACCTGCTGGAGCGGGATGATCGCGAGCTGTCGATGCATGCCGCGATCGGGCTCTCGGATGATTTCCTGGACTGGTTCAACGCGCTGGATGTGCCGAGGGCGGCGGATCATCACGCGCTCGAGGGCGGGGTCGTGGTGGTCGAGAACTTCGATGAGTACCACGATGCGCGGCTGCGGGAGGGTGCCGCGTCCGAAGGCCTGCGCAGCATGCTGAGTGTCGGTCTCGTCTTCAAGAACAAGACCTACGGCATCATGCGCCTGTTCACTCGTCAGGCGGTGACCTTTCGCACGAGTCAGCAGATGCTCGCCCGCTCGCTTGGTGAGCAGATTTCCGCCGCCGTCGCCGCGGCCCGTCTCGAGGCCCAGCGCCGTCGCGACCGCCAGATGCGTCGCCATGTCCGACTCGCTGCGGATGTGCAGCGCCGCATGCTCTCCTCGGAGACGCCGAGCTTCGAGACGCTCGACATCAGCGCGCGTTACGACAGTTCGCTCGAACTCGGTGGGGATTTCTACGACCTCATCGACCTCGATGGGTGGCTCGGGATTGTCATTGGCGATGTGGTGGGCAAGGGTGTCCCGGCGGCGCTGCTGATGGCTTCGGTGCGTTCTCTGTTCCGTGCGCACGCCACCCACGCGGAAACGGTCAGTGAGGTGGCCCGGCGTGTGAACCACACACTCACACGCGACACGCTGCCCGGCGAATTCGCGACCGCCTTCGCGGCGTGGATCGATCCGCAGTCACGCGAGCTGTGGTATTCGAACGCAGGACACGATCCGCCGTTGATCATCCGTGCCAGCGATCCGGGTTCACTGGTCAAACTCGATGCGGGTGGTCCGCTGCTGGGCATCGATGCGGGCTTCGAATATGAGCACGACTCGATCGTCCTCCAGCCCGGCGACACGCTCATCGCCTATACCGACGGCGTGACAGACGCGATGACTTTCGACGGGCGCAAGTTCGGGCGCGAGCGCCTGATCGAGAGCGTTCGCGCGCAACTGGACGAGGATCCCGCCAGCACCGCCAAAGCGGTGTGCGACCGCATCATCTGGGACATCCGGCGCTTCGTCGGTCTCAATACCGATCGGGACGACATCACGCTGATCGTGCTTCGCGCCCGGTAGTCATCACCCGAGGCGGGGGATCTGCACGAGGGCGCTGTTCCAGGGCTCGCCGGTCTGGGGATCGCGCTGGATTTCGCCGTTGTACAGGTTGTGCGGATACTGCTCCTGTAGGCGATCGAGTCGCGGGCTGACGCGACCGGTGCTGAGATCAAAGTCGTTTGCGGTGAATGTACCGATCGTGACGCTGCTGACGCGCCGTCCGTGGAAATAGAAGGCCTCGATGCCCTCGCGCCGGAGTTCCTGCGCGTAGCGCTCCGCATCGGCGCGCCGGACATTCTCGTCTCCCGCGAACACCGCCACCTGCAGGGTGTGCGTGTAGATCGCTTCGAGCGACCTGGCTACTCGGGTCAGGTCGTACTGCGGTGTTGATCCGGGCTGCACCGGTGGGGGCACGAGCAGCGCCATCGAGTACGGGCGCACGCCCTGCACGGTCAGTGACTTCACATAGTCCAGATCGTTCTGGGCCTGCGGCGAGTCTGGGGCCGCGTAACTACCCAGCACGACCGCCGAGCCGCTGCTGACCTGGCGCGTTCGGACATCGGTTCGGCCGAGCGCGCGCGCGATTGTCGCGGCGCGTTGCGCGGCTCGCTGCTGGTGCTGTTCGCCAGAAACCCGCTCGAGCAGGATGGCCCAGCCGGAGTCGCCTCCGGTGGTGGATACCGAGCGGGGCTGTGTTTCGATGGGCTGGCGAGCACCGGTCGTGCCGGGCGTGGCGCCGCCGTCGATCGATAGGGGCTCGGTCATGAGTGGGGCGTCGGAGCCCGGTTCCCGGAAGACCCGAGCCTGATCGGTTTGCTCGAATCCGCTCTTGCCACCAAACACGCCCGGGGCTTCTCGGCGTATCCGATCCTGTTCGGCGCGGTTCTGGGAGGCATCGGCACCCGAGCCTGAACAGCTTGTGAGGGGGAGGAGTGATCCGATCAGAACCAGAACACCCGCTCGCAGCGCACCGGGCTTTCTCCCTGACAGGATCCGATCAGTTATCGGTCTGCTGCCCCCGCATTTGAGCGGATTTTGTGAGATTCGCATCCGCGTCCGTCCCTGTGTTATTCGCATAAGTAATTTACTCATAATGACTTAGTGCAACTTCACAGGTTTTTGCAAAGTTGAAGCAGATCGGCTGGCACCGTCGATACAGAGTGTGTCACCGGAAGAGTGGAAAGGTTCCGGATCATTCCAGTTTCATTGCGATGCCGGCCCACCACGCCGTGTCATCCTAACGCTTTGAGAGCCCCAGCGCGTACGCACGGAAGCCACTGCCCGCCGGACCGATCGAAGCCAATCGCACCAGGAGTACCTCCGCCTTATGGCCAGCAACATCAACAACCTGAACGGCCTCGCGAGCACCCGCCTTGAGCAGATCGCCCGCGCTTCGCAGGACCGCCCCTCGCGTGGCGCCTCGCAGCCCGTCGCCGAGGCCCCGCGCACGCTCGATCGCAGCGATCGCGTTGAACTCTCCGCCGAAGCGCTGAGCGCTGAGGGCGTCCGCACCGATCTCGTCGCCCGCATCCGCGCCGAGATCGCCGCTGGCACCTACGAGACCGACGCCAAGCTCGACAGCGCGGCCGACGCGCTGGCCAAGGAAATCGGCCTCTAAGCCGGATCCAACCGACCTCGCACGAAAGCCGGACACCCCTGAGGGGTCCGGCTTTTCTCATGGAGCGGTTTCATCGGGAGCGCCTAAACCCAACGGGATCACCACGCGATGCTCCGCGCCGATGAGGTCGTGCCAGATGAACTGCGCTTCGGTCTCGTCGTCGTTGAATTCGATGCGGTAGTGGAGGGGGCTGTCGCCGGTTGGGGG
>CAZIXS010000009.1:28686-49976 GCA_964543335.1 uncultured Phycisphaeraceae bacterium | reverse complement strand
CGCGCGATCTCGATGAACTTGTTCATGCGGAAACTGCGGATGCCGCTGTCCGTGCACCAGGCGAATCGCTCGGTGAACGCGGGCGGCGCGGCGGTGGTCGCGATCATCGTCCCGGTCGAGAAGCACGAGCCGGTCATGATGGTGGTGTTGATGGCGGTCTTGGTGTGGTCGCCGACGAGGCAGCCGAGGAACTGCAGGCCGGTTCGATGCTTGCGTCCACCCTCGCTTGTGGGGATGGTCTGCATGACGACGGTGTCGTAGGTGTTGAGCAGGTTGGAGTTGGTGGTATCCGCGCCGAGGTTGGCCCATTCACCGACCCAGCTGTCGCCGAGGTGACCCTCGTGGGCCTTGTTGGCGAAGCCCTGGAAGATGGTGCCGCCGACCTCGCCGGCGACCTTGCAGATGGGGCCGATGGCGGTGTGGGGCTTGATGAGGGCGCGGTCGAGGACGGTGGACTGGATGCCGATGTACGCCGGGCCCCGGATGATGGCCTGTGGGCGCACAGTCGCGCCGTCGTCGATGACGATCGGGCCTTCGGAAGCATCCAGAACGACCGTGGGGTAAATGACCGCTTCCGGCGCGATGCGGATGGAGGGTTCGTCATCGCCCTCGATGGCGACGACGCCCTCGGGGAGTTCCTGCGACTCGCCGGAGAGGAGCATGGCGAGATCGATCAGCAGGGCGTGGTCGCGCATGGCGATCACATCCCACGGGTATCGCATGAGCACCCGCTCGGGAGCCGCGGCGGTCTCGAGATCGGCCGGAAGCGATCGGAAATCACTCAGAAACTTCAGTGCATCATCGATCGACAGGTGCGCGCCGATGAGCGTGCCGTCTTCCTCCACGAAACCCTGCCCCACCTCGAGCTCACCGAGGTTCGCCGGTGGCAGCACCGCTCGCCCGTTGATCACGAAGACCGAGTCGTCATCCGACGCCGCGTCGCAGACGCCGCGCAGGTCATCCGGGTTGACCGGGTACCGGGATCGCTCGGCGACGAGCGCGGCGATGTCGGCCGGTGCGATCAGGGCCGCGACCGGGCACTCGGCGACCTGCTCGAGCAGCACGGTGAGCCGCTCGCGCGTGGTGAGCGCACCGGTTCGGATGTCGAACGCGGCACGGAGATCGGTCAGGGGGCGCAGATCGGCTGCGCCGTCGTCGTAGATGATGACGCTGGGCATGCGGGCAGTGTAGCCGCTCTGCTCAGTTCCCCTCACCCTCGCCGTGCTCGTCCTCATCCTCGCCCAGCGGCTGAGCCCCGGACATCGAGGGGCCGAGGTGGATGGCGTTGAGCAGAATCCGCATGCCGGCGTGGTTCATGCCGCGGTTGGTCGGGTCGCTGGCGAAGGCGATGACATTGCCGCGTCCCACGCGATGGTGCGTGACCGCGGGCTGACCGGACAGGCGTTGGAGGTTCGAGGGCGAAATCGACCCCGCGATGCGTGGGGCCAAGGTCTGGGATTCCAAATCCTCGGTCCGGGTGAATTCGCCGAAGCGGGCGAGCACATAGCCGCTCGACGCCACCGGCAGCGGGGAGCCCGAGAACACATGGAAGCCGACCCGCTCGTCCAGGCCTGCCGCGAGCGGGTGCGTGGTGTCGATCGTGGCGGCGAGGAGCGCGCCGGGTACGCGCCGGTCCACGCCTCGGGCCTCACGCTGGGCGTAGGTCAGTTTGTGCAGCTCCGAGGAGGGCGTCTGGTCGGTCGTGTCCCAGGGCAGCGGCTCGGCATCGGAGTCCGCGTCAACATTCTCATCGGATTCGAGTCCGACGAGTTCGGAAGACGCCCAGCGGGCCGAGCGGTCGAGGGCGACGACGGTGCCGCCGGAGCGCAGCCAGGACTTCAGGGCGTCGAGCGTCGATCCGCTGATCGCACCGCTCAAACCTCCGCTGGGGAGCACGAGGACATTGACCTCGTTCCAATCCACCGATCCGAGGTCCTCAACATCCACGACGCTGTGCGCGGTCGGCGACACATGGTCGAGCATGTGCCAGGTGTGTCCGAAGCTGAGCGAGCTCATCGCCGAGCCCGAAGCCAGAACGACCTTGGCGGGCATGAAGCGCCGATTGGCATTGTTGCCGATCGCGGGGCCCGACTCGGGGTAGCCGGTGTCAGTGGTGTGGATGGCGAAGCCCTGGCGGAATGCACGGCTCGCGAACTCGCGGACATTCTCCATCTCGTTCCGGCTGGGCATCACCAGCAGCGATCCCGAAGGCACCGTCGCGCCGGATTCGAGCGTGATGTCGTCGCCTGTCAGGCGGGCGAACAGGTTGTGCTCCGCCGCGAGCGCCAGGGCCTGCGGGAAGCGGTGGTCATCGGATGGGATCAAAAACGCGTAGCTGCTCGCGAAGTCAGCGGGGTCGGCGAGCTCGAGATGCACGTAAGGCTCGTAGCTCTCGACCCGCTCCAGCGACGCCGCGGGCAGCGGCTGGATCAGTTCCATCGCGTCCAGCCCGAGCATGACCGGGTAGGACCAACTCGTAATGTCATAGGTGTCGCGATCCTCGACGAAGGTCTCGCGTTCGAAAGCAACAAGGGCCATCCGCCCCATCGGCTGGGCGGTGGGGATGTACCACGAACCCTCAGAGAGCGTGACACTCGCTTCGTCGGTCGTGAAGGGCGGGAAGTAGTGACGGACCGTCGCGCTTTCAAGGTCGAGATCGCTCGTCAGGCGGTGGATTTCGATGCCGTGGATGTTGCACAGATCCCAGACCCGTTCGAGCTTGGCCGGGTCGTTGCCGGCGTCGAACACGAAACCCGCGATCGTGTCCGATGAACCCGCCGCGGACTCGCGGAAAAACCGCGCAAACCGCTCGATCTGCTCCTGCCGGTTCTGCGCGGTGTGCTCGACATACGACATCGCGGTGATGAAGTGGTTCCGCGTGCGGTCCTGCAGCGACAGGTTGTAGCCCGGCGTCCCCGCGGCCTCGACATCGATCGTCAGGCCGGCCCGCCCGTGTCCGGCCTGCTCGGTGAGGAGCGAGATCGCGCCGTGATAGACCGGGGTGACCTTGCCGTAGCCGGGATAGAGGTAGTCGAAGCGCTCCTTGGTGGCGTACGGCAGGCCGTTGCGATCGAAGGCCTCAGCACTTGCGCGACCAAGCCGGTCGAACCAGTCCTTGGACTCCGCGGGGATGTTGGCGTTGTACGGGGTATCGCCCGCGCCTAGGAAGTACGGCGAGTGCATGCCCTGCTCGTGGTAGTCGATGTGGACCTGCGGCATGTACTGTCGATAGATCGCCATGCGGCTGCGTGATTCCGGCTGCGTGCCCCAGATCCAGTCGCGGTTCAAGTCGAACAGGTAGTGGTTCGCCCGACCCGAGGGCCACGGCTCCCGGTGCTCCCGCGCGACCGGGTTGGCATCGGGCTTGACGCCCATGACCTGCTCGTACCAATGGATGTAACGGGCCCGCCCGTCGGGGTTCAGGCAGGGGTCGATCACCACCACCACATTCTCGAGCATCCGCTCGATTTCCGGGTAGGTCGCCGCGGCAAGGGTGTACGCGAGCTGCTGAGCGGCTTCGGTGCACGACGCCTCATTGCCGTGCACATTGAAGCTCAGCCAAACCACCGCGGGGTTCGACCCGGCGATCTCCAGCATGCGCGCAGAGTCGGTCTGCGCGGGGTTCGCCAGAGACCGGTTCCGCTCAAGGATGCTGTCCAACCGAGCGAGGTTGCGGGGCGAGGAGATGGTCAGGATGCCTAGCTCGCGCCGCTGGTGCGTCTGGCCGTAGCGAGTGTAGATCGCCCGGTCCGAGGCCTCGGCGATGGCCTTCACATAGGCGACGGTGTCGTGATGGCGAGTGAAGAACTGGCCGATCGGGTAGCCGAGGAAGTCCTCGGGGCTGGGCACCGCGTCCGAGAACCGCAGGTTATCGGACATCCCGTTGAGCCGGTATTCATACGGCTGCTCACCAGCCGGAACAGGCGAGGACGAGGGCAGCGAACTGTGAGACCCGCTGGCCTGGACGATGTGGGAGGCGAGCAGGCCACAGGCCAGAACAGACAGCACGGCAGCGGTTCGACGCATCGGGTCCTCTTTCTTCACGGTGAGCTTCAGTGCAGGCAAAAGCACGGGGTCGGTCGTGGACCGATCCTAGCGTGGACTGGTGGGATTACCAGAGCCGAATCAGGAGGATGCGGGCCGAATTTCGGCGCTCGGGGAATCCCCGTGAGCCGCGTGCTCCGCCAGCCGTTCCTTCACCCAGCGGCTGAACAGCCGGTAGATGAAGTAGAACACCGCCAGCCCGATCGCAAGGCCGATGGCGACCCGCAGTCGCCCGCCGGCGGACTTCGCCTCAGCGATCTCGCCGATGCCCACGCCCAGAAACACCGCGAACAGCGTACGCGGCGCGATGCCGACCAGTGTCCCCACAAAATAGGGCATCAGCCGCACATGCAGCGAGGACATGATCAGGTTTGTCAGTGCGAATGGGGAGTTCGGCGGCACACGGATCAGCGTCACCGCGATTGTCTCGTCCTTGATGGACCGGTCAATGATCGCCGAGCGGATGAGCTTCACGCGCGGATTGGCTTCGACGACGCGCATCACCCGCTTGCGGGCCAGAACCGTGCCCCAGCCGTAGCCGACCAGAGCCCCGAAGGTGACGCCGAACATCGCGACCAGCGAGCCCCAAACCGGCCCGAAGAATACGCCGGAGGCGAAGGACAGGGCGTAGGTGGGGAGGAGCGCCGAGCCGGTGAACAATGCGAACAGCACCGCGATGAGCAGCGCGGCGAGGGGGACGCCTGCGGTGTTGATGAGTTCTCCGATGAGTGATCGCTGTGGCAGGAGTTCAAAGGCGGGCGCATCAGAACCGGCATTCCCGATCGCGATCGATGCCCCGCGCTCGGTCCGGTCGAGCATGATCTCGTATGCCGCGCCCTGCTCGGTCGTGGCCTCGGCACTGGCCGGAAGGTCGCGATCGGCGAGCTGGAAGGTGAGGTCGATGTCGCTCCACGATGCCTCGCCAGTGACCGGCGGGGCGAGATCGTCATCCACGCGGATCTTCAGTGTCAGACCTTCTCCGGCCCAGTCGCCTGCGAGCGGGTGGTAATCGGGGGAGGCCGGATCGTCGCTGTTCGCGTTCGCGCTGAACGCGCTGACCGCCCCATACCCGAGCACAAACGTCCCGAAGATCGCCGGGGCCGTCAGCGACAGCAGAATCAAGAGGCCCACCACCGGGCCGAGTTGGCGGAAGTACTCGGTCAGCGTCGGGTGGGGCGGCAGGCTGTCCGCCGCGGCGGCGTTGGAATCGGGCGTCTCGGGCTGAGCGGGTTCGGCCGGGTCCATGCGTGCGTCCTTGCCGCGGCCAGAGGGGATTCGGCCGGATCGGGGCGAAAAAAGCGGTGCGGGTGGGATTCGAACCCACGAAACCCTTTCGGGTTTACTCGATTTCAAGTCGAGCGCCTTCAGCCGCTCGGCCACCGCACCGGGGGAGGGGCATCGTAGCATCGGAAGGGGAGGCGGGCTGTGATGTTGGATCAGCCGTTCAGCGCGAATCCACTTTCCTCGCCACATAGAACCCGTACCCGTACCACTCGCCGTACCGCTCATAGAGACGCATCTCGGTCTCCTCGGCTTCGACGATTCCCTGCGCGGCCTCGCTGTGATCGTGTCGGGCGAGGAACGATTTGAAGCTCGCGCGGATCGGCTCGTAGTAGTTCCGGGTCCAGCAATGGTCCGGGAGGAAGAACACGCCGAGGGGTCGGAAGCCGGCCTCTTCGAAGGTGCGCAGGTTCTCGGGGCCGGTCGCGATGCCCGGGTACTCGCTGGCCCAGTGCTGCTCGATCGGCTCGGGTCGCGTGGACGAGGTCCAGGTGAGTTCAGAGAGAGCGATGAGGCCGCCGGGTTTGAGGAAGGGGCGCCAGGCGTGAAGGCCTGCGCTCAGTCCCATGTTGTAGACCGCGCCCTCGGACCAGAGCACATCGAACTGTTCCCGCTCGAACGGCAGATCGGTCATGTCGCCGACGGTGGCCGAGATGCGATCGCCCAGCCCGGCCTCCTCTGCACGCTGACCCAGACGATCGACAAAGGCCGGGAGCAGATCGACGCCGGTGATGCGGGCGTTCAGCGTTCGGGCGAGCATCAGCGATGCAGCCCCGGTGCCGCAGCCGATGTCGGCGATCTCGAGCGGCTGCTCGCGATCGAGTCCGGCGATGTCGATGGCAAGGCGCGTCTGGTCATCCCCGCCAGGGCCCTGGCGATCATTGTTCAGGTGCAAGTCGATGAGCAGGTCGAGGTGGTCCATGACGCGAGAGCATAGCAGCATGTTTGTTCAGTCCACCGATATCGCATCGCTCCGGGTACCCTGCACGTATGCCCGCTCCGGCTCCAATGTCTCCAGCGCTTGACCCCCTCGACGCACCCCAGCGGATCGCTCTCGTCGGCATCCTCGTGAACGCTGTGCTCGCCGGGGCCAAGCTGCTCGCGGGGATCCTCGGCAACTCGTTCGCGCTGGTCGCTGATGCCGTCGAATCCATGGCCGACATCGCCGGATCAGCCGTGATCTGGGGCGGGCTCCGCTACGGGCGCCGGCCTCCCGATGAGGAACACCCGTTCGGGCACGGCAAGGCCGAGGCGCTCGCCGCGCTGGCGGTGGGGGTGCTGATCATCCTCGCGGGCGTCGGCATCGCGGCGGAAGCCATCCACCAGATCCGCACGCCCCACGAGATGCCGGCGCCGTTCACGCTGATCGTGCTGGTGGTCGTGGTGGTGGTGAAGGAGACGATGTTCCGTGTCACGCGCCGGGCGGCGAAGACCGCCTCGAGCAGCGCGGGGCACGCCGACGCCTGGCACCACCGCTCCGACGCGATCACGAGCGCTCTGGCATTCATCGGCATCTCCATCGCCCTGATCGGCGGCCCAGAGTGGGCCGTCGCCGACGACTGGGCGGCCCTCGCGGCGTCGGTCGCGATCGCGATCAACGGTGTGCTCCTGCTGCGCGAACCGTACCACGAGCTGGTGGATCGCAACGATGCGCTGATCGCCGAGCAGTGCACCCGCGCGGCGATGAGCGTGGCGGGCATCACGGCGGTCGAGCGCTGCGAGGCCCGCAAGAGCGGGCGGCTGTACCGCGTCATCATGCACGCCGAGGTGGACCCGGCCATGACCGTGAAGGACGCGCATGACCTGACAGGGCAGGTCAAGGCAGCGGTGCGCGAGCAGGTGCCCGCCGTGGCCTCCGTGCTGATCCATGTGGAGCCGAGCGGGCACAACGAGCGAGTGCTGGCCGGCGGTGCGGACGAAGCATGAACATCCAACTCATCAGCCGCGCTCGATGATCGCCACGCTCGCGTCATCGCTTAGCGGTGCTCCCGCGTGCTGGCGTGCGGCCCGGAGGATCGCGTCCGCGGCCTCGGCCGGATCGGCGTTGCGTGCCGCCTGAAGAAGCCGGACCCGCCCGAACTCCTCGCCGCGGCTGTTGCGCTGCTCGGTGATGCCGTCGGAGTACAGCACCAGGCGCTCGCCGGGGTGCAGCATGACGGTCTCGGGCGCGTAATCCACGCTGGCATCGATACCCAGGGGGATGCCGCCGATGCGAGACACGGCTCGGACCGAGCCGTCGGCGCTCAGGATCAGCCAGTGCCCGTGCCCGGCATCCACGAAGCGGATCTGCCCGCCGAAGTCAAAGCTGCCGACCCACAGCGACACGAACCGGCGTGGCAGGTGCAGCCCGGCGAGAAAGCGGTTCGCCGCGCGGGCGAGCAGCGAAGGCCCCCGACCCGAGGGCTCCGCGCGAAGCACACCGCGTGTGAGCGAACTGATCTGCGCCGCCTGCTGACCGTGACCGGTCGCGTCGCCGAAGCAGATCGTGCCGAGACCGTCCTCGGAGCGCAGGAACTCGAAGAGGTCGCCGGAAAACTGCGGCCCCGGATCGGTCGCCTGCTGGAACCGGTACTCGCCGAACGATGCTCGCAGCGGCGCAGCGTCCTCAAGTTGAGCAATGCATCTCAGCGGCTCGTGCACGATTCAGGTCTCCGGTTGGTTCGAGGGCATGCCCTCTTCAACCATGCGCCGGAACCCGTCTGGAGTGTCACGAATCGCACAAACCCGAACCGAATGGTGGGCGATGCTGCCTACGAGGGAAAATGGGCAACTCGCAGAGCGTCCGAGAATCACATACAGGATGTCTCAGCCGACGCCGGCAGCAGCTTCGACGGGGGTTTCGCTGTAGTGCTCATCGAGCACAGACCGCCACTCCTCCGTGCTGCTGACGCGGCAGAACCGCTGCTTCACCGCCTCAGGCGTCGGGTGGTGCGTGGCGAACTTGATCCCGAACTTCCGCATCATCGCGCCGGCTCGCTTCTCACCGTTGACGGCGACGGACAGATCGAAGTGCTGGAGCAGGACTTCGCGCTGCTCGGCGATCGTCGGCTGGGTGACCGGCTCGCCGGCGAGCATCTGGCGGGCCTGGCGGAAGATCCACGGGTTGCCGATGCAGCCGCGAGCGACCGAGACGGCGTGGACGCCGGTGTAGGCGAGCATGCGGAAGATCTCGTCGGCGTCCCAGACATCGCCGGAGCCGAAGATGAGGCGGTCCGGCCGGGCCTCGACGAGGGATTTGAGGAACGGCCAGCGGCTGGGGCCGAGGTATTTCTGCTCGACGGTGCGCCCGTGCACGGTGACAAAGCCGTAGCCCATGTCGTAGGCGGCATCGAAGATGCGGAAGAAATTCCGCTCTGCGTCGGGCGAATCATCGAAGCCGCGGCGCATCTTCACGCTGGTGACCTGCTCCGGCGGCAGGGCATCGCGCACGGCCTTCAGGATGTCGATCGCCCCCTCGGGCTCGCGCAGCCAGTGCCCGCCCCGGGCTTTCTTGGAGATCTTCTTGACCGGGCAAGCGAGGTTGACATCGATGGAGGCGAAGCCAGGAGTGTGGTCATCGGGCGTGACCTGCTTGCCATCGGGGGCGCTGGCGAGGCCTCGCTGGGCGAGTTTGCGGTACTCGTGTTTCGGGCGTTTGGCCTGCTCGACCATCTTGACCGCCGCGGCGGCCATCTCGTCGGGGTTCGAGCCCATGATCTGCCCGACCAGCGGAGTGTCCTCGGCACCGCCGGGGATGTTGTCGGCGATGTCACCAAGATCGGCCTTCGCGAAACCCCGCCCCCCGGCGATGAGCGTCCGATCGAGCAGGGCCTCGGTGATGCACATGGGGCAGCCGTGGCGCCGGGCGACGATGCGCATGGCGGCGTCGGAATACCCGGCCAGCCCGGCCTGAAAGAAGGGGGCGTCGAATCCGGGGATGAGCTGGCCGAGGCGCGGATCAGTCTGGTAAGAGGCGGCGTAGGCGCGCGGGTCGATCGCGCTGGCTCCGGGGGCGAGATGCTCGACGGAGGCCCGCTGTGGGGGGGTGGCGTTTCTGGAAGCGGTTTCGCAGCTCATCTCGGGTACAGTATGCACGGTGTCCCGATGGCCTGCCCGTTTGGGTAAGCCCACTGGTATGGAGCGTTGATCGATGATGCGAGTGATGGCGGCCTGGATCTCAATAACGGCGGGCATCCTCCTGCTGAGCGGATGCTCGACCGGCCAGAAGGTGCAGAGTCTCGATGGCTTCCGCTCCTACCCCGCCGAGAAGACCCAGACCGAGGTCCTCGATATCCAGCTCATCCGCGATGGCGCTGAAATCAGCCTGACCAACACCACCGCCCGTCGGTTCGGTGAGACGACGATCTGGCTGAACCAGGAATTCTCCTATGTCGTGGATGGCATTGAGGTTGGCCAGACGATCAGCCTTGATCTGAGCAAATTTCGCAATCATTACGGTTCATACTTCAGAGCGGGTGGATTCTTCGCGACCGAGCGGCCGAAGAATGTGGTGCTCGCCCAGTTGGAAACCGGCGAGGATGCCCAGACTCTGCTGGGAATCGTGGTGGTAAACGGCCAGGCGAGACGGTGAACTCCAGAGCGTTCCAGGCGTCTGCATGGTGGTGATTTCGACGAGACAGGAGCGGATCCGGCCGTGACGCATCGAAGTGATTCATACGAACCTGTCCGGACTGCCCGTCGTGGCCACCTTTTGGTCGGCGCGGGCCTCGCGCTGGCTGGTTTCATCGGTGTTTCCGCCACGATGCTGCTGTCGTCTCAATCGCTGGGCATGGTTCAGGACGGAGCCGGCGAGGATCGTTCTTCGGATCAGGCTTCGGATCCGGCTCCGGATCAGGCCGGTCCCGAAGAGGACATTTCCCTGGATCCCAACGCCACTCCGGAGCCCGGCGACGATGTCCGAGTGCTTGTTGATGGTGGCGAGTCCTTTATAGATGGCACGCTGGAAGCCCAGACCGACGAACAGCTCATCCTCCGGGTCAGTGGATTACTTCTCCCGCTCTCGCGCGAGCGGGTGGTCTCTGTGACCGTCCGCCTGACCCCCGCCCAGCGATACCGGGACATCCGGCCCACAATCGACGATTCGGACATTCCCCGGCTGCTGTCGCTGGTCCGCTGGCTCGAACAGAACAACCTTTACGACGAGGCCCTTCGCGAAATCGAAGGCATCCTGAGGCAGGATCCCGCCAACGAGGAGGCTCAGAGCCTGCGACAGCTGATCGAGCAGCTCATCGTGCTCGAGCGGATCCGCGAGCGACGCAACCCTGCGGAAGTCGAGGGGCAAGAGCAGCCGGCCCGCGAGCGGGCCAGGATGCCAGCGCGGAACAACTTTGCCCCGCTGACCGAAGAACAGATCGGGCTGATCAAGATCTACGAACTCGATCTCTCGGCGAATCCCAAACTGATCATCGAGCGATCGACCATTGATGAGATTCTCAAGCGCTACGCCGAGCATCCGCTCGTCCCGGTAACCCGAGAGGGCAAAGAGGAGTTCTACCGCAAGTCCCCGGTCGAGATCATGGACATCATGTTCCGCATCGGGGCCCGCGACCTGTACGGCCAAGTGAAGATGATCGGCCAGCCCGAGTCGATGACCGAATTCCGCAATCAGATCAGTGCTCGCTGGCTGACCAACCGCTGCGCCACGACCCGATGCCACGGCGGCAATGAAGCGGGCAGGCTGCGCCTGCTCAACCGGGCTCCCAACTCCGAGGCCACGGTGTACACCAACTTTGTACTCCTTGACAGCTTCGATACGCGGCTGCCGGTACCGATGATCGACTACACCAATCCCAGCGAATCGCTGCTCCTGCAGATGGCCATGCCACGCGAGGATGTGCTGTACCCTCATCCTGAGGTCAAGGGCTGGAGGCCGGTGTTCCTGAACGATCGCACGCCCCAGTATCGGGCCGCGGTGCGATGGATGCGGATGATGTATCAGCCCAGGCCGGAGTATCCCTTCGAATACGACCCGTTCTCGGAGTCGGAGCCGGATTCGGATCCAGCCCCGGGGGTGCCCGCGGACGATCCAGTGGAGCGGTGAGCCCGTTTTCTGGGCCTACGCCGATGGCTGGCCGCCTTTGCTACACTGCGACCTCCCCGGGCTCCGCTTCAAGAATGGCGTCCGGCTGTTCGCGTTCCGATTCGACCTCACCCGACAGAGATCATCACGCATGCCCCACACTCCTGCCCGCCGCATTCTCCGCTCGACCGTTGCCTCCAAGGCGGTGCTCTGCTCGCTTCTGGCTGGCCTTGCGGTCGGACTCGCCGGTTGTGAGGACAGCTCCTCGAATTACGCCCAGCAGCTCGAGGATGCCCGTGACACGATGATGATGCTCTCGACCTCCAGCGAGAACCGCGAATCGGAAATCGAGCAGGTCATCGCGAAACTCAACACGGCCATGAGGAGTGTGGAAGGGGATACCAAGGCCCCCGCGCAGCTCATGATCGCCAGCGCGAATGCACAGCTGGCCGAACTCAAGATGTCGGCCGCACGCCAACTCGCGGCTCAGATCAACTTTGATCTCACCACCGGCGATGCGGTCGCTCGCGAATACAGCAACGATCGGGCATTCGCAAGAATGCTCGTCGGTCCGGACGCGGCGGTGAGCGCCCGCGAAATCGAACAGGAAATCCGCACCGTTGACGCGGAGATTCGCTCGCTGCAGACCCAGCGCGAGTCGCTCGCTTCGGATCTGGCCGATGTGAACGCGCAGATCCAGCAGCTCATGCAGTCCGCGCGGGCCGAACGCCTGCAGGAGGCGGACCTGCGCGATGAAGCGATCAACGCCGAACCGATGCGCCGTTCAGAGCTGATCGCCGAGGCGATCGCGCACAGCCGTGCCGCGGAGTCTTACGAAAAATCCGCGGCCGAGCGGGAGCTGACCGTCAACAGCCTGGAACTCGCCATCGACCAAGTCGACCAGATGATCCAGAACCAGCAGGCCATCCGTGCGATCCACACGCAGGGTCTGGAGCGGATCACTCAGGTCGATACCGCCACCAATCAGCGTCGCAACGAGCGCACAGAGATCGCAAGCGAGAGTCTCAGCTCGTACCGGGCCAAGCTCGAAGCGGTTCTCGGGCAGTTCCGCGGCGAGTTTGCCGAAGTCTCGCAGGCCGCCGCAGAGGGCTACGCCAGTGCGGCGAGCACCGCCCAGCAGGCGAGATCGATGGGCTCACTCGCGACAACCGCTGCCGGTGAGCACGCCGCCGATGCCGCGCGGGCCTACGAACTGCACGCCCAGACCGCTCGTCGCATCGCTTCGAGTGCTGTATATCTCGTGAACATCGATGCCACGAACCGTTCGTACTACCAGGGCATCGTGGATGAGTTCGAAGGTATCGCTGCCGAGGCCGAGTCCAAAGCTGCCGAATACTTCTCTCAGGCGGCATCATCGCTCTCTTCGGCGGATGATCGGCTCAGCGAGAACTACGAATCCCGTGCTCGCGGGCTGCGCGGGGAACCCGATCCCGCTCCGGCCGATGACCTCGGCGAGACTGGCGATGAGACGGGGTCGGAAGATCCCATGATGCCCGGAGAGTAAAGTCTGGAAGTCGGGGCTTCGAGACTCGACCGACCCTGTCGCGCAAAGCGGTGGGGGCGAGTCTGCAGTGCTGAAGACGACAAACGCCGGCCTCTCGGGGCCGGCGTTTTCTATGGCTCGGTTTCGGAATCGGTTTGGGGTTCAGCCGCCGTGGATGGCTCGGATTTCTTCGGCGGTCACATTCTCGACCACGATGCCATCACTCAGGATACGCCGGATGAGGTTGCCTTCGATGTCCAGGGTTTGCCGGAATTCCGCGTCGTCCGGGCCCTGCTTGATCGTGTGTTCCCAGCCTGCAGCCAGGTTCACATTGGAGAAACGGTCGCGGCGCAGAAGCACATCGGTCCGGTTGATGTGGAAGTGGTAGAAGCCGAAATCGAAATCGGCCTGCGAACCCTCCGGCGTCTTCATGGCCACGAGCCGCGGCAGCAGCATCAATTCCACCAAGGAGATGTACCCGTCCTGCAGCGCCCAGTCGAGCGTCTGGGTTTCCTGGCCGGTCTGGTTGAAGGTGCAGGTCATCATCTTGTTGCGCCTGATGACGGTTGTTTCGGACTTGAGGATCACGCGACCGTCCCGGCGGACGGTGTTGTGAATCGAGATAGCTTCGTTGCGGCGCTCGCGATCGAGGAAGTACACCGCCTGGAGCTCGAGTTGTCTTCCCTGGCTCGTGATCTGGCCGTCAGTCTTGACCAGATAGCCAAACTCACGGTCAGCCGAGGTCCACTGGCTTCGGGGCTTTCGCGGATCGAGCTCGCCACGCTGGCCGGTCCTGATCTGGATCTGCTGCCAGCCAAGCTCCTCGGCATCGGAGGGAAGGCCGGTTGGTGCGGGCTTGTACACGCGCTGGTAGATCGGCTCCTCCAAGAGGGCCGCCTCGATGTCCTCATTGCTGATGGAGGCGAGGAACGCTTTCCCGGCGAGAATGGCGGTCGCTCGCTCTGCCCGGGCTTGCTCGCTGTTCTCAAACACCGCGCTCGCCACGATCGTCTCGTAGATCCCCTTGGAGTTCGGGAAGGCCGACTTCACACAGTCGAGCTGGAAAATGATGAAGCTGCCCGGCCTCTGCTGGAACACGGTGTACCCGGTCACGATGTTCGGGCTGATCAGAGGCGTCTCACAATAGAAGCGGCCAGCACCCAGGCGGCCCTCACCGATGGTGAGCTGGTCAGGTCCCATCCGACCGGCGACCACGAGTGGGCTTCTGCCGCGTTCGTCGTCGGTGAAGTTCTTGGGGTCGGCCCCGTCAAACATCCTCGGGTTCGCATCGACATACCCCCGAAGCGCGTCGCGTCGCTGCTGCTCGAAGTTGTCGAGTATCTCGGGGATGGTCAAGTTCGTGTTGGCTGAAACGGCATTGAAGATCTGGATGACCCACGTGTTGTCTGGGTCGCGCAGGACCGCTTTGGCGCGGCCGCCCGCGATGAACTGGGATTCTGCCTGCGTGTTCGGCGGGAGCAGAACCGTGACCCCCAGTTCAGGGACGGTGTACGAGTCGGCGACCTGGGCCATCGCCCTCGGAGCCACCACCGCTGGCAACAGAGCCGCGAAGACGACGGAGAGGGAAAAGCAAATTCCTTTGATTCGATGGGGCATAAGTCTGCTTCGGCTGGAGATCGTTCTGCGATGGATAAGTTTTGGACTCTCAGGGCGTCCAAGCGTTCACTCGGGGACTCATCGACATAATAGCCCAAATGGTGGGCCGATAACCGGATCCGGACGATTCGCGGTTCTGTCTGGACCGACGCGGCTGAGCAGGGTGGCGTGTGCAAAACACCGCTTTTCGGCCCCGAGATCGGCATCTCCGAGCAGGTCGAGTTGACAAGCGGCCAGAAGTTTCTATCTTTGCCCTTCCGCCTCAAGCGACAGCGAGTCGTTTGGGTGCGGTCTGTGGTGTTTTTTCCTCTCATGAACGACCGTTCGGAGCGGAAATCCGGGGCCTCAAAGGCGTTGGAGGGTGTTGAACCCGCCTCGCTTGCAGGCAACCGGGACACCTTGTCAGCAACACGCCGTGCCACAAGCTCGGCCTGAACTCGTAGATCGGACGCGGTGATCGTATGACCGGCGGCAAGATTCGAATTCGGATGGAAGCGTACGACCACCAGGCTCTGGATGCGTCGGCGCGTGAGATCGTCGAGCACGCCAAGCGCACCAGCGCGAAGGTGGCCGGTCCGGTTCCGCTTCCCACGCGCATCGAACGCTACACCGTTCTGCGTGGCCCGTTCATTGACAAGAAATCGCGTGAGCAGTTCGAGATCCGCACTCACAAGCGCATCATCGACATCACCGAACCCAACGCCCGCACCGTCGAAGCGCTCAACCGCCTCGTCGTCCCCGCCGGTGTTTTCGTGAAGATCAAGGCCTGATCGGCCCAACCGCCGCCCTCTCCGGGGCGGTTTTTTCGTACCCGCACGAGCGGGATGGACAGTTCAAGGTTCCTCTGCCCTGGAGTCGGCATGAACCGCCTGATGGCAACCCCCGCGACTCGATGAGTCAACGGCACGATTGGAAGAGCAATGGCACTCAAGCTTCTCGGTCAGAAACTCGGTATGACCCGCCTCTTCAACGAGGAAGGTGTCTCTGTTCCGGTGACGGTGATCTCCGTTGGTCCGTGCGTGGTCACGCAGATCAAGACCGAAGAAACCGACGGCTACAACGCGGTGCAGATCGGCTACGGCGAGTTGAAGCCCCGCAACTCCACTATGCCGATCATCGGGCATGATGCCAAGGCCAAAACCGCTCCCAAGCGCCTGCACCGCGAGTTCCGCACCGATGACACCGGCTCATACGAACTCGGCCAGCAGCTCGGAGTCGATCTCCTTGAGCCGTTCGCGTTCGTCGATATCTGCGGCTCTTCGAAGGGCAAGGGCTTCCAGGGTGTCATGAAGCGCCACAACTTCGCCGGTCAGGAAGCGTCACACGGCGTCGAGCGGAAGCACCGCTCCGCTGGCTCCATCGGCGGTCACGCCACCAACCGCGGTACTGGCCCCAAGCCCAAGAAGGGCAAGAAAATGGCTGGTCAGATGGGTAACGAGCGGGTGACCGTTCGTTCGCTCGAGGTTGTCAAGATCGATGCCCAGCAGGGTCTCCTGCTGGTCAAGGGTCCGGTTCCCGGTGCGAACAAGGGCTACCTGGAAATTTCATCGCCCACCCGACTCTACATCGGCAAGGCGGCCAAACAGAAGGCCAAGTCCGGCTAAACCCACCTGATCCGCGAAGGGTCATCGTTGAAGTACACTCCGGATCCCAGATCCGGTTCACATTGGACATACGGGTGGCAGAGCGATCTCCGCCACTCGGCCCCGAAGGCCCAGAGCACACGCGACGGGAACCACGAGGCGAGAACAAGTCAGATCTAGTGTTGCCGAGTCAATGCTGGTGCCAACCGCGAAACGCGACGACCACCAGCCAAGGCGAAGCCCGGAAGGGCGAGGCGGCAGGAAGGTTTTCTTCGAGTCATGGAAATCCCCGTTCTGAACAAATCGGGCGAGCAGGTCTCTACCCTCGCCATCGACGAGCAGGCGCTTGGCGGTGAGATCAACGCAGATCTCATCAAGCAGGCGTTCGTCATGTACCACGCCAACCAGCGTCAGGGTTCTGCGCGAACCAAGAGCCGCGGCATGGTCGAGGGCTCGACCCGCAAGCTGTACAAGCAGAAGGGCACCGGTAACGCCCGCGTCGGCAACGCTCGCACCGTGGTCCGCAAGGGCGGCGGCGTCGCCTTCGCCAAGACCAAGACCCGTGAGGACTACCGCCTGTCCATGCCGGTCAAGATGCGTCGCAAGGCCAACCGCAACGCGCTGCTCTCCAAGCTCATCGACAACGAAGTCCGCGTCGTCGATGACCTGAACTTCGACACCCCCAAGACCAAGGACTTCGCGGAGCTGCTGAGCAAGCTCAACATCGATCGCTCCTGCGTCGTCGCGGTCGCCCCCGGCAACCTCAACGCTCGCCTCGCGGCACGCAACCTCGAGGTCGGCCTGTGCAACTCCGAGCAGCTCACCTGCTGGGAACTGCTCAACCATCGCTACCTGGTCATCGCCAAGTCCGATCTGGAAGCATGGCTGGCCGGACCCTCATCGAAGACCGACAAGAGCGCGAGCCGGGTGAAGAAAGCCAAGGCCGCCAACGGGGAGGCGAACTGATCATGGAAGCCCACCACATCATCAAGAAGCCGCTGCTGACTGAGAAGACCACCTTCGCGTCGGGCGAACACAACCGCCACGCGTTCATCGTCTCTCGCACAGCGACCAAGACCGACATCAAGAAGGCCATCGAGGACCTGTACAGCGTCCGCGTGCTCGGGGTGAACACCGCGATCACGCAGGAGCGCAACCGCCGATTCCGCTACGGCATGATCGCCGGCAAGTCGGTCAAGAAGGCCATCGTCAAGGTGCACCCCGAGGACACCATCGAGATTCTCTGATCCAGAACTGACCCGCAAAGCCCGCGATCGCAGGCACGAATGGGTCGAGAGTGAGCAAGCCAATGCCTATTCGCGTTTACAGACCAACCAGCGCCGGACGACGCAACGCCTCCGTCAACATGCATGTTGAGGTGACCAAGACCCGTCCGGAGAAGTCCCTGACCGTTCCGCTGACCAAGACCGGCGGACGCAACAACCAGGGCAAGATCACCGTCCGCGGTCGTGGTGGCGGTCACAAGCGGATGTACCGCAAGATCGACTTCCGTCGCGCCGATCGCAACGACATCCCCGGCAAGGTCGTCGGCATCGAGTACGACCCGAACCGCACCTGCCACATCGCCCTGGTCGAGTACCAGGACGGCGTGAAGCGCTACATCCTGGCTCCCAAGGGCGTGAAGGACGGCAGCAGCGTGCTGACCTCCAACAACGCGATCGAGCCCGATGTCGGCAACTGCCTGAAGATCAAGTTCATCCCGACCGGTTTCGACCTGCACTGCATCGAACTCACGCCCGGCAAGGGTGGCCAGATGTGCCGCTCCGCCGGCATGAGCGCCCGTCTGACCAACAAGGAAGACGACTACGCGACGCTGGTTCTCCCTTCCGGTGAAATCCGTCGCGTCAGCATCGAGTGCAAGGCCGTCGTCGGCAGCGTCGGCAACGCCGACCACGCTCTCCGGCGTCTCGGCAAGGCCGGCAAGAGCCGCCACCTCGGTCGTCGTCCGAAGACCCGCGGTATGGCGATGAGCCACAACGCCCACCCGATGGGTGGTGGCGAAGGCCGCTCCAAAGGTGGACGCGCTCCCGTCAACCGTGCCGGCACCCCGGCCAAGGGCGGTAGCACCCGTGACCGCAAGCAGTTCTCCGAGAAGCTCATCATCCGTCGTCGTAAGACCAAGCGTTACGGTCAGCTCCGCTGATCGATGGCGACCGCAAGGCACACTCACCAGGCCGCGGCCTGATCTGAAAGTCACCGGCACCAGCCGTTGCAGTTTGAAAGGAACGAGCCATGGCTCGATCACTCAAGAAGGGCCCGTTCGTCGACGAACGGATCTACAACAAGGTCGTCAAGGCCAAAGAGACCGGAAGCCGCGAGGCGATCAAGACCTGGTCCCGTTCCTGCACCATCGTTCCCGAATTCGTCGGGCACACCTTCAAGGTGCACAACGGGCGAGTCTTCATCGATGTCTTCATCACCGAAGACATGGTGGGGCACAAGCTCGGTGAGTTCAGCCTGACCCGGACCTTCCGCGGTCACACGAACAAGAAGGAAGGCATCAAGTCCAGTCGCTGATGCGACCCCTTGTAGCCAGCGTGTTTGAGACAGATTCCCGGCGGCTGAAGCCGTCGATAGCAAAGTGCGGAGCAATCCGCCGATTGGATTGGGGCGACGATCGTGAAGATCAACGCTGATAAGTTCAAAAAAGCCATCAAGGATTCGGGCATCGATGTCGAGACCCTCGCTGCTGCGCTCCCGCGCAACAACGACGGTCAGAAGCAGCAGAGGCTCGCTCTCAAGAAGGTTCGCAACTGGATGGCCGGCAAGGACCACCCCGCGGCGAAGGCCGACGAGGTCGACGCGCTCGCGCGTGCCCTTGGCGTCCCGCCGATGTCCTTCGCCCGCTTCACGAGCACCTACCGCTTCGCTCGCTCGAGCCAGCGCAAGTCCATGCTCGTGGTCGAGATGATCCGGGGCCGCAGCTTCGCCGAGGCGGACGCGATGCTCCAGTTCAGCCCGAAGCGTGCGGCGGTGATGGTCCGCAAGACCCTGAACGCCGCCGTCGCCGATGCCGAGGCCGCCAACGCGGATGTCTCGCGTCTGGTCGTTGCCGAGGCCAAGGCCGACGGAGCCGTCATCATCAAGCGGTTCCAGCCCAAGGACCGAGGCCGGGCTCACCCCATCCAGAAGCGCACCAGCCACATCACCATCAGCGTCGAGGAGGCCAACTGATATGGGCCAGAAAGTTCATCCATTCGGTTTCCGAGTCGGTATCACCGAAGCGCACCGCTCCCGCTGGTACGCCCCCAAAGCCCTGTACGGCGAACTGCTGGTCGAGGACTACCGCATCCGGCAGTTCGTGGACAAGCGACTGAACCGCACGCCTCCCTTCGCCGCCGTCTCCGATATCCATATCGAGCGCACCCGCGAGGAGCTCAAGGTCATCGTCAAGACCGCCCGCCCGGGCCTGGTCATCGGCCCCAAGGGTGCCGAGGTTGACCGCCTGACCGAAGAACTCCAGTACATGACCGGTCGCAAGGTCTCCATCTCGATCATTGAGATCAAGAACCCCGACCTCGAAGCCCAGCTCATCGCCGAAGGCATCGCCGAGCAGCTCAAGAAGCGTGCTTCCTTCCGTCGCATCGTCAAGATGCGCGCCGAAGCCGCGATGCAGTCCGGCGCCAAGGGTGCCCGCATCCTGCTCGCCGGTCGCCTCGGTGGCGCGGAAATGAGCCGCCGCCTGGACACCCGTCTGGGTTCCATGCCGCTCAGCTCCCTCCAGGCCAACATCGACTACGGCTTCGCCGAATCGTTCACGACCTACGGAGCCATCGGCGTCAAGGTCTGGATCTACAAGGGCATGTACTCGGAAGAGTCTGCCGAGGAAACACAGTCCAACGCCGCCGGCGCTCGCCCGCGGGCCCGCGGCCGTCGCTGATACAGCAGACGATCGCCCAGCACCACACGGATCATCAAAGTCCTGATTGAGAAGGTTTAACCCATGCCCCGCATGCCAAAGCGAATCAAGTTCCGGAAGGAGTTCCGGCGGGCCAGCCGCGTCAGCCAGCGCAAGGCGACGAAGGGCAACTATGTTGCCTACGGCGAGTTCGGACTGCAGTCTCTGGAGAGCTGCTGGTTGACCGCCCGTCAGATCGAAGCCGGCCGTATCGCCGCCCAGCACTTCCTCAAGCGCCAGGGCAAGGTGTACATCCGCGTGTTCCCCGACAAGCCCGTCTCCAAGAAGCCCCTCGAGCAGCGAATGGGTAAGGGTAAGGCGGACACGGATTACTGGGCAGCCCGGGTCAAGGCCGGCACCATGCTCTTCGAGATCGCCGGTGTTCCCGAGGAAGTCGCACGCGGCACCCTCGTCCGCATCGCCCGCAAGATGCCCGTCCGCTGCCGCTTCGTCGGTCGCCGTCTCACCGTCTGATCTACGAACGCACAAGGAACCACGACCATGGACGCTAACGAAGTACGCAAACTTACAGACGAAGAGATCGATGTCGAAATCGACCGCATGCAGCGCAAACTCTTCGACCTCCGTTCGCAGGCGGTGACCGAGAAGATCGAGAACCCCAGCCTGTTCAAGAAAACCCGCCGCGGCGTCGCCCGGCTCAAGACTGAAAAGCACATGCGAGCAATGAAGAAGCAGGGGGCCGCCTCATGAGCGACTCGGAAAAGATCAAGGGCACGAAGATCGGTCTCGTCGAGTCCGATGCGCGTGACAAGACCCGGCGCGTCGTGGTGCAGTTCCTCGCCAAGCACCCCAAGTACGGCAAGTACGTCCGCAAGCGGACCATCCTGCATGTGCACGACGAGGAAAACCAGTCGCATCGCGGCGACCGCGTCGAAGTCAAGCAGTGCCGCCCGATCTCCAAGACCAAGTCATGGGAACTCGTCCGGATCGTCGAGAAGGCCCCGGGCTCCTGAACCCGCCCCTTCGAGTCCCCTAATCCGAGCCGCCTCTGACCAGGTGTGCCGGAGTGTTCGTCAGATATCCGCGGCAAACGCCGCAACATCAGCGGGCAGAACCCGCTGCGAGTGAAGTTCGAGGTTAACGATGCTTCAGCAAGAATCACGGTGCGAAGTCGCCGACAACTCGGGTGCCAAGATCGCCTATGTCATCCGGGTCCTGGGTGGCTCCACGGCGCGCGGCAAGTTCACCCGCCGCCAGGCCGGCGTGGGCGATCGTGTCGTCTGCTCCGTCAAGAAAGCCCTCCCCGGTGCGGATGTGAAGTCCGGCGACATCGTCAAAGCGGTCGTCGTTCGCACGTCCTAC
>CAZIXS010000009.1:4016-28676 GCA_964543335.1 uncultured Phycisphaeraceae bacterium | reverse complement strand
CGTCGCGCGGACGGCTCCTACGTCCGCTTCGACAACAACGCCGTTGTGCTCATCGGCAACGATGGCAACCCCAAGGGCACCCGCATCTTCGGTGCGGTCGCCCGTGAACTCCGCGATCGCGGATACATGAAAATCGTTTCTCTCGCTTCGGAGGTCGTCTGAGTCATGCCGAGCCATATCCGTAAAGGCGACGATGTCGTTATCACTGCTGGGCGATTCCGCGGCCAGACCGGCAAGGTCGTCCGCATGATCAACAAGCACGACCGCGTTGTGGTCCAGGGCCCCAGTATCGAGGGCATCACCCGCAACATGAAGCCGACCCGCATCAACCCGCAGGGCGGCCAGGTCGAAGTCGATCGCTCGTTCCACATCTCCAATGTTTCCCCGGCCGTCGATGGCAAGCCCTCCCGGGTTCGCTTCGAGACCAAGGCTGACGGTTCCAAGATCCGCGTCGCCGTCAAGGGCGGCAAGCAGATCGGCGACCCGCTCCGCAAGGCCACCAAGAAAAAGTAATCACCCGTCGGTCCGGCCCCATTCCGAACCCGGCACCGCTGAACGAAGGACTCCCGGCCCACCCGGGAGAGCAAAGGACACCGAGCAATGGCCAAGTCCGCAACAGTTGATCCCAAAGAAAACGGCCCGGCAGTCGCCCCCCGTCTGCGCGATCAGTTCAAGAACGAGATCGCTCCCAAGCTCAAGGACAAGTTCGGCATCACCAACCCGAACGCCTGGCCCAAGCTCGAGAAGATCGTTCTGAATGTGAACATGGGCCGCCACATCGAGGGCACCAAGGTTCCCGCGAACATCAAGGATCAGATCCTCGACACCCTCACCAAGATCACCGGTCAGAAGCCGGTCGTGATCAAGGCCCGTAAGTCGGTGTCGAACTTCAAGGTCCGCGAGGGCTACGACACCGCCGCCATGGTCACCATCCGTCGCGAGCGCATGTGGTACTTCCTCGATCGCCTGATCAACCTGGCCACCCCCCGCATCAAGGACTTCCGGGGCCTGTCCGCCACCGCGTTCGACAAGGCCGGGAACTACTCCATGGGCCTCACCGAACAGGGCGTGTTCCCCGAGATCGACATGGCCCGCGCGACCTTCACGCACGGCATGAACATCAACTTCATTTTCAGCAATTCGAGCCCCGAGGTCAGCCGTTTCGTCCTGACCGAGCTCGGTTTCCCCTTCGCGAAGCCCGAAGACAACTAACCCGAAAGCATCACTGATATGGCCACCAAAGCTCAGATCGCCAAAAGCAATCGGACTCCCAAGTACAGCACCCGCATCGTGCGTCGCTGCGAAATCACCGGTCGCGCCCGCGGCGTGTACCGCAAGTTCCGCGTCAGCCGCATCATGCTCCGCAAGCTCGCGCTCGAGGGCAAAGTCCCCGGCATGCGGAAGGCGAGCTGGTAACACCGAAGACCGCTGGCCACTTCGCTGGCCGTTGACGGCGACGGGTATCGGGCAAGGCATCCGCCGAGCCGACTGACCCCCGCCACCCCAGACACCACCGAGCGGGCGAACACCGCCCCTCGACGAAAGCATCGGAAGAACAAGAACCATGGCGATGAACGACCCGATCGCGGACATGCTCACCCGCATCCGCAACGCCACCCGGAACCACGCGAAGGACTGCCTTGTGCTCAACAGCAAGGTCTGCCGCGGTATCGCTGCGATCCTCGAGAGCGAAGGCTACATCAACGGCTTCGATGTCATCGACGACGGACGCCAGGGCCAGATCCGCATCCGCCTGAAGTACGGCGCTCGCGGCGAGACCATCATCAACCGCATCGAGCGTGTCTCCAAGGTCGGCTGCCGCGTCTACAAGAAGGTCGACGAACTCCAGCGTCCCCTTCAGGGCTTGGGCATCTCCATCGTCTCCACCTCCAGCGGCGTGCTCAGCGATCGCCAGTGCCGCGAGAAGAAGGTCGGCGGCGAAGTGCTCGCACACGTCCACTGATTCATTGTTCTTATCGATCGAAGGATTCCAGCCGGGTTTGATCCCGGACAACCCGTGATTCTCAGCGAGCCGGTTTCGAAGCCGCCCGCGAGTAGCACCCCCGCCCGCTGCGGCGGATGAAAAGGACCGACACCATGTCCCGCCTCGGAAAAAAACCAGTCGAACTCGGCAAGGCGAATGCCGAGATCTCCGGTCGCAAGATCAAGATCTCCTCCAGCAACGCCACCCTCGAGTTCGAGCACCACCCCAGCGTCACCGTCAACCACAACAAGGATGACAAGACCCTGGAAGTGACCATCGACGAGAAGAACGCGACCAACAAGCAGGTGCTCGCCCTCTGGGGAACCACCCGCGCGATCCTTCAGAACATGGTCGTGGGCGTGACCCAGGGCTACGAGAAGAAGCTCGAAGTCGTCGGCGTCGGCTACACCGCCACCATGGCTGGTCAGAACCTCAACCTCAAGGTGGGCTTCGCCAACACCATCCCGGTGCCGATTCCCCAGGGCGTCGAGGTCACCGTCGAGAAGCAGCTCATCACCGTGAAGGGCCCGGACAAGCAGAAGGTCGGCCAGTTCGCCGCCGTTGTCCGTGCGACTCGCAAGCCCGAGCCCTACAACGGCAAAGGCATCAAGTACTCCGACGAAGTCGTCGTCCGCAAGCAGGGCAAGGCGTTCGGTAGCTGATCCGGCCAGCCGGCACAGAATCACTTTAGAGATCACGATACACCGGGCTCGAAGACATCCCGGATCGAATCAAGAGGTCACTCAGATGGACAGGCAGAAAAGAAAAGCCGTTCGCCGCAGCCGCCGCCGCGTTGGCATCCGGCGCAAGATCAACGGAACGCCCGCGCGTCCCCGCTTGGCGGTCTACCGCTCGCTCAACCACATTTATGTCCAGGTGATCGACGACATCAACGGTCGCACGATCGCCTCGGCATCCACCCGGGACAAGGACATCTCCGCGTCCAAGAGCGGCAACACCGAGGCCGCCGCCATGGTCGGCAAGCAGATCGCCGAGAAGGCCAAGGCCGCCGGCGTCACCGCCGTCGCCATGGACCGCTCGGGCTTCAAGTACCACGGGCGCATCAAGGCCCTCGCCGACGCCGCTCGCGAAGGCGGTCTCCAGTTCTGATCGATCCGGATAACATCCGAAAGCATTCACCCTGGGGCTCCAGCCCCTTCACCGATAGCAGGTAAGCAGCCATGGTCGAATTTCTCGACGACTCAAACCAACTCGAAAGCAACACGATCGGCGTGTTCCGCTCCGCCGCGACGATGGCCGGCGGCCGCCGCTTCAGCTTCGGATCGCTCGTCGCCGTCGGCGATAAGAACGGGCGCATCGGGCTCGGCTATGGCAAGGCCAACGAGGTCCCGCCCGCCATCGAGAAGGCCCAGAAGGACGCCAAGAAGAACATGAAGAAGGTCGTCCTCCAGGGTGGAACCATCCCCCACGAGGTCCACGGCCGCTACGGCGCTTCCGTCGTCAAGCTCATCCCCGCCTCGCCCGGTACCGGCGTCGTCGCCGGCGCCACCGTGCGTGCGGTTCTCGAACTGGCTGGCATCACCGACTGCATGACCAAGTCCTCGGGGTCCAACAACTCCAAGAACCTGGCCAAAGCCGTCCTCGATGGCCTCACCCAGCTCCGCTCCAAGGAAACCTTCGCCACTCTTCGTGGCGTCGAAATCGAATCCACCGACGTCGATGAACGCATCGAGCGTGGTTCTGCCTTCATGCCCACCTCCTCCGGTGATGCCGAAAAGATGAAGGGCCCCGTCAACCGCGTTGGCGAAGACACCCGCGGCGGACGCGGTGGTCGCGGCGGACGCGGCGGACGCTCCGGCGGCGGTCGTGGCCGCGGCTCCTCCGAGTCCGGTTCGTCCGATTCTTCGGGTTCGAGCGATTCCTGATCCAGACCGAAGAACACCTCACACCTCACTGATCCTCAGCACAATCCGGCCGAACAACTCGGCCTAAGGCGACGGGAGATACCCGCCATGATGATTCACGAAATCACCGCCCTCGCAGGCAAGTACAAGCAGCGCAAGCGCGTCGGCCGTGGCCGCGGCTCCGGCGTTGGCAAGACCTCCGGTCGCGGTCACAAGGGTGCCGGCTCCCGCGCCGGCTTCTCGGCCCGCCACCAGTTTGAAGGCGGCCAGATGCCGTTCTTCCGGCGCATGTCCAAGCGCGGCTTCACCAATGTGAACTTCACCGTCCCCTTCTGGACCGTGAACCTCCGCGACCTGCTCGACCACCCCGAGTTCGCCAAGGGCGGCGAAATCACCAAGGAACGCCTGGTCTCCACCGGCGTCATCCGTGGCGATGACCGCGCCGTCAAGATCCTCGGCGACCTGGGCAGCCACGAAAAGGTCGGCGTCAAGTACACCGTCAAGGTCGAACGCGTCACCGATTCCGCCCGCAAGCACATCACCGATGCTGGCGGCACAGTCGAGGAACTCGGCACCCGCCGCGACATCGTCCGCGGTATCGACCGCAACTCCGAAGACCGCTCTCCCAAGAACCTGGGCAAGAAGCTCAAGCGGTCCCGTCCCGCGACCAAGAAGTGATTCCCCCCTGGGGCGTGGGCGGTCCGCCGTTCCCATCGCTCGCTTCCCGGCTGGGGCAGTGATACTGTGAAGGGCGGACCGTGGTGTAGTCACCTGACTCGTCCACTGTTCGCCCGATTTCTTTGGATGCCAACGGGCATCATCCAGCACTCCAAACCGCTCGCACGCCGCTCCACTACAGGGCTGCTCACCGAGCCGAGGCCAGGCCGAACACGATGCTGAACGCCTTGATGAATTGCTTCAAGATCCCCGATCTTCGCAGGAAGATCATGTTCACCATCGCCATGCTGATGGTCTATCGAATCGGCTACTGGGTGCCCGTGCCCGGTGTCGATCAGAACGCGCTCACCGAACTGTTCCAGCAGGAAACCGGTGAAGGGACCGCGTTTGGGCGCATCGCCCAGTTCGTTTCCATCTTCTCGGGTGGCACGCTCGGCCAGTCCACGATCTTCGGCATGGGCATCATGCCGTACATCTCCGCCGCGATTATCTTCCAGCTCCTCAACTCCGCCGTCCCTCGCCTGAAGAAGATGCAGGAAGAGGGGCCCTCCGGTCGCCAGAAGATCCAGGAGTGGACCCGCTACGCCACCATCGCGCTCTGCATCGTGCAGGCCTTCGGCTGGCTCACCTTCATCACTTCGCAGAGCCTCGTCTACGAGGCCTACGCCGGGAACCCCATGTGGTGGGCCATGGCCATCACCGCGATGACCGCCGGCACCATCTTCCTCATGTGGCTCGGCGAGCAGATCGATAAGTACGGCATCGGCAACGGTGTCTCGCTCATCATCACCGCCGGCATCCTCGCCCAGATGCCCGGTGCGTTCCTCTGGCTCATCCAGAACTCCCCGGTCGGACAGATCGGCTTCATCGGCAGCACGCTCGGCATTGACCAAGGCGAAACCCAGCTCTCTTGGATGCAGCTCATCCTCCTGCTCGGCGCCTTTGTCGGTGTCGTCGCCGGTGCGGTGCTCATCACCGTCGCTCAGCGCCGCATCCCCGTCCAGCAGGCCAAGCACACCCGCGGCCGCCGCGTCTTCGGCGGGCAGCGTTCCTACCTGCCCCTTCGCGTGAACCACGGCGGCGTGATGCCCATCATCTTCGCCAGCTCGATCATGATCTTCCCCTCGGTGCTCTTTGGTGCCCTCGCTCAGCAGTCCGCCAACTCTTCCGGCCTCTACGCCAGTTTCATGAAGTTCCTCGGCGACAACTTCATGATGGGCCAGTACCCCTACATCCTGCTCTATGTCGGCATGGTCTACTTCTTCAGTTACTTCTGGACCACCGTCCAGTTCAACCCTGAAGACATGTCCAAGCAGTTGCGCGACTCCGGTTCGTTCATCCCCGGCCTTCGACCCGGCCCCCGGACCGCCGAGTACCTCGAAACCGTCATGGAGCGCATCACCTATGTCGGTGCGGGCTTCCTCTCGATCATCGCGGTTATCCCGATGGTGGTGCAGACCAGCTTCAACGTGGACTTCATGGTCGCCTCCTTCCTCGGCGGCACCGGTCTGCTGATCGTCGTGTCCGTCGGCCTCGACCTGATCCAGCGCATCGAAGCCAACCTGCTCATGAGGAACTACGCCGGCTTCCTGGGCGGCAACGACCAGGGCAAGGGCCCCCGCATCCGCGGCGCCCGAAGCTGATCCTCGTGTGACCACGCATCTCACTGCGGGCCCGGCCATGCGCCGGGCCCGTTCTTGTTTCGCATAAACTTCTATCTCATGCTCAACCCGCACTGGTCAGGCCCACCCATCCCGATCAAGACCTCCGACGAGGTCGAGCGATGCCGCGCCGCCGGTGCGATCGTCATCGAGGCGCTCCACGCCGCCAAAGAATTCTGCATCGCCGGGAACACCACACGCCAGATCGACCAGGCCATCACCGAGGTGCTCGAAAGCCATGGAGCGATCGGCTTGTTCCGCGGCTATCGCCAGACCGACACGCCGCCATTCCCCGCCGAGGCCTGCATCTCGGTGAACGATGAGGTGGTGCACGGCATCCCCAGGGATCGCATCCTCCAGCCCTGCGACCTGGTCTCGGTCGATGTCGGTGTCCGCCTGAACGGCTACTGCGGGGACTCGGCCGTCTCCTTCCTCGTGCCACCTCCGAAAGATGCCACCGAACAACAGCGGGGGACCTACCTCGAGCGGGCCGCGCTCATCGCCGATACCCGCCAACTGCTCGACCAGGCCATCGCCAGGATCCAACCCGGGCGACGCTGGTCGGAGATCGGGCACTGGATGCAGCAGGCGACCCTGGACATGGAGCGCGACCTGGTCACGGAGTTCGTCGGGCACGGCATCGGACGCTCGCTCCATGAGCCCCCCAAGGTGCCGTGCTATTGGAGCGGCTTCGTCGGGCAGGACTTCGTGCTGGAACCGGGGATGATTCTGGCCATCGAGCCCATGCTGGTCATCCGGGATTCATCCGGCTGGCCTCCCCCGCCCGCCGTCAACGGCTCTGGGCTTCCCTATCCCCGGGCCGCGGTCCACACCGCCCCAGACGGCTGGACCATCCGGACCGACAGCGGGGCCGTGGCCTGCCATGAGGAATACATGGTTTTGGTTGGGGAATCCGGCCCGCAGATCCTGACGCTCGGAACCCCCCGAATCGACTACCTCGCACTGGCCGGAGGATCAGCTTCTGGCAAGCCTGCCCGGGCCCCTGAAGAAAATTTCTCTCGCCCCGGCCCGGGTGGTGCAGCACGCGATCGGCGTTTTTGATACCCTGCCCGACCCGCTCGGGTTGTGGGACCCGTGCGCGGTCGCATCGCAGCCGCCCGGTTGCGTCGTGAACCCTGATTTTTCCTACGGATCAGCGTGTGCGGGTCATGTCCCCGGCGCGGTTCCGGTCGATTGTGAAGGCGGTCAGCCATGAAGGTTCGTTCGAGCGTGAAGCGGATTTGCAGCGGTTGCAAGATCGTGCGTCGGAAAGGCGTCGTTCGCGTGATCTGCTCATCTGACCCGAAGCACAAGCAGGTGCAGGGCTGATTATCAGTTCTGTCCGCTCTTCCTCCTGAAGTTTAACTCTCGGAGTTCTCAAGCATGCCCCGTATCGTTGGCGTTGACATCCCAGACAAGAAAGCGATCCGCTACGCGCTTCGCTACATCCACGGTATCGGTCCGAAGTTCGCCGATGAGATCATCGAGAAGCTCGGTCTCGATCCGACCACCAAGGCCATGGACCTGACCGAGTCCGAGGTCGCCTCCATCTCGCAGCTGCTCGACTCCGAGTACCTCGTCGAGGGTGGTCTGCGCCGTCAGGTGCAGCAGAACATCCAGCGCCTTCGCGACATCAAGGCCTATCGTGGCGATCGCCACCGTCGTGGCCTTCCCGTTCGCGGCCAGCGCACCAAGTGCAACGCCCGCACCCGCAAGGGCCGCAAGAAGACCGTGGCCGGCAAGAAGGGCGTGAAGGGTTGATCCTCCGGCGCTCGATCGGGCGCCGTGTTCACCTTCACACCAGCAATCCAGTCGAGCGGTTTTCGTCCGCTCGCATGACAACGAACTTTTTCATTCCCGGTCGAGCACCTCTTCGGTGGGGACAACTCGGCTGGCAGACAGTGAGACGCAAGCAAGATGGCGAAGAAGCAGCGCAAAGTCCGCAAGAATGTCGTGAAGGGAATCGCCCACATCAAGGCGACCTTCAACAACACCATCGTGACCATCACCGACATGAACGGTGAAGCGATCTGTTGGGACTCCGCCGGTACCATCGGCTTCAAGGGCTCCCGCAAGTCGACCCCCTTCGCCGCCACCCGCGCCGGTGAATCCGCCGGCTCCAAGGCCCGCAAGATGGGCATGGTCGAACTCGAAGTCCGCATCAACGGTGCGGGCGGAGGACGCGAGTCCGCGGTCAACGGCCTCGCCTCCACCGGCCTGAAGGTCACCGCCATCGAAGATCGCACCCCGATCCCCCACAACGGATGCCGCCCCCGCAAGAAGCGCCGCGTCTGATCGCATCGAATCACCGCCGGGTTGTCCGAAAGGTCAACGCGGCGTTTCTCGTTTTTCCGTCGGAAAGAAAGTTCGGTGCGTGGATCGGCAGCCATGCCCCGCACTGTGAACCGCCGGATCGTCACTGTTGGCAACCTGCCGAAATACCGAGGAGTCGAACATGCGTGTTCGCTGGCGTGGGCTCGAACTGCCCGCACAAGTTATCGAAGACACCCGTTTCTCATCCGAGACCTACGGCCGCTTTACCGTCGAACCGTTCGAACGCGGTTTCGGTACCACCGTGGGCAACTCCCTCCGTCGCGTGCTCCTGTCCTCGCTCGAGGGAGCCGCGGTGTCGCAGGTGAAGATCCTCGGCGCCGAGCACGAGTTCACCTCGATCCCCGGCGTGATGGAAGATGTCACCGACATCATCCTGAACATCAAAAACCTCGTCGTGAAGCTCGATTCCGATGAGCCCAAGACCATGCGCCTCGCCGCCACCGGCCCCGGCGAAGTGACCGCGGACCTCATCGAGGCCGACACCGCCATCACCATCCTCAACAAAGACCTGGTGATCTGCACCCTGACCGACGAAATCGATTTCGAGATGGAACTCGTGGTCAGCAAGGGACGCGGCTATGTGCCCGCCGCCGAGCAGTACAAGGACGCCTCCGACGAAGTCGAAGTCGGTGTGATCCCCGTCGACGCGATTTACAGCCCGGTTCAGCGCGTTCGCTACAAGGTCGAAGAGACCCGCGTCGGTCAGAAAACCGACTACGACAAGCTGACCCTTGAGATCTGGACCAACGGCACCACGGGCCCCGAGATGGCTCTGGTCGAAGCCGCCAAGATCCTCCGCAAGCACCTCAACCCGTTCGTCCAGTACTTCGATACCGGCGAAGAGCGCGTTTCCGAGGAAGCCGCCGCAGCCGCGTCCGTTGACGACGAACTGGTCCGCAAGCTCAACATGCCGATTTCCGAGCTCGACCTCTCGGTCCGGGCCAGCAACTGCCTGGAATCGGCGCGCATCAACACCGTCGCGGAACTGGTCAGCAAGGCCGAGTCCGACCTGCTCAAGGTCCGCTCGTTCGGCAAGACCTCGCTGCGTGAAGTGAAGCGCAAGCTCGCCGATCTCGATCTCACTCTGGGCATGCCCTTGCCCGAAGGCGTCCACATCGCCGGCTAAGAGCCGGAGCATTTCCAACCGACCGGCGCGAGCCGGACGGAGTTTTCAGCACGAACCAGCCGGATCAGTCTGTTCGACAACCCGGCGAAGACAACTGCGGAGCACCCGGGCGAAAGCCGGCGGGACAACTCCGCAGCGGAGAATAGAGCCATGCGTCACCGCAAAGGCGGACACAAACTCGGTCGCACCACCTCGCACCGCGCCGCTACGCTTCGGAACCTCGCCGTTGCGATGTTCGAGCACGGACAGATCGTGACCACGCTTCCCAAGGCCAAGGCCGTTCAGCCCTACGTCGAGAAGATCGTGACCCTCGCCAAGCGGGGCGATCTGCACTCTCGTCGCCTGGTCGCCAGCAAGCTCGGCCACGACCGTCGCGCCTTCGCCTGGCTCTACCTGCCGGCCGACGCCACCGACGCCGAGCGTGAATCGCAGCAGGCGATGGTCTCGCGGGCCGAAGAGTTCTTCGGTTCCATCCCCTCCGAAGACTCGGTCGAGCGCAACCGGTACGGCGAGCTCCGCAAGTGCCCTCGCATCGTGAAGCACATCTTCGAGAATGTTGCTCCGCAGTTCGAGGACCGCTCCGGTGGCTACACCCGCATCGTCCGCATCGGCAAGCGTCGCATCGGTGACGCCGCCGAACTGTGCGTGCTGCAGTTTGTTGGTGCCGAAGACGGCCCCGAGATCGGCGGCAACCCCAGCCGTCGTCGTCGCAAGGCCGACCGTCGCACCGCCTTCGCCGCTCAGGCCCGCAAGGGTTGGGGCGCCGATGCCAAGCCCGTCGCGGCTGAAGCCGGAGCCGCGCCGGCTCAGGCCGAATCGCCCGCCGAAGAAGCCGGCGAAGCCGAATCCAAGGACTGAATTTCATCAGCACCTGCTCACCAAAGCCCGCTCCACAAGGCGGGCTTTTTCGTGCGCCGAGCCCTTGCGCCAGCGAACGCGGAAGGCGCGGTTGGTAGACTCTGCCCCATGCTCCAGCAGATCCAGCAACTCGAAGATTCCGCGCTCGCTGAACTCGCTCAGACGCACGATGCCGCTGCTCTTGAGGCGTGGCGCGTTTCGTACCTCGGCTCCAAGGGCCAGCTCAAGGCGGCGATGGCCGGCCTCAAAGATGTTCCCAAGGAGGAAAAGCCAGCGGTCGGCCAGCGGATGAACGCCGCCAAGCAGGCCTTGGAAGCCGCGTTCGAAGAGGCCAAGGCCAAGCTGGAGTCCGCTGGTGCACCCGCGAGGATAGCCGGTCCTCAGATCGATGTGACCGAACCGGCTCTGGCCATGCCGATGGGCAAGAGCCACATCATCACGCGCGTCCGTCGTGAACTGTGCGAAGTGTTCGGTCGCATGGGCTTCGATGTCGCCGCCGGCGACGAGGTCGAGGATGACGAGCACAACTTCGTGAAACTCAACATCCCCGAGAACCATCCGGCGCGCGAGCCCATCGACAATTTCTATGTGCACGAGCCCGGAGTCGAGAGCGTGGATGCGCATTTCGAGTCGGGCGGGCGCCCGCGCATGCTCCGCTCGCAGACCTCCACCGTGCAGATCCGCGTGATGGAAGAAGCGGTCGCGAAGGGGTGGGGGCCACCCCTGAAGATCGTGGCCCCGGGTCGTGTGTACCGGCCGGATACGGTGGACGCGACGCACTCGTTCATGTTCCACCAGATCGAAGGGCTGTACATCGACCGCAAGGTCACGATGCGCGACCTCAAGACCACGCTCTTCCAGTTCGCGAAGATGTACTTCGGGCCAGATGCCGAGATCCGGCTGCGCCCCAGCTTCTTCCCGTTCACGGAGCCGAGCGCCGAGTTCGACATGAAGATCCGCCTCAACCCCGCCAAGCCCGCCAACTGGGTGGAACTCGGCGGGTGTGGCATGGTCGATCCGGCGGTCTTCGAATCGGTGGGCATCGACCCTGAAGAGTGGACGGGCTTCGCGTTCGGCTTCGGCATCGAACGGATCGCGATGGGACGCTACGGCATCCCGGATATCCGCCTGCTCTACGAGGGCGACATCCGTTTCCTCAGTCAGATTTGATGCAAACCTGATCCTGCTGGAGATCAGCCAACATCGCGCGTCTGGAACAGCATCACCGAAAGGCTCAGGAGCCCGGTGATCTGCAGCGCGGTGTAGAGCATCACCAGCCCGATGTACCGCGCCGGGATCGGGTGACCCTGCGTGATCGCATCCACGAGCCAGTAGGACTGCAGGTTCGGGACAACGCTCCACGCGACCAGAGCGGGAGCGGAGTTCCTGGTGGGCTGCATGAACAGGTAGTCGCCGTCCCGAGGCATGCGGCTGACCGGCAGGCCGCCTGCGTTCACCAAAGTGAGTTCGCGCTCTTCGGCGTCGTACTGCTGAACCGCCAGCGAGCGTCCGAACTGATCGGGATTGACCAGATCATTGGGACGGGTGACATCACCGGTGAACGGCTGGTGAGCCGGGACCGCGAGCGAGACGCCGTTCGGGGCGGGTCCGAAGTAGACCGGCTGGCCCGGGCGGATATCGACGTTGGGGATCGCCGTCAGGGTGAGCGACACGGTGTCACCGGCCTGGTTGATCGTGTCGTCCTCGAATTCTGTATTGACGGTTTCCACTACCGCAAAGTGCTCGTTGACGAAGGCGTACTGGCCCAGCAGATAGTTGGACATCAGCCCGCCGATGAAGATCCCGGCGCAGACCACGATGGTCATCACCTGCCCGAGGCGGGTGGAAACACAGAGCGCGAGCGCCGTGAGGACCAGCATCGCCAGCAGCACGCCTCCGGCGGCGAGCAGGACCTGGGGCTGGACCACCGCCGAAACATAGTCCTCCGCGCCGAAGTCCCGGAGTTTGAAGCCCCGGTCGATCAGCAGCGTAATCCCCCATGCTCCGATCGAAAGCGGAGCAAGCAGGCGCGTCGCGGTCGAGGAGAACACCCAGCCATAGAAGAAATTGCCCCAGATCCCGGCACCAACCGAGAGCAGCAGGGCCAGGCCGCCGGTGGCGATCACGGACCAGTTGAGGTTGTCGCGGGCGGTGGACATGACCTCGTGGCGCATCGCCAGCAGGAAGAAGGCGAGGAGCGTGACGAAGGCCATGGTCATCGCCGCCGAGACCCCGAGGAATTTCCCGAAGATGAAGACGGGCCTGCCGATGGGCTTGGAGATGACGGTGAGGGCGGTCTTGTTCTCGATTTCCTTCGACAGCACATTGGTGGCGATGAAGGCGGCCAGCAGGGTGCAGACCACGAGAACGGTCGCCAGACCCATGTCGAGCAGGAGTTTGTTGTCCTTTTGGACTTCCAAGCCTTCCTCGGTGTAGTCCATGGAATAGGCCGCCAGCAGGACATTGAAGACCTGCATCAGCGATCCGGCGAGGATCAGGACGAAATAGATCGGTTGGCGGATCGCCTCGACGAAGGTGTTTCGGGCGATCGACAGCGTTTGTCCGAACATTCGTTCTCCGTCAGGGCTGCGCGGCGGGTGGGCTCAAGCGGAAGGATACGCCGCCACGAGGGAACATGACAATCTACAGGATACGGCAGGCGGGGGTCCCCGGTTCGATCGATCTCGGTTGAACCATGGTTGGACCCGAACTTCTGGTGGTCGGCAAGTTCTGCGCGTGGAAGAAGTTGTGAACTTTGCCGAACCGGACGGGCTGATCTTCGTACTGTGCGATGCGGCGGCAGGGTATTCCCATCCCGGCGGTCGCGTTCGGTGGACAGACGGGGCCGGGCGGGCGAGAATAGCACCCCCCATCCCCGGTGTGTCCAGGAACGGTGTTCCCGAGGGCGCGGTCTCGCTGCGGGTTGGGCGTGTTCCGGTGCCAAGAACCAGTTTTCGGCGGCGATCGCCGCGGTTGTCCGGCCGGTCCGACCTTGCTCGGCCCAACCCAAGAGGATCTCTCCAACCGATGCCCAAGAACGCTGACCACCTCTCGTACCAGCGTGCCTCCACGATCAGTGCCTTCGGCCTCGCGATTCAGCTCGCGCTGGCCATAGCGATGATCGTGTACGGCGCCCTCGGTGGTGATATCGCTGCGACTTACGGGTCGATCCTGATGTTCTTCGGGGTTCCGATCTGGATCGCCTTGCTGCTGGTCTTCCACCAGCACAAGCTCGAGCGGCTGGAAGCCATCGAGACCGAAGCCTTCCGTGAGTCCAACGCCTCTCAGGCGTCGGTCTTCGATGAAGTGGGGGCCGACCAGGTCGTGCAGGCTTCTCGCCTGTCGTGGATGCATCGTCTGCTCCTGCCGGTGCTGAGCGTCGTCATTGGCCTCGTGGCGGTGGTGTTGGGTCTTGTGCTGCTGTTCCGCTCCGGCGAGGTTGAACTCGCGGCGGAGCTGAACTCGGGGTGGGGCATCGCCATCGGTGTCACCTCCGCATTCCTGGGGTTCGTGTTCGCACGCTTTGTCGCCGGCATGGCCCGCCAGCCGATCTGGGCACTGCTCAATGGCGGTGCGGGCATTGCCATGGCCGGGGCGATCATCGGACTGCTTCTCGCCATCGGCCACTTCCTGGACATGGCGCTGGATAACCGCAGCCTGCTGGAAGCCCTGCCCACGGTGTATCGGGTGCTTCTGCTGGTGTACGGCGTTGAAGTGCTGGTCAACACCGTCCTGAACTTCTACAAGCCGCGACGGGCCGGCGAATACCTGCGTCCCGGCTTCGACTCCCGCCTTCTCGCGCTCGCCGCCGCTCCGGACCGCATCACCGAGTCCATCAGCGGCGCGATCAACTACCAGTTCGGCTTCTCGGTCACCGAGGGCTGGTTCTTCAAACTGCTCAAGCGGTTCGGGATCTACGGCATCCCTGCCGCGGTGCTCCTGATCTGGGGCATGACCTGCTTCGTGGTGATCGAGCCGGATGAGACCGGCCTGAAACTCGCCAACGGTCAGATCGTCACCACGCAGCGGACGCTTCCCGACGGCACCGTGGCCGAAGTCGCCGATCTCCCGCCGGGTCTGGTGGTGAAGGCGCCGTGGCCGTTCAGCCGCGTCGTGACGTTCTCCTCGACAGCTGTAAACGAGATCGTGATCGGCACCCGCAAGGCGCACTCGAACGATGGCGGGCCGCTGGTCTGGAAGGCCCCGAACGCGCAGGGCGAGCGGTTCATGCTCGTGCAGCCCAGCCGCGTCGCCGGGAGTTCCAGCCGCTTCCGCGACCTTTCGATTCTGTCGCTCGAGATGTCAGTGCAATATGTCGTGGACGATTTGCGGTCGTATTACGAGCTGGCACAGGATGGTCCGCGTCGCGATCGCGAAGCCATCCGCAGGGAAGTGCTGACCGCGATGGCGTCAGCGACCGCGACCCAGTACCTCTCCGAATTCACAGAGGATCAGGTGCTCGGCGGCGAGCGTGCTCAGATCGCCGTTGGTCTTCGTGAGCGCATCCAGCGCGTGTTTGATGAGCGTGGGACAGGCGTCCGGGTGACCTTCGCGGGCATCGCGGGCGTGCACCCCTCGAGCGATGTCGCCGCGCCGTTCGAGGATGTGGTTTCCGCGGACCAGGAGCGGCTCCGCGAGATCGAACTTGCCGAGGCCGACCGCATCTCCACGCTCGCCGAAGCGGTGGGCGACATCGACTTGGCCGATCGCATCATCGCCGAGCTCGACGAGCTGGATCGGATGAGCCGCGAGAACACCGATCCCGAGATGATCGCCGAGCAGGAAGCCCGGATCATGACCATGATCCAGGAAGCCGGCGGCGAGGCCGCGACCACGCTGTCCGAGGCGCGTGCCCGCCGCTGGAGCCGGCACATGGGCGAGCGAGCGAGAGCCATCCGACGCGAAGGCGAACTCGCGGCGTACAACGCCGCCCCCAACGCGTTCATGGCCGATCGTCTGCTCGCGGCCTGGGCCATCGCCACCGAACAGGCTCGCGTGTTCGTGGTGCCTGAGAATGTCGATGTCCGCATCGACCAGACCGAAATCAACCAGTCGCTCGATTTCCGTTCTTCTGACGACTCCGAGGGAGCCAGCCAGTGAATAAGTGGGTTTACATCTCGATCGCCGGAATCATTGTCGTGCTTTTCCTCGCGAAATCGATGACCTACCAGGTCAGCTTCACCGAACGTGCGGTCGTTGCCAACTGGGGCAAAGTTTCCGACGGCGGTGTCATCGACCGACCGGGTCTGCACTTCAAAGCGCCGGCGCCGTTCTCCTCGGTCACCATCTACGACACACGCGTGCGTCAATTGAACGCCGCCGGCGAGCAGTTCCAGCTGGCCGACAACCGGCAGATCATCGCGGATGTGAATTTGACCTGGCGCGTGGCCGATCCGCGGACCTTCTACCGTCGTTTCAACGCCGGCGGCACCGGTCGCGATCCGGAGCAGCAGTACGAGCGCGCCGGCGACATGCTCGAAGGCAAACTCCGCAGTTCGCTCGCGGCGGTCAGCGATTACGGCATGGCCGATCTGTTCAACCCCGAGGGATCCAAGCTCCCCGAACTCGAATCCCGCATCCTCGAGCGCATCAACTCTGCCAGCGGTGATGACCCGCTGACGGCGTATGGCGTCGAGGTCGGCAGCGTGTACATCACCCAGATGGTGCTGCCCGAAGAAGTCACCCGCAATGTCATTCAGCGCATGGAAGCCGAGCGGACCCGCATCGCGGCGGACGCCCGAGCCGAAGGGCGAGCCAGCGCCGAGCAGATTCGCAAGGACGCTCAGGCCGCAGCGGAGCGAATCCTGACCTTTGCCAATCTCCGGGCCTCAGAGATCCGCACGCAGGGCGACCGCGAAGCCACACAGTTCCTGGCCATCCAGGCCCAGGACCCTGTCCTCGCCGAGTTCCTCAAGCGCGTGGACTTCATCTCCAACGGGCTTGCGACCAACATCACCTGGATCGCCGATCAGGGTCTGATGGGCTGGGATATGTTCAGCAGCGACTACCTGCGTGGCGTCGTGGAGCACGGCGAATCCAGCCGCGTGACCCCGACCGGGGGCGGGAACTGATATGGCCGACCCGAACACGCCCAACCCGAACGAGCGCCCTGAGGAACCCGAGATCAACATCGGGTCCGATGCGCCGCTCGAAGAGATGCAGGTCGAGGAGCGTCGCGGCGCTTCGCTGACGCTGACCGAGGACAGCGATGTGCGCGTGGAGCGCTCGGCCTCGATGGCCATGGCCAACCGCTCGCTCGCCGATGCGCTCGGAGCGACCTACCGCGTTCTGCAGATCGTCATGGTGGTGCTGGTTGCCCTGTTCGTCCTCAACGGGTTCCAATCTGTTGGAGAGTCGCAGAGCGGCGTCGAGACGCGATTCGGCGCGATCGTGTCCACCGATCTCGAGCCCGGATTCCACTTCGCCTGGCCCCGCCCGTTCGGATCGATCCAGAAGGTCGATACCAGCACGGTGCCGCTGCAGATCCGCGACTGGTACTACCCTCGCTTGACCGCGGCTCAGCAGACGCAGGATTTCACGCAGATCGGTCGCGGTCGTGGGGTGCTCACGCCCGGGACCGACGGCTCGCTGATCACCGCGGACCGCAGCCTGGCCCACGCCCGCTTTGTGGTGAACTACACGCGCGATGAACCCAGCGTGTTCCTCGAAAATGTCCACCCTGAGCATGAACAGGCCATGGTCTACAGCGCGGTGCATTCGGCCATCGTGCAGACCGTGGCGCAGATGCCGATCGATGAACTGCTCCGTCGCGGCGGCTCCGCCAGCGACGATTCCGCCGCGAGCCAGTCGAGCATGATCGAGGATCGCATCAAGCGCATCGCACAGGACAACCTCAACCGGATCGGCGGATTTGACCAGAACGGTCTTCCGGTCGGTGCGGGCATCGAGATCAACTCCATCCAGCTCACGCAGGCGTACCCGCCGCTCCCCGTGGTGCAGCAGTTCAACGAAGTGAACAACGCGGTCTCGCAGGCGGAGTCGGAAAGCCAGAACGCACGCCGCGAACAGACGGACATTCTCTCGGCCGCCGCTGGCCCGGCCGCGCAGACGCTGCTGCAACTGATCGACAACTACGAAGCCTACACCGACCTCGATCGCCCCGAAGACGCCGAGCGCACGCTGCAGACCATGTTCGCGGTCATCGACGGCGCGTACCGCACCGAGCCGCTGTTCATCGAGAACCCGCTCACCGGCGAACAGATCACCGTCGAAGGTACGGACACGCCCCGCAACTTCGGCAATGTCTCCGTTCAGGGGATGGTGGCCTCGATGATCCGCGAGGCGGAGGCCTACCGCGTCGAGGTCGTCAACGAGGCCCGCCAGGAGCAGAACCGTTTCGAGATCGCCCTCGAGCAGTATCGGGCCAACCCCGCGCTGTTCGTGGCCGACCGGTGGGGGACCGCGATGGCGGAACTGACGCAAAACTCGTTCGTCGAGCGGTTCATGCTTCCGGCTGGTTCGAACCAGGTGCAGCTGCTGCTTAACGATGACCCCGAGATCGCGCGGCGTGCCGAGCGTGCTCGGAACGAGCGAGACGCCGAAGCCGCCCGCCAGCGCGCTGAAGACCGATTCAACTGACCCCGATCACCGGGTGAGCCCGATGGGATTTTCATGACTCAGCTCCAGACCGAGCCGCGACAGACCGCACCGAGCACCGGAACCCCGGTCGTGATTGCGCACAACCTGTCCAAGACCTTCAAAGACTTCTGGATGCGCAGCCGCGCCGTCGCGGTTGATGAGATCAGCTTCGAGGTTCACCCCGGTGAGGTCTTCGGCCTGCTCGGTCCGAACGGCTCGGGCAAGTCGACCACGATCAAGATGATCCTCGGTCTGCTGAAGAAGAGTTCAGGGCGCCTGGCAGTGTTCGGCAAGCCGCCGTCGGATGTCTCCGTCAAGAAGCGGATCGGCTACCTCCCCGAAGAGTCGTACCTCTACCCCTTCCTCAACGCCCGCGAAACGCTGGAGTACTACGGCAAGCTGTTCAAGCTCGAGCACCGCGTGCGTCGACGCCGCATCGAAGAACTCCTGGATATGGTTGGCCTCACCGGTGTCCAGCACCGTCAGGTCCGCGAGTATTCCAAGGGCATGCAGCGCCGCATCGGGCTGGCCCAGGCGCTGATCAACGACCCCGAGTTCCTCATCCTCGACGAACCGACTACCGGCCTCGACCCCATCGGCACCAAACAGGTCAACGATCTGATCCGCCACCTCGGCGAACGGGGCAAGACCATCCTCCTGTCGTCTCACCTGCTCGCCGATGTCGAGGATGTGGTCGACCGGATGGTGATCCTGTACGGCGGCAAGATCCGAGCCGCGGGCACCTGCGACGAACTGCTCGCCAGCCGCACGCGCTCGGTCATCGAGACCGAGGCTTTGGATGCTGAGACGATCAGCGAGATCCGCGCGGTGCTCGAGCGTCGCGCCAAGCATCTTGACCGGGTGCACCCAGCGCGGCAGAAGCTCGAGGACCTGTTCATCGGCCTGGTTGAGCGTGCCCGCGCTGAGCGGACCGCCACCTCCGGTGCGCAGCACGGCGGTTCCACGGCCTCCTTCCTGGTCGGCGGAGCAGCGGCCGAAGCCAGCGCCGACGAGCTGATCGCCAACCTGACCGGCCCATCAGCCTCCGACGAAGCCATGGAAACCGAGGAGGCTCCGGCGGCCCCGACCGAGCAGCAGCGCCGAGACGAGAGCGAGGAGGTCATCGACGAACTGCTCGGGGACCTCTACGAGGACGATGCGCCGCGTCAAAGCCCGGCATCCTCGGACAAACCCAGCGCAGAGTCTGGGAAAGATGAAGACATCGACACCAGCGTGATCGAAGGACTCCTCGGCGACAACCAGGACAAGGACAAGAATCCGTGAACCTGAGCCAGCTCTGGCAACGCCTCGATCTGCTGCAGAAGACCACGCGCTTCAAGGTCATCGCGTCGATCGTGGTGCTCGTGCTTTCGATCGGCAGCTACGGCGCGATCGTGGTGGCCATGAACTCGGCGCTTCCCGTCGCCGATCAGACGCAGGTGCAGGACGAAGCATCGCCCGAAGGAGCCGAGCGGATCGAGCGATCGACCGCGCAGATTCTCGAGGAACGCCTGCAATCCGGCATCGCGGAGGCGCAGCGCGAGACACCGGTGGAGACGGTACTTGCCGCGGCGTACATCGTGTGCACCATATTCGCGCTCGCCGCGATCTGGCTCGGATTGGCCATGACCTACCTCGGCCTCTCGCTGCTCGCGGCGGCGGTGGCTTATCCGTTAACGCTCATACCCGGATTCCAGGGCGTTGGACGCCTCGGGCTCAGCGTCATCCCACTGGTCTTCATCCTTGTGACGCTGCTTGAAATCGCTCGGCTTCTGCTGGGCGGCTCGCACCCGGTCTTTGCGATCGCGCGGAACCTGCTCAACGAAGCGGTCCGGATGAAGATCTCTCTGGTCTTCATTGTGATCCTGCTGATTCTGCTCGCCGTGATCCCGACCGCGCTGAACGAGGAGCAGCCGCTGCGCTACCGTGTCCAGCAGTGGATGCAGTACGGCACTGGCTTCGGGTACATCGTGCTGGCGCTGATGACCGTGTTCTTCTGCGCCGCCTCGGTCGCGTTCGAGCAGCGGGACAAGATCATCTGGCAGACCGTCACCAAGCCGGTCCCGGCGTGGGCCTACATCTCCGGCAAGTGGTTCGGGGTCATGGTCCTGAACGCCGTGCTGCTGCTGGTTGTTTCCGGCGGTGTGTTCCTCTTCACGCAGTACCTCGAACTCCAGCCGGCGCGAGGCGAAGTCGCTTATCACCGCATCATCGACCGAACCTCAGAAACCGGCGTTCGGGATACGAGTGTTCGGGAAGAGGGGCAGCCCGACTACCGGACGCTTGACCGTCGACTCCTGGAGGATCAGGTGCTCGTGGCGCGCGTCGGTGTCGAACCGCTCCGGGAACTGCCCGATCCGCAGCGCGTCGAGCAGGCGGTGGACCGTCGAATCCAGGAGATGCAGACCGAGGACCCCAACCTCGAGCCGACCGAGGCGCTCCGAGACGGACTCCGCCGAGAGATCAACGAGCAGGCGAGAGCCTTCGAGCGTGCCGTTCCACTCGGTACCATCAGAGTCTTCGTGTTCCGTGGGCTCGAGGAGTTTGTCGGCTCCGACAAGGAACTCAGTCTGCGGTACCAGATCCAGGCGGGTTCGAATGACCCGAGCGAACTCTACACCGTCGGCTTCCGGATCAACAATGTGAACTGGCCTCCCGCCCAGACTCAAAGCGGACGCGACGGCATCCGGCAGGTGGGTCTGAAGATCACGCAGGTGATGTCGATCCCCGCGGGGCTGATCAGCGATGATGGCGTGCTCGTTCTGGAGGTCTACAACTTCCCGAACAACCCGCAGAGCTTCGTCTTCCCTCCCGATGGCCTGGAGATTCTCTATCCGGCCAGCGGGTACGAACTGAACTTCACACGCGTCTGTACCGTGCTGCTGATCAAGCTCGGCTTCATCGCGGCGGTCGCGATCGCCCTTTCGACCTTCCTGAGCTTCCCGGTCGCGGTCGTGGTGACCCTGTGTGTGCTGTTCGCGACCGAGAGCGCGGGGTACATGGCCGAGTCGCTCGGGTCTTTCTCCACGACCACCGCGGAAGGCAATGTGCTCCCCCTCAACGCGATCGCCAAGCCCATGACCGAACTCGTGGTCTGGGTGTTCGGGGTCTACACTTCCCTGAGGCCGATCGAGAGCCTGTCCGACGGGCGTCTGCTGAGTTGGGGTAATCTGGCCTACACCATGGGTGCTATCGGGCTCTGGACCGTTTCGACCCTTGCCTTTGGCATCCTCATGTTCCGCAACCGCGAACTGGCGATCTATTCCGGACACTGACCCGAACCGCGTTTCTCGCCCGATTCGCCCGGACCGAACCCAACGGCCCGGGCCTCGTAGATGAATCAGAGGCCCGGATTCTCCGGCCCAGAAGGAGCACCCGCGATGAACCAGTCAAACCGCATGGTCCAGGGCATCTGCTCCGTGGTGCTGTTGGTCTGCCTGATCGGCTCGGGCTTCGTGGCGACGCAGGTCAGCGCCGAGGCCGGGCGGGCCCAGCTCACCTACACCGACAACGCGACTGAGGGCGATCCCCCGGAAGTGGCCGTCGGCATCGCCATGGGCGCGTTCCGTGGTCTGTTCGTGAACTACCTCTGGATGCGTACCGAGCGCCTCAAGCAGGAGGGCAAGTTCCACGAGGCGATCGAACTCTCCAGCGCGATCACCCGCTTGCAGCCGCGATTCCCGCGTGTGTGGTCGTTCCACGCCTGGAACATGTCCTACAACATCTCCGTCGCGACCCAAACCGCCGAGGAACGCTGGCAGTGGGTCAAGGCGGGCATCGAACTGCTGCGCCAGGAAGGCATCCCGCGGAACCCCAACGATGTCCAGTTGCACCGGGAACTGGCGTGGATCTTCAACCACAAGGTCCAGGGGTTCATGGACGATGCCAACCGGTACTACAAGAAGGAACTTGCCCGCGAGTGGCACATGCTGCTCGGCCAGCCGCCCCAGCTCGAGAAAGATCACGATGCCGCGACCGCTCAAATGGTCGAATGGCTCGAGGGCGTGGTCAGCGCACCAGAAACGCTCGAAGGCGTGATCGAGCAGGAACTCGCCGATCGCAACCGCGACCGCCTCGAGGACCAGATGCTCGGTATTGAGGACTCGCTGGTCAACGAACTCGCCAACCGCCTGAAGGATGAGGCGGGCCTGGAATTCGACTTCGACCTGCTTGAGCTCTACGCCGTGCAGGAAGCGCTGAACAACGCCTGGTTCACCCGACCCGAAGAAGAGGGCGGATTGCCCTTCGCCCGGGAAGGCGCGCAGATCCAGCTCACCCAGCGCGGCGATGCCAACTCCGTCTTCACCGCGCTGTACGACGATCCGCGGTTCGCCGACACACTCAACGAGGAGGGCGAAGTCGTCCTGCGTGGAGCGTGGTCGCGCCTGATCCCGCACATCCGCAAGCGTGTGCTTGTGGACGAATACCGCATGTCCCCGACGCGTATGCAGCGCTACACCGAAACCATCGGCCCCCTCGACTGGCGTCACCCCTCATCCCACGCCGTCTACTGGTCGCGCCGCGGCGTGGAACTCGGGCTCCAGCGCAAGGGTTCCCGCACATTCAACACGCTCAACACCGATCGCATCACCATGCACGCGATCCAGGAACTGTTCCGCTCCGGCACGGTCATGTACGACCCCATCCGTGATACGCATGTCACCATGGTCTCCCTGCACTACATGCCCGCCTACGCCGAAGTCGTGCGAGAGGTCGCCGCACGGGGTGGCCGGCAGAGTTGGGAAAACAGAGCCTTCAGCACCTATTCGCAGGGCTTCCAGAACTTCCTCAAGGATGCCATCCGCACGACCTATCGCTTCGGTGATCGTGAGCAGGCCAACTACTGGTTCACGCAGCTCCGAGAATTCGAGGGGCTCAACCTCAACGATCCCGAACTCTTCGAGGATCTCGGCCTCGACCTCGATACCTTCGTTCGCAAGCAGCTCATGGACGAGGATCGGTTCACTATCCCTCATGTCGCGGCGTCCGAAGTAGAGATGGCCTTGCGTGGCGCGTTCCTGAACGGCCTGCTCAACGGTGACCGCCAGGCCTTCGAAGGCAACATCGAGTACGCCCGCCAGGTCCACCAGCGCTACTTCGAACTCCAGGATCAGGTCACACTGGCCGACCGCGATCGCAACCGCATGGACGAGATGCACCCGGACTTCGCCCTGGAAGCTGGCAATGTGTTCCTCAATATCCTCGCCTACAGCAACATCGAGATCTTCCAGAGCTCGCTGATCTACAAGCGTGCGACCAGCACGATCCAGCGCGTGGTCTACGATCCGCTCATCAGCATCTTCCGCCAGCAGAATGTGCCGCCGCAGTTGCTCGTCGAACTCTTCCCCGAACCCGCAGGGATGGAGCAATACCGCGCCGAGATCCAGCGGAAGCTGATGGAACAGGAAGAAGGCCGCAAGGCCGCCATGGACCGACTGGAGCAGCGTTGACACAGACCCATTCGCTCCCGCTCGTAGGCCTCGATCCCGCCATGGGCGCCACCGTCGGCGTCCACCTGCCCGGCGGCGAGGTTCTGCCGATCCGCCACATCATCGGCGTGGGCCGCAACTACAAAGCCCATGCCGACGAGCAGGGCGCTGCGGTGCCCGATCGGCCCATGCTGTTCACCAAGAACCCGGCCTCCGCCTGCCTCTCGGGCGAGGCGATCCGCATCCCCCCCGTCTGCACCGATAAGGTCCTGACCGGTGCGAACGCCCACGGCGAGCGTGAGCAGGTCGATTTCGAGGCGGAACTGGCGGTGGTCATCGGCAGGCCCTGCCGCGATCTCAGGCCTGAGCAGGTGCTCGACCCGTCTGGTCCCGTCGTCGGCGTGACCTGCTCCAATGATGTCTCGGCTCGCTGGTGGCAGAAGAACGGCTCCGGGGGCCAGTTCTGCCGCGGCAAGAGCTTTGACACCTTCTGCCCCCTTGGCCCTTCGGTTGTGCCGCTTGGGGCTCTGGACAAGTCTCCGGGCGATCTCCGCCTGAGGACCCGCCTCAACGGTGAGGTCATGCAGGACGACACCACCGCCAGCATGATCTTCCCGATCGAGGAACTGATCGCCGAAATCAGCCGCGGCACCACGCTGCTCCCCGGCACGGTCATCCTCACGGGCACGCCGAGCGGCGTCGGCATGGCCCGGAACCCGCCGGTGTTCCTGAACGACGGCGACACCATCGAGATCGAGATCGAGGGCATCGGTACCCTCTCGAACCCGGTGCAGCGTGCCTTCACCGGCTGAGCCGCACCTCGGTCGATGGCATCCGAACAGGGTACGATGACCGCCCCGAGGGCTCGGTTTTCCGTGCCCACGCTGTTCACGATCCCCAGCCCGGAGCCGCTTCTTCATGCCATCCCACGGTTCGACCCAGCAGACCGCCTACACCTCCGCCAAGGTCCGTCAGCAGTTCATCGATTACTTCGCTGAGCGCGCCGGTCATGTCTTCGTGCCGTCTTCCCCCGTGGTCCCGCACGACGACCCGACCCTGCTGTTCACCAACGCCGGGATGAACCAGTTCAAGCCGGCGTTCCTCGGCCAGATCCAGCCGGGCAGCC
>CAZIXS010000009.1:2267-4006 GCA_964543335.1 uncultured Phycisphaeraceae bacterium | reverse complement strand
CAGTTCAAGCCGATCTTCCAGGGGACACTCGATCCGACTTCTCCGCTGCATGGGATCAAACGCGCTGCGAACTCGCAGAAGTGCATCCGCGCCGGCGGCAAGCACAACGACCTCGACGATGTCGGCAAGGACACCTACCACCACACCTTCTTCGAAATGCTCGGCAACTGGTCCTTCGGCGACTACTTCAAGGCCGAGGCCATCGAGTGGGCGTGGGAACTGCTGACCAAGGTCTGGGAGATCGATCCGAGCCGACTGTACGCCACCTATTTCGAGGGCGACGCCGCCCAGGGTCTCGCGCCCGATGAGGAAGCGAAGAAGCTCTGGCTCAAGTACCTCCCACCCGAGCGCGTCCTCCCCGGCAACGCCAAGGACAACTTCTGGCAGATGGGCGACACCGGCCCCTGCGGCCCGTGCAGCGAACTGCACTACGACGGACGCGACGACGAGGACCGGGCCGGCGTGGACGGCGCGACGCTGGTCAACCAGGACAACCCCGATGTCATCGAGATCTGGAACCTCGTGTTCATCCAGTTCGACCGCCAGCCGAGCGGCCTGAAGCCGCTGCCCGACAAGCATGTCGATACCGGCATGGGCCTGGAGCGCATCGTGCGCGTGCTGCAAGGCAAGAACTCGAACTACGACACCGACCTGTTCACGCACCTGTTCAACGCCATCGAGCGTGTGACCGGCGCGCCCGCGTACACCGGTCGACTCAAAGACCAGCACGACATCGCGTACCGCGTGATCGCTGACCACATCCGCACGCTGTCGTTCTCCATCGCCGACGGCGCGGAGCCCAGCAACGAGGGACGCGGCTATGTGCTGCGCCGAGTGCTCCGGCGCGCGGTGCGCTACGGTCGCCAGACGCTCGGCGTGCAGGGTGAGTTCTTCTGGAAGCTCGTCGGCCCGCTCGCCGAAGCGATGGGGGAGTTCTACCCCGAACTCGTCAAGCACCAGGGCAAGATCGAGCAGATCATCCGAGACGAAGAGCTGAGCTTCGGGCGCACGCTGGAGCAGGGGATCAAGCACTTCGATGATGCCGCGGAGGGCAGCGTGCGCATCGACGCGGAAGACGCCTTCAAACTCCACGACACCTACGGCTTCCCTATCGACCTCACGCAGCTGATGGCCGAGGAGAAGGGGCTGGCGGTCGATGTCGAGGGTTTCCACCGGCTCATGGAAGAGGCCCGTGAGCGTTCGCGTCAGGGCTCTGGTCCGGCCGCGGGCACGAACCTGCTGCTTCCCACCGACGCCGTGGCACGCCTGAAACACCTGAACGTCAAGCCCACGCGCGACACCGACAAGTTTCACGCCCGCCAGGAGTCCGGCACGATCAAGGCCATCTGGAACGGCACCGACTTCGACGAGCATGTGTCCATCAACACCAAGCTGATGAACGCCCGCTACGCCGTGGTCCTCGATAAGACCTGCTTCTACGCCGAAATGGGCGGCCAGGTCGCTGACACCGGTCGCATGCATGTCTCCCGCCCCGCCGGGGGCAACTCGCGCAGCGGCGAATTCGAGATCGAGTCCGTGCACAACTGCGGCGGATTCATCGTCCACATCGGTCGCGTGAAGAAGGGCGAGCTGCGCGTCGGCGATGGCGTGATCGCCGAAGTCGATCAGAAACGGCGCAACGGCATTGAAGCCAACCACACCGCGACCCACCTGCTCAACCACGCGCTGCGCGAGGTGCTCGGTGACGGCGTGGACCAGAAGGGTTCGCTGGTCGCCCC
>CAZIXS010000009.1:0-2167 GCA_964543335.1 uncultured Phycisphaeraceae bacterium | reverse complement strand
CGAGCGAACGCTGGCAAGGGCTCTCCATCGAGTTCTGTGGCGGCACCCACCTCAAGTCGACCGGCCAGGCCGAGGCGTTCATCCTGACCGCCGAGGAGAGCGTCTCCAAGGGGGTTCGCCGCCTCGGCGCGATCACCGGGCCCGCCGCATCGGAGTCGCGCGAACGAGCGACGAAACTGTTCTCGCGCCTGAGAGGCGCTTCCGAACTGCCGGTCGCTCACTTGGCCCCTGAACTGCAGGAGGTCAACGACGAGATCGACCGGGCCGAACTGCCTCTGGTCGCTCGCACCGAGATGCGGGCGCTGATCGAAGTGCTGCAGGAGAAGATCAAGGAAGCCAACAAGGCCAAGGCCGCGGCTGGTCGAGACCTCGCGGTCGCCAAGGCGCGTGAGATTGCCGAGAACACCTCCGCCACGCTGATCGTCGCCGAGTTACCCGAAGCAGGCACCGATCGGCAGGCCCTGCTCGCCGCGATGGATGCGATCCGTTCGCGCCACCCCGAGAGCGGCGTCCTGCTGATCGGTGTGGACGAGGGCGAGGACAAGCTCGCCATCGTTGCGAAGGTGCCGGACTCGCTCATCAAACGCGGGCTCAAGGCCGGCGACTGGGTGCGCGCAGCCTCTGAAGCGTGCGGCGGCAAGGGCGGCGGCAAGCCGGACTCGGCCCAGGGCGGAGGCACCGGCGCCAACCGCGCGGGCATCGTCAACGATGCCGCGAGCGAGTTCGCCAAGTCCGCGATCAGCTCTTGAGTTTCTGCAGCGTCTGCAGCAGCAGGGGCTGCGCGTTTTGCAGCGCCGTCATGGCCTCGTCGAGGTAGCCGTCGGCTGCGGCGGACCAGGCCCGGTTGAGCTGCCGCTCCATGCCGGCGAAGTTGTCCATGAGCTCGGCGTAGCCGGCGAGCGACAGCCGGTTCACCAGCGCGGGGCGGTCCGCGACAAACGCGGGGACATCATCGCGCTGGATGTTGCCGATGCGTCGGACGATGGCTTCGAGTTTCTCATCGGTACTGGTCGCGCGCTCAAGGTCCTTGGTGAGTTCGTCGAGCCGACCGGAGAGTCGCGCAAACACGGTGCGTGCGTCCGTCGGGTTCTCGGTTTTGCCGACGGATCCGCTGCGGGTGAGTTCGGCCTTCTGGGCCCGACGCACGAGGAACGCGCCGCCGAGCAGCCCGGCGCACGCGATCAGGAACACCCACCAGTGGGGCCAACGGAAGAAGTCAAAGCGGTTGACCTTGAGGTACTCCACCTTCTGATCTCCGGTCTGATTTCGCAGGATCGCGAGCAGTTCCGCGTTCAGGGTGTCGCCTTTGCGACCGATGGGCCTGGGTTTCTCGAAAGCCGCGAGAATGCTCTCGCCGGTGGGCTCGAGCCGGGGCGCCGGACTGAGTGTCGGAGCATCGGCAGAGTCATCCCCCGGCGTTTGTTCGGCTTCGGTGGACTCCGGATCAGTGGTCTCGCTCGTTTCCTCGCCCAAGGCCTCGCCTTCGCCTGCGGCCGATTCTTCGAGCTTGGCCTTCAGGGGGTTTTCGGCGTCGGCTTTCTTCTTTTCGTCGAGCTCGGCGTGGATGGCCCCGAGTTGTTCGAGGAACTCGTCGCTGACCTCGGCGGGCATGAATGCGCCCGCGGCGGAGGTCAGTTCGAGGCCGATCAGTTTTTTGTCCGGTGTGTCGATCGGCGCGAGGTACGCCGTGGCGCTGGCGAGCGATCCGACGATGACGGAGACGGTGATGATCAGGTACGCGATGAGTTTCATATGCAGAGCTCCCGGCGGGAGGGTGTTCGAGAGTGATCAGCCGCCGAGCAGCACGATGGCGTTGATGCCCAGAGCGAGCACGGCGTCGCCGACGATGAAGCCCGCCGCGAGCGGCACGCCCCATTCCTCGGCCCAGCGCGGTCCTTTGGCCTTGGAGACGATCATGTTGATGACGCAGCCGAGGCCATAGGTCGCGATGTAGAAGAACGGCAGGTACATCGAGAGGCCGACGAGCACGCCGAGTCCAGAGAACGCCCCGAGCCCCAGCAGTGCGCCGAGGATCGTGCCGAAGCCGTAGAGGGCGTAGGGCATGGCCCCGCCCTGCACGCCGGTGATGACCGCCTGCAGTGCCTGCGCCTGTGGGGCCGAGGTATCGGTGCCGGGGCCGATGGGCACGCCGAACTTCGCCTGGTTG
>CAZIXS010000008.1:32187-52197 GCA_964543335.1 uncultured Phycisphaeraceae bacterium | reverse complement strand
TCCTTCTCCCCTCGCGGGAGAAGGTGGCCGCGAAGCGGACGGATGAGGGGGCGGTCGGAATCTTCCGACCACACAGACTCAAAGGCAGCGGCTTCGCCGCTGACCCCTCACCCCGGCCCTCTCCCGCAAGGGGAGAGGGAGGCAGCTGGCGTTTCCGTTTCGTTCCGGACCTCTAGGTTTGGTTCTGACCGGAAAGAATCGAGTCTGTGCCCTGCCGGTTTCTTTCCCGTCAGACGACATTCCTAGGGAAAGGAAAGAAACTCGATTGCTGACGAGTGGCGTGCTCTTCGCGGAGCGATGCCCATGAGAAAATCGGAACGAAGTCCCGTTGTCCGGCTGCGTCCGACTGCGTCGGACTTGACCATGGCACCCAAGGTGAAAGTCCCTCTCACCCCTTCGCGTGCATCGGCAAGCTCGTCGCATGATCCGCCATCGCCGCCTCGATCAGCCGTTCGCACAGCGCGAGCATCGGCAGGCCGGTGTGGGCCGCGGCTTTGGGGAGCAGGGAGTGGCTGGTGAAGCCGGGCATCGTGTTGATCTCGAGGAAGTGGGCGGTGCGGGCTTTCTCGTCGTACATGTAGTCGGCCCGGGCGAGGTGGCGGATGCCCATGGCCTCGGCGAGGGCGATCGAGAAGGACTGCATCGCGTCGGTCACATGCTCGGGCAGGTCCGGGGCGACGGTGTAGACCGTGTCGTCGCGCTGGTACTTGGCGGCGAAGTCGTACAGGTCGGTCGCGGGGCGGATCTCGACCAAAGGCACGCGGAGAAGCGCGGGTGTGGGTCGGCCCGATCGGTCGGCAGGACCCGCGATCATGCCGCTGGTGAACTCGCGACCGGGGGTGAGGGGTTCTGCGATGTAGGCCTTGGGCTCGGCGCGGATGGCCCGCAGGGCGTCGGCCCATTGCGTTTCGGTCCTGACGATGTGCAGGCCAACCGTCGAGCCCTCGAAGTTCGGCTTGGCGACGAAGGGCAGCGGCAGGGGGAGTTCGTCGGAGGCCGGGTTGACCAGTTCGGTGCGTGAGACGCGGATGACTTCTGTCAGTGGTTGACCGGCGAAGCGTTCGAGGACGGTCGCCGCGATGCGCTTGGTCTCGGCCTTGTCGATCGCGCGCCGGGCGGCGGGGGGCTGGCAGCCGACATAGGCCACGGTGCACCGCTCAAGCAGTTCCTGCAGCGGCCCGCCCTCGCCCCAGCGACCGTGCAGCGCGGGGAACACGCAGGCCGCGTGGTGGCGGGCGATCAGGTCGGCCAGTTCCTGCGGCGTGGGGCGGTCGATGAGTTCGTAGCGCGGCTCGAAGCGCTGCGAGGTCTGGAGCGCTTCGAAGATGCCGGTGGCGGACTCGATGGAGACGGGGCGCTCGGCGTCGGGCCCACCGGCGAGGACGAGGACGATCGGGCGGGCTTCCTGGGGGGGGGCGCTCACGGCTCGGTCCTCTGCCAGACCTTGACTTCGCGCTCGAGGCGGACGCCGCAGAACGCGTGCACGCGCTTCTCGACTTCGCTCATCAGGTCGATGATGTCCTGGGCGCTGCAGCCGTCGTGGGTGACGATGAAGTTGGCGTGGCGGTCGGAGACTTCCGCGCCGCCGATGCGGAGCCCTTTGCAGCCGGCCTCGTCGATGAGCTTGCCCGCCGAGACCCGCTGGCCCGCGCCGGGAAGGCCCGGCGAGACGGCGAGGGGGTTCTTGAAGCAGCAGCCCGCCGAGCGCTCGGCCATCGGCTGGGTCTTCTTCTTATAGGCCATGACCTCTTTGAGGCGATCGCGCAGGGCGGGGCGGGTCTTCTCGGAGACCTTGCGCAGGCGGAGTTCGACGCTGGTGAGGACCAGGTGCTCGAGGCCGGAGTGGCGGTAGTCGAAGCTGATCTGGTCGGCGGGGATGACCAGTTCGGCGCCGGTCGAGGACATGGCGTGCACCCGGGTGACGAGTTCGGCGATGGAGCCGAAGGCGCCTCCGGCGTTCATGATGACCGCGCCGCCGATGGTGGCGGGGATGCCCGCGAGCGATTCCAGCCCGGCGTAGCCCTCGCGCACGGACTCGACGATCAGGCGGGGCAGGTTCGCCCCGGCCTGCGCGTGCAGGATCACCTCGTCGGCGGTCTCGCCGGGGGTGTATTCGACGGCTTCGAGATCAACCAGATCGACCACCAGCCCGTCGACGCCGTCGTCGTGGACCAGGAGGTTCGCGCCGTCGCCCAGCACGCGGATGGTGTGGCCGGCGTAGGCGATGAGGCAGTCGGCGAGCTCTTCGAGGTCGGCGGGGCGCGCGTAGCGATCGGCGCCACCGCCTACCCCGAACCAGGTGTCGATGGGCTTGTTGAATACGATGATGTCGTAGAGCGTGCGGCTCATGGCGGGTCGCTGGTCTCGGGTGGGCTGAGGAAGGGGCATCACTCTAGCACAGCCCCCGTGCGGGTCGTGTGACGAGTCGGTCGCTGTGGCGTGAAGGTGGAGCCTTTGTGAGCAGTCCGCAAGCTCGAAATGTCGGCATTTGCCCTGTCGCCACTGGAGAAGCCATTTTTCAGTGCCGATGAGGCAGCGACGCACCGGGCTGGAGGGGTCTGCCGGGTGCCATGAATTTCGCTCTGTTTCCTCGAACCAGGGAGTCCCCTCCGATGCCTCGTTACAACCTTTCGCTTCGCAAGCGCCTGTTCCTCGGGAGCGGCGCTCTGGCTGCACTGACTGTCTCGGCCTGTCTCTTCGGGATGTTTTCGACGGGCCGGATTGCGGGTTCCTTTGACAACCTGCTCGACCGGACGATCGCGAGCGCGGATTTTGCGACGCAGGCGGCGTGGCACACGCAGATCGCCGCGGGCTTGCAGGGTGAGTTCCTGCTGAACCGTCAGATGGAAAGCATGGAAACGCTCCAGGCGGAACTGGAGAAGGCCCAGCAGTCGATGCGGAATGCGTCGAGCCTGCTGGACACCCGGGAACGCCAGGCGGAGGTCGAAGCGATCGAGGCTCAACTCGCGTCTCTCGCCAGGGCGAATCAATCCTTGGCCAAGGCGTACGAGCATCGCGGCCTGACGCACGAGCTGGGCATGGAGGGCAATCTCCGCGGAGCGGTTCACGCGCTTGAGGAAGACCTCAAGTCGAACAGTCTGGATAACCTGACCGTCCTGATGCTCATGGCCCGGCGCCACGAGAAAGACTTCCTGCTGCGTGGTGAACGGAAGTATCTCGACCGCGTTGACCAGCGTTTGTCGGAATTCGAAGCCGCGACCGCAGAGCAAGGCATCGACGAGGAAACCCGCGAGCGCTGGAACGGCCTCTGGAAGACCTACCGGGACAGTCTGGCGGCGTTGGTCGATGCCCAGGAGCGGGTCGTCGTGTACTCCCAGCAGGCCAAGGATTATTCCGCAGCAACCATCGCCGCGGTCAACGAGTTCCGCGACGGCCTCACCGCCGATGTGGCGGCGGCCCGCGAATCCGTGGCGGAAGTTCGCTCAGCGACCGCCAGCAGTCTGGTGGTGCTGCTCGGTGTTTCGGTGATGTTCGCTCTGGGCATGACGATCTGGACCGTGCGCGGCGTGGTCGCCTCGGTCCGCAAGGTGTCTGATCGTGCCGAGCGGATCGCCGTCGGTGACCTGTCCGGTGCCGCGATCGAAGTCAAGACCAAGGACGAGATCGGAGCTCTTGGCACCGCCATCAACACGATGCGTGATTCGCTTGCTGATCTTGTTCGTGGCATCAGCGACACCGCCTCTGAAGTGGCGAACATGAGCGAGAGCATCGCCAGCGCGAGCCAGGAAACCTCGCACACGATCCGCGAGCAGGAAGCCCAGTCGAACCAGGTCGCCGCGGCGGTCGCCGAGATGACCAGTTCCATCGAAGAGGTCGCCAACAACAGCGACGAGGTCGCTCGTGGCTCGATCGAGGCCGGCGAGAAGGCCACGGAAGGCGCCGAAGTCGTTGGTCAGACCGTCTGCGAGATGCGGGAGATCGCCGACCAGGTCAAGACGCTCTCTCAACTCGTCGATTCGCTGGGCGACAAGAGCCAGCAGATCGGTCAGATCGTCGAGGTGATCAACGACATCGCCGATCAGACGAACCTGCTCGCGTTGAACGCAGCGATCGAGGCGGCACGGGCCGGCGAACACGGGCGCGGGTTCGCGGTCGTCGCCGACGAGGTCCGCAAGCTCGCCGACCGGACCACCAAGGCCACCGCCGAGGTCTCCGAGAGCATCGCATCCATCCAGCGTGAGACGACGCAAGCGGTCGAGGAAATGAACTCCAGCACGGAGCGCGTGACGAATGGCGTGGGCCTCGCGGAGCGAGCGGGTCAGTCGCTGGCGGCGATCACCTCCGGTTCCGCCGATGTCTCGCGCAAGATCGAATCCATCGCGGCGGCTGCTCGCCAGCAGTCATCGGCGGCGGAGGAGATTTCCCGATCGGTGGATGCGATCCGCAGCGCGACCGAGGAATCGGCCATCGGTGCGGCTCAGTCGGCCGAAGCCGCGACGCGCCTCAGCACCAAGGCCGACGAGCTGCGCAAGGCGGTCGAGCGGTTCACGCTCGATTGACCGAGTCTTTCACGCGGTCGCCGTCTGGGCCTTGACGAAATCGTGGGCCACGCTGGTCACCGGACCGGCGCCCATGATGACGACGAGATCGCCCGGGCGGACGATCTGCTGGAGCTGCTCGACGATGGCCCCGAAAGGGTAGAGGTGCATCGCGCGGATGTCCTGCTGGCGCAGCCGGTCGACGAGGTCGGCTGCGGAGACCTTGGTCTTCTCGATCTCCGAGTCGCGCACGAAGTAGATGTGTGGCACGATGACGATGTCGGCGTGGCTGAACGACTGCGCGAACTCTTCCATGAGGAAGCGTGTGCGCGAGTGCTGGTGGGGCTGGAACACGCAGATCAGCCGGCCTTCGCGATCGGAGAGCTCCGCCTCGCGCAGGGCGCGGAGGGTCGTGTCGATCTCGGTGGGGTGGTGGCCGTAATCGTCGTAGACGCGGATGGTGCCGGATGACGCGTCACCGGATCGCACTGGGACATCGCCGAGTAATTGCAGGCGCCGATCGACGCCGGTGAAGCTGGCGAGGGCCGCTTCGATCCTCGCGGGTTCGGCGCCGAGCCAGAGCGCGAGCACCGCGGCGGTGGCGCTGTTCATCGCCATGTGGTCGCCGGGCTGGTTGATCGTCCAGGACAGATCGACGGAGCCCGAATCGGTTTCGGCGGTGAGGCGGACGGTTCTCGCTGACGCGTCGTACTGCACCTGATAGTCCGCCGCGGGGTTGAAGCCGATGGTGAAGACTTCGCAGTCGAGCCCGGCGGTGACGACGCGTCGGTGCGCGCCGTCGTGGGCGATGAGCAGTTTCCCGCCGCGCTCGACGCCGGGGAGGCGGAGCGCGAACTCGTGAAACGCCTCGACGACGGCGTCGAGCGAGCCGTAGATGTCGAGGTGGTCCGCTTCGATGTTGTTGATCACGCCGATGGTCGGGTGCAGCTTGTGGAATGAGCGGTTGAACTCGCAGGCCTCTCCGATCAGCACGCCCGGCTCGCCGGCACGCGGGCCGGTGGGGATCTCGTCGGCGCCGAGGTGGAAGCCCGTGGGGAGGTCTGATTCGGTCTTGCGCAGCTGCGCGCAGGTCGCGCCGACGATCACCGTCGGATCGATGCCGCACTGGATCAGCGTGTGCCCGAGCATGCCGACCGTGGTGGATTTGCCGTGCGTGCCGGCGATCGCGACGCCGGTGCGCCCGAGCATGCACTTGCCCATCGCCTCGGCGTAGGTCATGGTCGGCACACCGGCGTTCACTGCGGCCGACAATTCCGGGTGATCTGCGCCGATTGCCGCAGAGGCGATGACCAGGTCCAGCCCTTCGGGCAGTGCGGCTCCGGATTGATCGAAGCCGACCTCGATCCCACTGGCCTCGAGCATCTGGGTGACCGGCGAAGGCGAGCGGTCCGATCCGGTGACGATCGCGCCCCGCGCGGTGAGCATCTGCGCGAGCCCGGACATGCCGCACCCACCGATGCCGATGAGGTGGCAGCGGGCACCGGAGATCTGGAAGGGTTGGCTGAGCGCCGGAGACATGGTGGGCAGTTCGGTGGAGCGGGGGGTTCGGGCCGGAGGCGTGGAAGTCATAGTGAAGGTATCGGCCAAGCAGCGGGCGGGCGAGGAAAAACCGACGCCCGCCATGCGATAGTGTGAGCGCATGAACCACGATCACGCGGCTTACAAGATCGCCTGCCTCTGCGAACTCCGGGACGAGCAGGGGCGTTACCTGCTGCTGCACCGCGCGAAGTCGCCGAACAAGGGACTGTACTCGCCGATCGGCGGCAAACTGGAGACGAGCGAAGGGGAAAGCCCCGCCCAGTGCGCCCAGCGCGAAATCCTCGAAGAAGCAGGGGTCACCATCGCTCTCGACCGCCTGCACCTCGCCGGGATCATTTCCGAGAAAGGCTACCGCTCGGCCGATGGCGCCCCGCCGACGCACTGGCTGATGTTCTGGTACCGCGTGCTGGGGCCGGTGGCGGTTGATCGGGTGGACTTTGACGAGGGGCGGCTGGAGTGGGTCGAGCCGGGCCGGCTCATGGATCTCGAGATGCCTACTACGGACCGCACGATCATCTGGCCGACGGTGCTCGGGCACGAGGGCGGGTTCTTCAGCCTGCACATCGACTGCACAGTCCAGCCGATGCGCTGGTCGCTGGAGCAGTCGGATCGGCCCAGTCGAGCGTAAATCGGTCCGGACGGGCCTCTGGAACCCCCAGTCCGAGCGAGTACGATTTCGGGCATGCTGAAACACCTCGTTCTTGCGTTCGGTCTCGCGTTCGGTCTTTTCGCCTGCCTGCCAGCGTCCGGCGCGGACACCATCGCGACCGGCGGGAATCCGGCTTCGATGGTGGTCTACGCCGAGGCCGAGGCCGTCGCGGCTCTCGCCGACGGCACCGTGCTGAGCGCCCGCACCCGGGTCGGCGAAGGACGCGTGGTCGCGCTCGGGCACGGCGGTTTCCTCGACGATGAACGGGGCGACACGCGGGCCTTCCTCGTCGAGCAGCTCGAATGGCTTGCCGATGCACCGGCCGCACGCGCGTGGGGCGTGAACGGTGCGCTCCGTGCGGCTCTCGCCAAGCGTGGCATCACGCTCGAGGCCGTGGGGGGCAACGAACGCAACCTCGATTTCGATGGGGTCGACCTCATCGTCGGCTCCCCTCAGGCCTTCGCGCGCGCTGGCCGGCTGGATGATCTCGGTCGATGGCTCAAGCGGGGCGGGGCGATGCTCAGCGTCGAGACTGCCTGGGGCCAGATCCAACTCGGGCACGCCTCTTCCGCTGCCGATCTCGCGGCGAACCGGCTGCTTGGTGAGTTCGGCATCCTGTACACCGAACGGGCGCTCTCGCCCGGTCGGGGCGGTGTCTACACGCTCGACGCCGCAGCCGCCCCGAACGCGAACGCTCAAATCGCGCTGAGCGTGCTGGCCGGCGAGCGGGAAGGCGATGTGGTCTTCGCCTCGCGCATCGCCCGCGATGCGCTGGCGCTGGTGCCGATGGACAGCCCGCTGATCCGCATCGCCGACGAACTCGCGCTCGCGCACGCCGAAGAGTTGGAGAGGGCGTATCGCTCGATGGCCGATCGCCCACTGCGTCCGGCCCAGCAGCCGCTGGCCTGCGCGCTGCTGGACCTCGAATCTCGGCGAGCCAAGGCCGGCGTCCTCCGGGCGCACCCCAGCGCCGAGGCCTTCCCCGGGCCGGTCCCGGCGGATATGCCCCGAGTCAACCGGCGCCTGCGTCTTGAGCGCATCCCCGGCTGGCGCTCGACGGGGCTTTATGCTCCTCCGGGTGAGACGGTGACCGTCCGCGTGCTCGATGGCGATGGCGCGGGGGCGGTGCTGCAGATCGGTGCCTGGCTCGATCCGCAGGATTTCGATGAGCGGGTGCGGATGCCGGTGGCGGTCTACCGAACCGACCTCGTGGGAGGCACCGTGAGCGCGGCCTCTCCGATTGGCGGGCCGGTGTACCTCGATCTTCCCGCCGGCGTCGCCGCGAAGGGCCTGAGCGTAGAGATCTCCGGCGCCGTCGAAATGCCCCGATACCGCCACGGCGAGACTGATATAGACGAGTGGCGCAGCCGGATCCGCGCGCTGCCCGTGGCGTGGGCCGAACTGGAGTCTGATGAGCTGGTGTTCACCATCCCCGCCGAGGCGATCCGTGACCTCGATCGTCCCGATCTGGTCATGGAGCACTGGAAGCGGATCCACGAGGCGATGCAGGGCATGGAACCCCGCTCGCCCCGCCATTGGCCCGACCGCCAGCAGCGCTATGTCGCCGAGAAGCGCCTGTCGTGGGGCTACATGTACTGCCCGGCCGACGCTCCCCTGGTCATCCCGATGAACGAGGCCAGGCCGATGGTGGATCTGGCCAGCTTTGATGATCAGGGGCCCAACGAGCTCTGGGGCCAGTACCACGAGATGGGCCATTCCCACCAGAACCCGATGTGGACCTTCGAAGGCACCGGCGAGGTCACGGTCAACATCTTCACCGTGCTGGCGCTGAACACCGTCAACGGCTTCCCGCTCGATGACGCGGCGATGCGCACCGAACCCGGTCGAGCGCTCGCGACCATGGTGCAGCACCACAAGGCCGGCGCTCCCTTTGACCAGTGGAAGCGCGATCCGTTCCTCGCGCTGCAGACCTACGCCCTGCTCTGGCAGCGCTTCGGCTGGGACGCCTTCCGAACCACCTTCCGCGCCTACGACACGCTCCCTCAGGCCGATCGCCCGCGGTCCGATGAGGACAAGCGGGACCTGTTCGTGATCACAATGAGCCGCACCATCGGGCGGAACCTCGGGCCATACTTCGAGGCCTGGGGCGTGCCGCTGAGCCCACGCGTGGAGCGGGAAGTCGGCGATTTGTCGGTGTGGATGCCCGCGGGCTGGGAAGAAGCGCTGGCCGAGGCGCGCTGAAGCCGGTTCAGGGCGACGGCTTGCCGAGCATCGCGCTGACCGAGGCGTACCCCGCCGCGGCGAGGGCGATGCACAGGACCGTGGTGATCAGCACATACAGCGCGGCGTCCATGATTTTCCCGCTCTGCATCAGTTTCAGCGCCTCCACAGAGAAGGTGGAGTAGGTCGTGAACGCCCCGAGCAGGCCGATGGCCAGACCGGTGTGGAGTGCCGGGTGCAGGTGGTCGGGCCGGGCCAGCGTCCAGGCCAGCAGCCCGCCCAGCAGCAGCGAGCCCGCGGCGTTGATCACCAGCGTCGCACGCTCGGGGTGATCGGGGGCGATCCGGTTTCCCAAGAAACTCACGAGGTAGCGCAGCACGGCGCCAAAGGCCCCGCCGATCGCGACCGCCAGCAGGTGCGAGGCGAGCAGCGGGGCGGTGGCTTCGGCGGCGTCGAGCGCGGAGGAGGAGTTGGCGATGGGCGATGGAGGGGAACCGGGCATGGATCTCCAGCGTACCGTGGGACAGCGGGCCGGGGCGGTGTCGCCGATTTTTCGGCCTGATAGGGCGTATAGTGTGCGTATGCAGAGTCTGAACTCGACCTCAAGATGGGTAACGCGATGCGTCGCCGCGCTCTCGCTGGTGCTCCTGATGGCCCTCGGGGCGGTCGGGCAGGATCAGACCAGTGCAGGTGCGGGTGAGCCACCGTCCGGGGCGGCCCCGGTCCCGGCGGCCCGTCAGGCCGACAAACTGGCGGTCATCACGATCGAAGGCCCGATCGATGGCGTCACCCTGCGCAGCGTGCAGCGACGCATCAGGCTCGCCGAGGAGGCGGGGGCCAACGCCATCGTCATCGAACTGAACACCCCCGGCGGCGAAGTCCCGGCGGTCACCGAGATCACGGCGGCCCTCAAGGGCACCAACCTTCACACCATCGCCTGGGTGAACCCGCAGGCCTACTCCGGCGGGGCGATCATCGCGCTCGCCTGCGACGAGATCGTCGTGAGTTCCAACGCGACCATGGGCGATGCGGGCGTGATCAGCATGTTTGGGCTCCAGGAAGGCATCCCTGCCAACGAGCGAGCGAAGGTCACTGCGCCGCTCATCGCCGACATGGTGGACTCGGCTCGGCGCAACGGCCACGATGAGGTGCTGGTCCAGTCCTTCTCGACTCTGGGGGTCGAAACCTGGCAGGTGCGCGACAAGCGAACCGGTCGCTTTTACTTCCTTACCGAGCGTGAGTACAAGGCACTGTTCAATCAGGCCCCGCCGCGCACCAGCGAGCCGTACATGGCTTCGGGTGGGGAGATCAATCTGCGAGAATCGGGAGAGCAGATCTACGCGGACGACAACAACCCGCGTGGCGACGCCGTCGATGCCGGCTACACCCCCGGTTCCGACCAGATCACACCCGGCATGATCAACGCGACCAACCTCGCGCTGAACGCCAGAGGCACGCCCGGTTCGACTCGTCCGGACTTCGCGAGCGAGAACCCCGACGATTACGAGTATGTGCGCTACGCCACGGACGGCAACAGCTTCTTGACCCTGACTACGCCGGGCTTGAAAGAGTTCGGCTTCACGAGGACCGAGATCAACACCGATGAGGAACTGCGCCAGTTCACCGGAACGCCCGCCGGGCAGATGGTGCGGCTGGATCAGACCTGGTCGGAATCGGTCGTGCAGTTCATGACGCAGGGTCTTCGTGGGCTGATCATTCGCGGCGCGCTCGTCGTGCTGTTTCTGCTCTGCATGTTCATCGAGCTGTCCATGCCCGGCGCGGGTGTGTTCGGCGTGGTCGCGCTCGTGGCCCTCGCCGGGTTGGTCCTGCCCCCCATGATGATCAACGCCTCTGGCTGGTGGCCCGCGGTCGCGGTGGTCAGCGGGGTGCTGCTGGTCGGCATCGAGATCTTCATCCTGCCCGGGACCGGGGTGGCCGGCATATCCGGCCTGTTGCTGGTGCTGGGCGGGTTGGTCGGGACCTTTGCCGGGAGCGGCGAACTCTTTCCCGGTCAGAACCCCGGTTCGGGCGCGAATCTGGCCTGGGCCGCGAGCATCGTGCTGCTGGGCGTCTTCGCAGCGGGTGTCGGCATGTACCTGTTCAGCCGGTACACGCAGTATGTGCCGGTCGTGAACATGCTGATCCTGAAAGATCCGCCACGCCCGACCGAGTCGATGCTCAGCGCGATGGGCGACCGGATCGACCCCGATGCGCCGGCGAAGGTCGGCGACACCGGTGTGGCGACCACTCGCCTCATGCCGTCCGGTCAGGCCGAGATCAACGGCGAGCTGGTCGATGTCATCGCGGAGCGCGGCGCGATCGACCCGGGACAGCGAGTACGCGTGACCAGCGCGACGCGCTACCGGGTGGCTGTGGAATTGGTCGAAGAACAGAGCACGGGTTCGGATGAACCGCGGCCCGAAGGAGACCTGGCTTGAGCGACCACCTGATCTGGGCCTTCATACTGATCGGCGTGGCGACGCTGCTGTTCATCCTTGAGGTGCTCATCCCCTCGGGCGGCGTGATCGGTCTGCTGGCGTTGTGCGCCGCCATTGCCGCGGTGGTGGCGTTCTTCAACGAGAGCATGGCGTGGGGGCTGGTGAGCACGGGCGGGCTGATGCTGATGGTGCCGCTCGCGATCGCGTTCGCGCTGAAGATCTTCCCTAACACACCATTCGGCAAGAAACTCATCCTCGGTGAGGACGAGGAGGACGAGGAAGAACTCGCCAAACTCGAGCAGCAGCGCCGCGAGGAAGAGCAGCGTCGCCAGGCGCTGATCGGGGCCGAAGGGGTCACACTCACCCCGCTGCGCCCGGTCGGCAGCATTCGGATCGACGGCGTCACCATCGAAGCGTCCAGCGAGAGCGGCATGCTCGAAGCCGGAGCCAAGGTGCGGGTGACCCGCGTTGACGGCTCGACGGTCAGGGTCCGCACGGTATGACCTCGCAGATGGTCCTGTACATGGTGGCTGGCGCTGTGGGCGTACTGGTCCTTCAGTTTCTGGTCACTCCACACACGATGCTCGGCCTCTACATACAGGCCAAGTTTTCAGAGGCCCCGATCCCGCTCGGGCAACTCATCAAGATGCGCCTCGCAGGCGTTGACCCCGCGACGATCACCTACAGCCATATTCGAATGGTGAAGGGCACAGATCTCAACATCCCGGTTTCCGACTTGGTGAAGCACTTCCAGGCTGGCGGCAGGCTGCCCTTTGTCGTGAATGCGCTGATCACCGCGAAGATCGGTGGCTTCGACCTGTCCTGGGAAGAGGCCTGCATCGCGGATCTGGAGGGGCGTGATGTGCGGGCCGAGGCTCAGGAGCGGCTTGAAGAGATCCGGGCTGCGGAGAGCGCCTGACTTTCGCGAGAGGCACGGCTGGGGGCTATGATGTCGCCTGATCGTACCGCAGCCCTCGGTGGCTGATCCATTCCCTTTGTCCAAGGACAAGGAACCGACTGCTTATGCCTAGTGACACTCTGCTGTATGTGATTCTCGGGATCGTGGGCTTGGTTGTCCTCTTCCTGGCGGTCTTTCTGTTCCAGTTCCTGAACCTCTACATTCAGGCCCTGTTCAGCAAGGCGCCCGTCGGGATCTTCGACCTGATCGGCATGAAGTTCCGGAAGGTCGATCCCAAGACCATCGTCATCAGCCGCATCCGGGCAGCCAAGGCTCAGCTCAATGTCTCGGTCAACCAGCTCGAGACGCACTACCTCGCCGGTGGCCGGGTGCCGAGCGTCATCAACGCCCTGATCGCCGCCGACCGTGCGAAGATCGACCTGCCCTGGGACACCGCCTGCGCGATCGACCTTGCCGGGCGCGACATCCTCGACGCGGTGCAGACCTCCGTGAACCCCAAGGTGATCGATGTGCCGAACCCCAAGGTCGGCACCGGTCGCTCGACGGTGGACGCCGTCGCGAAGGACGGCATCCAGCTTCGCGCCCGCGCCCGCGTGACCGTGCGTGCCAACATCCAGCGTCTGGTTGGTGGTGCGACCGAGGAAACCATCGTCGCCCGCGTGGGTGAGGGCATCGTGTCCACGATCGGTTCCTCCAGCACGCACGCCGAGGTTCTCGAGAACCCCGACCGCATCTCCAAGACCGTGCTGGGTCGCGGCCTCGACGCGGGCACCGCCTTCGAGATTCTCTCCATCGATATCGCGGATATCGATGTGGGTGACAACATCGGTGCGAAGCTGCAGGCCGAGCAGGCCGAGGCCGACACCAAGCGGTTCCAGGCCCAGGCCGAACAGCGCCGCGCGATGGCCCTCGCCGAGGAGCAGGAGTTCCGGGCCCTCGAGCAGAAGAACCGCGCCGAGGTCGTGCTCGCCGAGGCGGAAGTGCCCCGGGCGATGGCCGAGGCGTTCCGCTCGGGCAACATGGGCATCATGGATTACTACCGCATGAAGAATGTCGCCGCCGACACGACCATGCGAAACTCGATCGCCGGCACCGACGATCGCGACCACTCGAGCTGATCGCTCGTTTGCATCCGGAACTCTGATCAACCGCCCGTGCTGGCTTCGCGAAGCGCTCGGGCGGTTATCTCGCGCAGACGGCGCTGGCGGACGGGCTCGTTGCTGATGGTCGTGTCCACGGTGAGCGGAGCGACGGCCTGGAGTCGGAACTGCTGGCGGGGCTGCTGGCCGCGGACGGCGCCGGGCTCCCGGTCCATAGCGCCGAGGCTCGTTCCCTGAAGTGCCATCGGGTCGTTGTAGCGAAGCAGGGCGGCGGTCGCGGGATCGATGGGGCTCCCATCGAAGCCGGGTGGTGGGCCGATGTAAAAGCGCACATCGGCGGGGTAGACGGCGATCGTGCCGTTCCGCGTCGCGACATAGTCGGAGTTGTTGAACACCGCGTACACGCCCCCGGCGACGCGATACCGCTGGTTCGGATTGATGGGCGACTGGTAGACATGCTCGAAGGCGGTGTCGTGGCGCATGACCTCGGGCAGGGCCCGGAGGCTGGTCTGCAGCGGCCCGACATCCGCGTACCCGGGATCGATGGGCTGGGCATTCTGCCCGAACGCATTGGCGCTGAGCCCAAGGCCCAAGGTTGCGAGCGAGATGGAGCGGAAAGCGCCGTGCATGCGGGTATCGTCGGTCGAAATCCGGGTCGGTGCAAACAAAAACCGCCACGGGGTGAGCGTGGCGGCGATGAGGTTGGTCATGGCGGTGGGGGCGTTGCGGGCTCAGCGGGCCGAATTGGCCGTCAGGCTGGGCATCGGGCGAGCCACGGCGGGCTGGACCGGGGTGGCGCTGGGCACGCCGGGCTTGGAGGCCGGTGCCGGCTGGGCGTCGAGCTGGGCGAGCACCTCGGCGATGGTCATCGAGCCGACCTTGGATTCGAAGGCCTGTTCGATGCGCCCGTTGAGCAGGTTGAGGGTGCGCCGCCCGACGGTGTCGGTCGGGGCGTCGTCGTCCTCGCTCTTGGCGCTGGCGGTCTCAAGGACGGTGACGATTTCGCCCACGGTGAGCTCCTCGGGGTTGCGGATCATGCGATAGCCGCCGCCCGCTCCTACCTTGGACTCGAGAATGCCGGCGGATTTGAGGGCCAGCAGGATGGATTCGAGGAATTTTCCGGGGAGCTGCTCGTTTTCCGCGATCTCGCGGGATTGGAGGTAGCCGGGTCCGGAACGGGCTCGGTCGGCGAGTCGGGCAGTGGCCATCACGCCGTATTCGGTTCTCTTACTCAGTCTCATGGATATGAATCCCCCTTCGGATCCCCATCTTGGTTTCCGTTTGGAAACCAAACGATCTGGTTTCCATTGTTCCTAATTCTACGCCTGGTGACATGTGAACTGCTACTGCCTACAGGAGAATTTCCAGTTTTATGGAAACATATGCGGGATTATCCGGATCCTCAGGATCCGGCAGTTGCAGCAGGGCTTCACCCGAAGCCCGCCAGGCAAACAACGCGATACGAACGCTCTCGTCGACTTGTTCGTAGCCGCTGGATTTGATTGTAGACACTCGTATAGGTTTTCCGTTCCTTCGGAAGTCAATCTGAAAGACAGGATTCCGCGGACGCGCGGTTGCCAGAGTTACATTCGAAAAATTGGGGCGGACGGTTCTGATCGAGAGGCCTTCGGCGGCTAATGGCCTGCCCAAATCCTGCCTTCGGACGGGGTTGACCGCGGCTGCATCGGCCTCACGCTGGGCTTTTTGGCCTTCCTGCCCCGATTTGGCGGGGTCAGAATTTTTTTCGTTTTCGGCGACTTCGGTCTCGGGAGCCGGGGCGTTTGAGGGCTGCTGGGCCTCCGGGGCGGCGGCCTGCTCGGCCTCACGCCGGGCCGCGATGGCCTCGCGACGCTCGCGCAGGGCCTCGATCGGGTTGAAGCGCGGGATGTCCGCCGCGATGTCCTCGATGGCGTCCACCAGTTGCCTGAGGTCGTCGAGGGCGACTTCCTCGGCGGGGAATGGCACCTCAAGCTGGTCGGCGGTGTCCTCGGCCACGAACTCATCGAGGACGGACGGATCCGGCTGGACCTCCTCGGCAGGCGAGGGCTGGTCCGCGGGCTGCTCGAGAGTCTGATCCTCGGACGGCTCGGTGTCCGGCTGGGGGGGAACGGGCAGGCCGGGGTCTTCCGGGTTCTGCTGGGCCTGATCGACCTCCGACTTCGGGGCCCACATCTCCTCGAATTCCTCGTAGCCGATCCAGGTCAGCGAAGTGGTGCGGGAGTCGGGGTTGCCCAGGGCGACAAACCGCGGGTCGGTCTGATCCGGCGGGACGGTGAACTCCTCGAAGGCCAGGCGGTCGGTCGGGGCGGCCTCCTGAGCGCTCGCGCGAACGCCAAGGGCGATCCCCAGGCCCGCGTGGAGTGCGAGCGAGACCCCGAGCGCGAGCGGCAGCGCCACGCCGCGAGTCGCGGTGCTCGAGCGAGCGGCGGGATGGGAGGGGGTGGCCCGGGTCATCGGAAAACTCTAGGAGCCCCATTCGGCTCGGGAAGTTCTACCGGTCGGTGGGGGCTGGGTTGGGGGCTTGGGATGCAGAGCTGGGTTTCGGGCTGCGGAGGTAGCGGAAATCGGAAATCCCGGCTTGGCGAAGGGAATCGAGCAGTTCGAGGATCCTCCCGTGGCGTGCCTGCTCGTCGATGGCGAGCATGAGGGTCGGAAGGGCAGGGGCCGGATCGGCCGAGGGGCCGGCGACCGCGATGCCTGCGGATTCCAAGAGCGCCACACGGATGGTCTGGGCGGCCTCGTCGGACAGGGGAGCCTCGGCCTCTGCCAGCACGCGCTCGCCCAGCGACACCGTGCCCTCGGCAGACATGCTGACCACGATCGGTCGGGTGGTGAGCGAGGGTTGCTCGCCGCTGCGGACTTCGGGCAGGCGGATATCGGTGGCGTCCATGCGGACGGTGAGGATCAGCGCGAAGACGAAGAAGGTCAGCAGCAGGAACACGACATCGATCAGGGGCGTGATCTCGACCGAGGGTGACACGGATGACCGGCGGGCGCGGAGCATGAAGGAAGGGTATCGCGCCCGCGCGGGCGGAGCGCGGCGGCTATGCTTGCCGCCCATGCGTGGACTGTCGATCGATCGAGCGCGTTTCTGTGAACTGGCGGGTCAGGCCGAGGGCGGACGGCGCGCTGTGATCCCCGTGGGGGTCCGCCTGCTGGGAGATCGTCTGACCCCGGTCAGTGCGTACCGGCGACTGGTGAAGGCTGATGAACGGACCGCACCCTCGTTCCTGTTCGAGTCGGTGGAGAACGGCGATCGACAGGGGCGGTACTCGATCCTGGGCCATGAGCCATCGATCGAAGTGGTGGCGCACGCGAACACCGTCTCGCTGACCGATCGACGCTCCACGCCCTCGGATGTGGTGGTAGGGAGCGACCCGCTGGATGTGCTGCGTTCGATCAGCGCGGAGCTGCGTCTGATCCGTCCGGACCGTGACGAAGACGCGGGGCGGGCGCTGCCGGGCTCGTTCCTCGGGGGCTGGGTGGGGTACGCCGGGTACGACTCGGCCCGCTATGTCGAGCCCGAGAAGCTGCCCTTCGAATCGGCGCCGCAGGATGATCGCGAACTGCCGGATCTGCACTTCGGGTTCTACCCGCAGATGGTGGTGTTCGATCATGTGGCCAAGCTGGTGCACATCGTGCGGCTGGTCGAAGTGGACGATCCTGCTCGCGCGGGTGCGTGCTACGACGAGGCGGTCCGAAAGATCGCACGGACGCTGGAGGACCTGAACAGCGAGAACGAAGCGCTGCGTCCGGGTGTGTTTCCGGCTCCGGGTGAAGTGGTCAAAGGCGATGCGGTCTCGAACATGACCCGGGCCGATCACGCGCGGATGGTCGAGCGGGCGAAGGAGTACATCAAGGCCGGTGATATCTTTCAGGTCGTGATCGGTCAGCGGTTCGAGCGGGAAAGCAGCGCGGATCCCTTCGAGGTCTACCGCTCGCTGCGGGTGGTGAACCCGAGCCCGTACATGGGGTATCTGCAGGCGGAGGGGTGCATCCTGGTGGCGTCGAGCCCTGAGATTCTCTGCCGCGTACGCGGGGAGGGTGCGGATCTGGTTCTGACGAACCGTCCGCTGGCGGGCACGCGCAAGCGAGGGGCGACGGAGGTGCAGGACCGGGCGCTCGAGGTGGAACTGCTCGCCGACGAGAAGGAGCGGGCCGAGCACATCATGCTGGTGGACCTGGGTCGCAACGATGTGGGGCGGGTGGCGGAGCGGGCGAGCGTGAGTCTGGATGAACTGATGGTCATCGAGCGGTACAGCCATGTGATGCACATCAGCAGCACGGTGACCGGGCGGCTGCGCGAGGGGCTCGACTGCTGGGATGCGCTGCGTTCGACACTGCCGGTGGGCACGATCAGCGGGGCGCCCAAGATCCGGGCGATGCAGATCATCGACGAACTGGAGCCGGTGAAGCGCGGGCCGTACGGCGGCGGTTTCGGCTGCGTCGGACTCGACGGCGAGATGGACATCGCGCTCACGCTGCGCACGATCGTGGTGCCGCTGTCGCGGTGCGAGCCGCAGCGCGGGCGCTGGGTGTATCACCTGCAGGCGGCAGGGGGGATCGTGTTCGATTCCCAGACCGAGGCGGAGTATGCCGAGACGGTCAATAAGAGCGCGGCGCTGGGTGCGGCGATCGACAGCGCAGAGGCAGCGCTGGGCGCCTGAGGCGCCCGCGCCGGGTGTCAGAAATGACGGTTTGCCGCCTTGGTTGGCGACGGAGCCTCTCAGTTGGAGAGGGCGTCCTTGAAGTTCTGGCTGGGGGTGAAGCCCACGGAGGTCGAGGCGGGGATATCGATCGGCTCGCGGGTGGCGGGGTTGATGCCCTTGCGTGCCTTGCGGTGCTTCTTCTTGAAGGTGCCGAAGCCAGTGATGGCGACCTTGTCATCCTTCTGAACACCGTCGGCGATGGTCTCGAGGACGATGTCCACGACCTTGGTTGCGGTGGCCTTGGATTCGCCGAGTTGGGACGCGACGGCTTCGATCAGATCGCCTTTGTTCATGGATGACCTCGGTAGGGAATGTGCCGGCCAGATGGGTCGGCGGATGAATGAAAAATGGAATGATGACAGACCGGCGTTTCGGCCCTGATCAGCCGGTGGGGGAGCGAATGTACGCGAACTTTCGCCCCGGTGGAAGTGCGGGATCGTCGGATTTGCCCGAAACCGTGCGATTTCTGGAAATTGCTTGGGGCATGGCAGGCGGGCTGGTAAAATGGCGAGCATGAGTGAGATCGATGATTCGAATTGCGGCACCCTGACCCTCCCGGCCCCGGCGCGGAGCGACTCTGTTCAGCAGAAGCCCGAACAGGACCCGGATCGGCCTTGGCTTTGGAATGTCGTGCTGCTCGATAGCGATCACCACAGCTACGAGTATGTCATGGAACTGGCCATGCGGCTTTTCGGCTTCCCACTGGAGCGTGCCTTCAAGGCGGCCCAGAAGGTGGATCAGGATGGCCGAGCGGTCCTGCTGACCACGCACAAGGAACTCGCGGAACTGAAGATCGAACAGATCCGAACCTTCGGGCGAGATCCGCGGGTGGCGGAGTGCTCGGGCGCGATGAGTGCCTTGATCGAGCCGGCGATGAGCACCGCAGACGAGAGCGACTGCCCGGGCCAGTAAGCCGGCCGCGCGATACGCTGCGGCTATGCCCGAATCCAAACCGTTGGTCATCCAGACCGAAGAATTGTCCGACGAGGCGTCGGCATGGTTGTCCGAGCGCGCGGATCTGCGGGTATGTCCCGCGGACGATCCCGGGTTTGGTTCTCTGCTCGCGCAGGCTGAGGGCCTGGTGGTGCGGACGTACACCAAGGTCAATGCGGACCTGTTGGGGCGGGCACCGAAGTTGAAGGTCGTGGGGCGGGCCGGCGTGGCGGTGGACAACATCGATGTCCGTGCCTGCCGCGCGCGAGGTGTTGAAGTGGTGCACACGCCGGACGCGAACACGCGTGCGGTGGTGGAACTGGTGACGGCGTTTCTGCTGGATGCAATTCGGCCGCGTCTGTTTCTGGATCGAGCGCTCGACAAGGCGGACTGGAAGCGCGTGCGCGCGGAGTTGGTGGGTGACCGGCAGGCGTGCCAGCTGACGCTCGGTGTGCTGGGGTTCGGCCGGATTGGTTCGAAGATCGCGCGCGTCGGTCAAGCTCTGGGGATGCGCGTCGTGTACTGCGATGTGCTGGAGATCCCCGAGTCCCAACGCGGCTACGCGGGTGACGGTGTCGGTGAACACGGACGCGCTCAGCCGGTGTCGTTCGAGCAGCTGTTTGAGTTCAGCGATGTGGTGACGGTTCATGTGGACAATCGGCCAGAAAACCGGCGGATTGTGCATGCGGGCGTTCTCAGGACGCTGCCTCCGGGGGCGATCCTGATCAACACCTCGCGCGGCTTCGTGGTGGACGGGCTTGGTGTCGCGGCGTGGTTGCGCGATGATCCGTCGGCGCAGGCCATTTTGGATGTGCACGATCCGGAGCCGATTGAGGCGGATGACCCGCTGCTGGGAATGGCCAACGCGCACCTGTCGCCACACATCGGTGCGGCGACACGATTGGCGCACGCGAACATGAGCTGGGTGGTGCGAGATGTGTGGCGTGTGCTGCGGGGTGAGGAGCCGGAGTTTGCGGCGCAAGCAGAATGAATCAGCTGCGGCGGAGTTCTTCGGCTTCGAG
>CAZIXS010000008.1:22745-32087 GCA_964543335.1 uncultured Phycisphaeraceae bacterium | reverse complement strand
AGTTCTTCGGCTTCGAGCTTCTTGCGTTCGACTTTGCGGAGTGTGAGTTCGAGGCAGGGGATCAGCCACGCCAACTGGATCAGGACGATGCCACCGAGAAGCATCATGGGGTACCAGACATTGCGCGGCTGGTCCTTCACCAACGCGAAAATGGATACGCCGAGCGCTGCGAGGGCAAACACCACCATCGGGTACATCAGGATGCGTACGGCGGTGCGGCCCTTGCCCTTCGGGACCAGCACTCCTGCGGTGATGCCGAAGATCGCGCCCCAGAGACCGACCGCGGCTCCGGCGATGCCTCCGATCATGCCGCTGTCCTGTGCGGACCACCAAGGTGAAACGGCGTCATTGATCGTGGCGAGCAGTTCGGGTGTGGAGCTCATGATTATTCTCCCTTGGATGAGTTGTTCTGTTCTGCCCGGATCGCATCGCGGATCGCACGAGCACCGGCGATCGAGAGCTGTTGACGCTCGACGAGCGAGGCGAGCAGGTCGTTGATGGGGTCGGGCTTTTTGCCGGATACGGCGAGCTTGAGTCGCTCGATGACCGCGTCGAGGCGGTTGCGGATCGTGGGGTAGGACACGCGGTAGGACTCGGCGAGGGCCTTGAGTGAGCCGGACTGGAGGACCAGTTCCACGATGAGGTTGAGGTCCTCCTCGGGAAGCCGGGCGAGGGGGTGGGCTCGGATATCGAAGGATCCTGGTGGTCGTCCCTTGTGCTCGGTGGGGGATTTGAATAATCTGAAATCCATGTTCAATATTATCGACATTTCTTTCGAGATGTCAAAGTCAATTTTCAAAAATCGAAAGATTTGTATGGGTCCGGGTGAGCGGAGCGGGGGAGTCGTACACTGCTGCCATGATTCAACTCGGCGTCAACATTGATCACACGGCGACGGTTCGTCAGGCCCGGCGGGGTGTGGAGCCGGACCCGATCCGGGCGGCCCATGAGGCGATTCTGGGCGGGGCGGACGGCATCACGGTGCACCTGCGCGAGGATCGGCGGCACATTCAGGACCGCGATGTGGAGCGGCTGCGCGAAACCCTCTCCGGAACCGGCGTGAAGCTGAACCTGGAGATGGCGGCGACCGCGGAGATGGTCGGGATCGCCAAGGCGGTCAAGGCCGAGATCGCGATGCTGGTGCCCGAGGGCCGGGCGGAGATCACGACGGAGGGCGGGCTGGACATCGTGGGCCAGCGGGACCGGCTGCGGGATGTGGTGGCGGAACTGAAGGCGGGGGGGCTGATCGTGTCGGCGTTCATCGATGCGGTGCCGGCGCAGATCGAGGCGGCGGCGGCGATCGGGTTTGATGTGTGCGAGGTACACACCGGGCCGTACGCGCACGCGTTCGCCGAGGCGGGCGGCGACTTCCTGAACGCGGCGCTGAAGCGAGAACTTGAGGCGGTGGCCCAGGCGGGTGTGCTGATCCGTGGCGCGGGGATGCGCTTCAACGCGGGGCACGCGCTGAACTACCACAATGTGCAGCCGATCGCCGCGCTCGAGGGGATCGCCGAGCTGCACATCGGGCACGCGATCGTCAGCCGCGCGATCTTTGACGGGCTGAGGAGCGCGGTGGGGGAGATGAAGCGGTTGATGGTGGAGGCGGCGCGCTGATGCTTCAGTCGCAGGAGCCCAGCCGATAGAGCGCGACCGTTCCGGAGACTTCGAAGGCCACGGCGAGGTGGGTCTGCCCATCGATCACAAACGCGGCGCTACCCTCAGGGGCAACGCCATGACGGTCACCGGGGGTGTGGTTGGTGATCGACACGAGCTGCGGAGCGCGTGGGTCGCTGACATCGAAGAGCAGCAGTGGCCCGGGGCGTTCGAGGCCGACGATGAGGTGTGGCCTGTCGTTGATGGTCGCGGTAGCGAGCGATTCGGGTTCCGGGCCCCGATCATCGGACCGGGCGTCGCGTTCGCTGGCTGATCCGGTGTTGGCGTTGAAGAGCGCGGGGAACTGCGTGCGGGAGAGCTGCTCGATGAGGCCGCCGGATTGATAGACCAACGCGCCGGTGTCCCAGTCGTAGATCGAGAAGGAGCGTGTGCCGAAGGCGACGAGACGGTCGAGCACGCCATCGCCATCCGGGTCGCTTTCGGGGATGGAGATCTTGAGGCGTCCGAGTGCGTTGTCCGAGCGTGGGTCTTGGCCGCAGGTGAACTCGAGCGAGCGGGTCAGCGCGTCGGTCCATGGCATGGAAGCTGCGCGGGCTTCGTCGATGTCGCGCGTGTCGCCTTCATCGACGGCGGCGAGGTAGTCGCGACCGCCGGCGCGGAAGCGGACGATGGTGTCGGGCATGGGCATCGCGAGGACGGTGCCGGTGCTGACGATCTGGTTGTCGGTGTCGGAGGCGTCGATGGTGACGGTTCGGTAGCCGAGCGGCACGATCCGCTCCCAGCGCTGGGTGGTGAAGCTGAAGTAGGCGAGGGCGTTGTTCTCCTGGAGCGAGACCCACGCTCCGCTGTTCGAGGCGGCGATGTATTCGGGTTCGATGTCTCGCAGCGGCTGATCGACGCGATCGGGCGCGATGCGAAGGCCAGCCAGAGTGACACCCGGCGCGAGCGTGGAGGCGGAGAAGTCGTAGGTGCGCGCGGCGCTCTGGCCGAGTCCGGCGAGGTCGGAGGTGTCGACGACGGCCGAGAGATCGATCACGCTGAGGCCGCCGGGCGGGTCTTCGCGCGAGGCGTCGGGCGAGCGCTCGCCCTCATCGGCGGTGAGCAGGCGCATGCCGCTCGGGGTGAAGGACACGCAGTCGGGGTGGTAGCCGACCTCGATGGTGGTCAGGATCGTGCGGCTGGCAAGGTCGATGAAGGCGATGCGCCCACGCTGGGTGGTGTTGGCGGTGGGGATCAATGCCGCGGCGGCGAAGCCTCGTCCAGCAGGATCGACCGCGACGCTGGAAACACCGCCAAGCCAGGGAAAGGTTTCGCGCAGATCGAAGGTCTGCGTGGCGCTTAGGGTTGCGGTGCTGGGATCGATGTTGATGAACTCGATCGAGGTGCCGGAAGTGACGAGCAGCATGTTGCGTGCCGGGTCATGGGCGAGGATTTCAGCGCCTTGCGTGGGTGTGGTGAGGACGCCCACGGTCTCGAAGGACGCGGGAGCGCTCGCGGCGGCGAGGGTGCCCGTGGTAGCCAAGGCGAAAGCGGAGAGGAGGGAGGTCGTGTTCACGCCAACAGCGTGACGCTTGGGGGTGCGTTTGGGTTGGGCCTGTCGGCGTCTTCACGAATTCTTAAAGCGGTGGGTTTGCCTAGATCCCCGGCTCGCGGACACTCGGCTGGTCCAGCACTGATCTTGTGGTGTTGGAGCGGTGTTTGATGCCCGGTCTCGTGCCTTCGCCGGTGGTCTGCGATTTCTCGTGGACGGGAGTTTCGGTGGTGAGGAAGGAGTGGACGAGCTGGATGGCTTCGTCGAGGTCATCGGTGAGGGTGATCAGATCGAGGTCTTCGGGGCTGATGGTGTGGTAGGCCTCGTCCATGGTTTCGCGGATCCAGGCGAACATGCCGTTCCAGAAATCGGTTCCGATGCAGACGACGGGGAACGGATCGATCTTGGCGGTCTGGATGAGCGTGAGGCTCTCGAAGAACTCGTCCATGGTGCCGAAGCCGCCTGGGAAGATGATGAAGGCCCGGGCGTACTTGAGGAACATGACCTTGCGCGCGAAGAAGTAGTCGAAGTCGAGCTTGATGTTCTGGTAGGGGTTGGGCATCTGCTCGTGGGGCAGCGCGATGTTGAGGCCGACGGAGATGCCTCCGGCGTCGCAGGCGCCGCGGTTGGCGGCTTCCATGACGCCCGGCCCGCCGCCGGTGATGATCGGGTGGCCCAGTTCGGCCAGGCGCTTGGCGCAGGATCGGGCTTCGGTGTAGACCGGGTGGGTTTCCGGCGTGCGGGCCGATCCGAAGATCGACACCGCGGGCGGAAGGGCGGCGAGGGTTTCGAACCCTTCCACGAACTCGGCCATGATCTTGAAGACCCGCCAGGACTCCTCGTGAATGGGGCTGCGCATGTGCGGGGTGGGACTGGGGTGTTTGGGGGTCATGGCGTGGCCTCGGGTTTCGTGTCTGTAAGCGCTTGTCTTGTAGAGTCTTAGGTGCTCGGAAGGGCCTTTGGTTTTGGAGATTCGTCGAGGTCTTGGTAGAATGGCCTTTCTATGGCTACTTCGCGATCATCGGGTTCGGGCAAGCGCCCCGTTCGGCGTGTTGGACGCTCCTCCTCATCGGCCAAATTGACCAAGGCGGGATTCGGAAACTACCAGACGGCGCTGCGCTGGTTGTACGACCGGACGAATGTGGAGCGTTTGCGCCCCAGCCGCGTGGACCAGTCGGTCTTCAAGCTCGACCGGATGCGCCACCTGCTGGAGGCCCTGGGCCATCCGGAGAAGGATCTGCGGATCGTGCATGTCGCGGGCACCAACGGCAAGGGCTCGGTGGTCGCGATGACCGCGTCCTGCCTGCGTTCGAGCGGGTACGCGGTCGGCGTGTACACCAGCCCGCACCTGGTGGATATCCGCGAGCGGATCCAGATCAATGACCAGCTCATCCCGCACGCCTCGTTCACCGAGCATCTGCACCGGGTGGGCATGGCGGCCCAGAACCTTCCCGAGGATCTCGGGGAAGCGACCTTCTTCGAGCTCATGACCGCGATGGCGCTGCTGTATTTCGCGGAGGAAGCGGTCGATGTGGTGGTGCTGGAAACCGGGCTTGGCGGGCGGCTGGATGCCACCAACGCCGTGCACCCCACGGTGACCGCCATCACCAAGATCGACTTCGACCACCGGACCTTCCTTGGCGACACGCTCGAGGAGATTGCCTCTGAGAAGGCGGGCATCTTCAAGCCGGGTGTTCCCGCGCTGACGATCGCGCAGGAACCGGAGGTGATCGAGGTGTTCCGCAAGAAGGCGGAAGAGGTGGGTTGCACGCTGGAAGTGCTGGGGCAGGAGATCGAGTTCTCCAGCCGCTTTGAGGCGAATCAGCAGCTCGGCCCGCACATGCGGATCGGTCTGACGACGGATCGGTCGAACTTCGAGCATGTGCCGGTTCCGCTGCCCGGCGAGCACCAGGCGCAGAACTGCGGTCTGGCGCTCGCGATCGTGGACAAACTCGGTGCCGCGGGCTTTGAGCTGCCGGAGATGCCGGTGCTGGAGGGATTGGAGTCCACGGTGGTGCCCGCCCGGATGGAGATCGTTCGTGGCGAGCGGCATCGCGTGCTGCTGGATGGGGCGCACAACCCGTCGGCGCTCGCGGCTCTCGTGAAAGCGATCGGTGCCCATGTGCCGTACGACTCGCTGATCATGATCTTCGGGTGTGCGGCGGATAAGGATGTGGATGCGCTGCTGGAGCAGGTCTCGCTGTCCGGAGACAAGGTGGTGTTCACCAAGGCCCGCGGGAATCCCCGCGCCGCGGACCCGCACGATCTTGCTCGCCGTTTCGAGGCCAAGTACCCCAAGATGTATCAGATCGCGGATACGCTTGAGGAGGCCCTGGTGATCGCCGAGCAGGCGGCGGGGCGTGATGACCTGGTCGTGGTGACCGGTTCGTTCTATCTGGTTGGCGAGGCCAAGAAGCATCTCCGCCAGCAGGCCGACAAAGCCGCGGCTGCGGCGAAGTAAGGGGACCCATGCGTCGCGTCTTGATCCTGATGGTGCTGTCGGCAGCCGGTGTGCTGGTCGGCGGCTGTGCTCCGATCGAGGGCCGGACGAGCCTGCTGCAAGGCGCGACGACCGAAGCCCCGATCGCGGTCGAACAGGTTTCGATCGTGACCGAGCAGGCCGAGACCGACCGGTACCAGCCGGTCGCATTCCTGCAGTATCGAACCCCGGGCGACAATTTCGACGGGGCGGCGGAGCGGGTGCTGATCGAGCGCCTCAAGAAAGAAGCCGCGGCTCTCGGGGCCGATACGCTGCTGGATCTGACCATCATGGTTGAGGAAACCGGAACCGAGACCGTCGTCACCGAGCATCGCTACGGCGACGACGACCGACGGGATGACTCCTGGCGATCCACGACGACCACCGCCCGGATCCGCACGGAGACCACCTACCGGACGGTGATCACCGCCACGGCGGCCCGGAGGCGCTGAGCGGACCGGGTCACTCCCGGTGCGATTGCTACACTGCACGCATGTCTGAATCGAGCAATCAAGCGCCAGCGACCGGTGCGCCGGCTTTCCGCTACACCCCCGAATTCGCGGGGGAAATCGAGCTGAAATGGCAGTCGTGGTGGGACCAGCACGACACCTTCCGCCAGCCGAACCCCGGTGAGGCGGATTTCGATGCTTCGCGTCGCAAGTTTTATTGCCTCGATATGTTTCCCTACCCCTCCGGAGCCGGCCTGCATGTGGGGCACCCCGAGGGCTACACGGCGACGGACATTCTCTGCCGCATGAAGATGATGCAGGGCTTCAATGTGCTGCACCCGATGGGGTGGGACGCGTTCGGGCTTCCGGCCGAGCAGTACGCGATCCAGACGGGTGTGCACCCGGCGGTCACGACGACGCAGGCGATCGACAATTTTCGCAGGCAGCTCCAGCGGTTCGGCTTTGGCTACGACTGGTCGCGCGAGTTCGCGACGATCGACCCCGAGTACTACAAGTGGACGCAGTGGATCTGGCTGCAGGCGTACAACAGTTGGTTTGATGAGTCGGCCAAGAACGGCGAGGGCACACGCGGCGCGGCGCGGCCGATCTCGGAGCTCATCGAGAAGCTCTCCGACGAGCGTGTGCTGATTGGGCCGGGCGGTGAACTGGTGTTCGCGGGACTGGAGCGGACGACCGAGTCGGTGGGCGGGCATCGCGTGGGCACGCGGGCCTGGTCCGAACTCAACGAGGACGAGCGCGAGGCGGTCATCGAGAACGCCAGGCTGGCGTATCTGGGTGAGCAGACGGTGAACTGGTGTCCCAAGCTGGGGACGGCCCTGGCCAACGAAGAGGTCATCGACGGCCGTTCTGAGCGGGGCGGCTATCCGGTGTACCGCAAGCCGCTGCGCCAGTGGATGTTCCGGATCACGGCGTTCGGTGACCGGCTGCTCAAAGGCCTTGAGGGTCTGGACTGGCCGAGTTCGACGGTGACGATGCAGCGTGAGTGGATCGGCAGGTCCGAGGGCGCGGAGATCGACTTCGAGCTCGATGTCTCGGATGCGATGGTCGAAGCGCTGTCCGGCGACGGCGCTCCCGGCGCGCTGCGTGTCTATACCACGCGGCCCGACACGATCTTCGGTGCGACCTACATGGTGGTCGCTCCCGAGCACCCGCTGGTGGCGCTCGCGCTGTCGTCGCCTATGCCCGAGACGGATACGCAGAAGCTGCGCGCGTATGTTCAGGAGTCGCGCAACCGCTCGGATGTGGACCGCCAGGAAGCCAAGCAGAAGACCGGCGTGTTCACGGGCGTGTACGCGATCAATCCGGCCAGCGGTGCCCGGATTCCGGTGTGGACCGCAGACTATGTGCTCATGGGCTACGGGACCGGCGCGATCATGGCGGTGCCGGCGCACGACCAGCGAGACTTTGAGTTTGCGCAGCAGTATGACATCGATATCCGCGATGTGGTGTATCCGGCTCCGCTGTTCCCGCTGTGGTGGTTCGGCAAGCACACCACGAACGAGCAGATCGAAGCGGTGTATCCCGGTGAGGAGGATGGCTGGCGGATCGTGCTGGCGGACTTCCTTGTGTATGTCACGGGTCACAATACTCCGATCGCCGAGTTCCCTGTGGTGCGTGATCTGATCCTGAAGCGCCGCACGACGCCCTCGGCGGGTCCGGGTGCGGTGCACGAAGGGCGTGCGATCCGCGGCGCGGTGGTGGAGAGCTGGCTCGATACGATCCGCGACATGAGGTACACCTCGATCGAGCAGTACTTCGCGCGGGTGGCCAAGCCGCAGCGCAGCGTGCGCGTCGGCGAAGCGAGCAGCGAGCACGGCATCAATGTCGCCTCGGCGAACGACGAGATTTCGCTGAACGGGCTGCGCACGCCCGAAGCCAAGAAGGCGATCATCGCGTGGCTGGAGAAGAAGGGTCTCGGGCGTGGCAAGGTGAACTTCAAGCTGCGTGACTGGCTGTTCAGCCGCCAGCGCTACTGGGGCGAGCCGTTCCCGATCGTGTTCGACCGGGATGGAAAGCATTACCCGGTGCGCGAGGATGCGCTGCCGGTGGTGCTTCCGGAGATGGCTGATTACCAGCCGATCGAGTCCGATGAACCCACGCCGCTGCTGGGCAAGGCGACGGACTGGATCGAGACGACCGCCGGCGAAGCGGGCGTGTCGCCTGAACTGCTCGATCCGCAGACGCCGGTGCGTCGCGAGGCGAACACGATGCCCGGCTGGGCCGGATCGTGCTGGTACTACTTGCGGTACTGCTCTCCCAAGAGCGGATCGCGCTTCGCCGCGAAGGATGCCGAGGAGTACTGGATCGGCGAGAACGGGGTGGACCTCTATGTCGGCGGCGCCGAGCACGCGGTGCTCCACCTGTTGTACGCGCGGTTCTGGCACAAGATCCTGTTCGACCTCGGTCATGTGGATTCGCCCGAACCGTTCCGCCGGCTGTTCCACCAGGGGCTGATCCTGAGCCACGCCTACCAGCGTGCGGACAAGTCGCTGGTGGCGATCGACGCGGTGCAGGAGCGTGACGGCGGATTCGTGGAGACAACGACCGGCGATCCCGTCACACCCATCGTTGCGAAGATGAGTAAGTCGCTGCGGAATGTGGTGAACCCCGACGACATCATCAAGGAGTTCGGCGCGGACTGCTTCCGGCTGTACGAGATGTACATGGGGCCGCTCGATGCTTCCAAACCGTGGGCGACCAAGGACATGGTTGGTCTGCTGCGATTCCTGCAGCGCGCGTGGCGCTTGGCGGTGGATGAGGAGACCGGCGCTTCGGCGACCGTGGCGGAGCCCAACGAAACCGTCGAGAAGCAGCTTCATCGCACGATCGCCAAGGTCGCCGATGATGTTGAGCGACTGGCGTTCAATACCGCGATCGCGTCGATGATCGAGTTCGTGAACACCGCGTCCAAGGAAGGCGGCGTGACCGACGATCAGCTGAGCCGCTTCGCGCGGGTGCTCGCGCCGTTCGCGCCGCATGTCGCGGAAGAGATGTGGGAGCGTCTGGGTCAGCCCGCTCCGGTTTCGCGCGCACCGTGGCCTTCGTTCGATGCGGCCATGCTGAGCGATGACACCGTGGAGATCCCGGTGCAGGTGCTGGGCAAACTGCGTTCGAAGATCGTGGTCAGCGCGGACGCCGACGCGAAGACGCTCGAAGCCGCGGCGTTGGCCGACGAGAAGATCCAGCAGTTCATCGACGGGAAGACGGTTCGCAAGGTGATCGTCGTGCCCGGGCGGCTGGTCAACATC
>CAZIXS010000008.1:0-22735 GCA_964543335.1 uncultured Phycisphaeraceae bacterium | reverse complement strand
CATCGTGGCGAACTGAGGGCGAGCGTGCCGGGTTACCTGGCGTCGTCGGTCTTCAGGGTTTCGCGGAGGTCGTTGAGTTCGGCGCGGAGTTCGTCGATGGTGTCCTGAGCGATGCGCCGTTCCGCGGCGGGTGCTCCGGGCTCGGTGGCGATCGATGACAGTTCGAGGATTCGGGACTGCAGGGAAGCGATCTGCCTCGCGGCGCGGGCGGTATCCAGATCCTGCGGAGCGGTCTCCACACCGTCGGTCGTGCGGATCGTTTCGACGACGATGTCCTGGCCCGGCGCTCGTGACCCCGGCATAACCGCGGGATTGATCTGAATCCGCTGCACAGCCACATTGCCGATCTGTCTGGCGATGACCGCCTGATTGCGGAATCCGGCGGGGTTTTCTTCGCTGGAGAAGAACGCGGCACGGGAGAAGAATGGGAACCGGATGTCGAGCGAGGGTGCGACCCGGCCGTGCTCCGAGACATTTCGCTTGGGAGATTCATCCCGGACGGACATCTCGGGTTCGGTGGGGTTGAAGCGTTTGCGTGCGAGCAGCGCTTCCCATGCCCGGGCACGGTCGAGGTTGCTGAGTGGTGCATCGGTATCGAGCATGGACCACTCGCCCAACTGGACCGGAGTCTCGATCATCTCGAAGCCCTCGGGGCAGTCATTCAGAGAGAAGTCCGGGTTGGGTATGCCGCCGCCCAGCTCCGCAATCAGGCGCTGCGGCGCTTCGGGATCGGTGGGGCGGTACACCGTCAGCACGACGGTTTCGAAGGGGTTGTGGGAGAAGACGAGCGGTCGCAGTTCGGCGACCGCGAGGGTGGGGATCGCGCTGAGGCGGAAGCCGGCAGCACCGACGATGATGTCGCCGGGTTTCAGCGAGCCATCACGACCCGCCGGGAAGGGGTCGTGGATGCGTTCGATCATCGGAAGGCGGCCCTGCTCGCGGAAGGTGACGCCGATGGCCGCACGGGGGGAGGCGAAGAATCGAGAGCGGTGAATAGCGAGGGCGCGACGACGCACCTCGGGGCTCGAAGTGGTCATGCACAGTTCGAGCAGATCGGCGTCGGACACGGCGATGTCGTCGAGGAGCTCCCGCGAGACGGCCTCACGCTCGGCGAAGGATGACGAGTTCAGCCTCGCTTCCACCTGCTCGATGACACTCGGTCGGTCAGACTGGGCGCAGACCCCCGCGGCGACGCTCAGCAGGGCAGCGGCTGCGATGCGAATGGACTGAATGGGGCACATGCTCAACTCCTCGCACAGAGAGCGATCCTCGCTCTGCTTCTGTGCAAGTCTAGTCGAGGATGGTGCTGAGTCTCTCCCGGTTGTCGAGAATCCACTTGGATTTTCCCAGCACCATCTGGAGAACACTGGAGGCATCATGCCCTCCGAAGCGGCCAGTCGCGGCGATCGGAGCGGCGGCTTCGGCGATGAGGGACTCGATCATGAGGTCGGGAAGGGCTTGGAGTTCGGCGGTGGAGAGCAGGGTGGAGCGACGCTGCTGCATGCACTGTTCGTAGCCCGTCAGGGTCGCTTTGCAGCGAGCGAGATGGAGTTCGACCGGCCACTCGTGGGGGGGCTGACCGGGGGCGGTGGTGACGGAGGCCTGCAGTGCAGCGCTGGCGAGGTCGACGCAGCGGACATCGGTGCGGGCGGTTTCGTAGTCAATCACCGCCGCGAGCCGGTCGCCTTCGAAAAGCATGTTGCCGGGGTGCCAGTCGCCGTGGATGGTCTGCTTCGGCCACCCGCCGAGGCCGAGCGATTCCACCCGTGCTGCGGCCTGCTCGTAGAGGTCGGCGAGGGTGCGCCCGAGCTCAACGGCTTTCTGGGTGTTCTCGCCGGGGAGTTTGCTGGCGTCGAGGGCGCGCAGCCGGGATGGGGTGATCGGGTTCGCGTGATAACTCGGGGCGCTGCGGACCTGTTGTGAGGTGACTTCGGCGGCCATCTGGTGGAAAAGGGCCAAGGCCCAGCCGGACGCGGCGCACTGGGCTGCCGAGCCGATGAAGCGGCTGCCCTCGATGAACCGGAAGAGTTCGTAGACCCGACCCGAGAGTTCGAGGATGCTGCGCTTCGAGGAGCGAGTGCCGACGAGTTGGGGGAGCGGGAAGCCGGCGGAACTCAGGCGAAGCTGCAACTCGTGGTCGAAGCGGGCCTGGGCTGGCGCGTCGGGTCCTGAGGCGCGGCGTTTGAGTACGAACGTGCCCGAATCGGCGCGGACCAGGAGTTTGGGCGTCGCGGCGGAACCACGCTTGAACTGAGCGATCGAGCGGATCACCCCGAGGTCGTAGTGCGAGAGCACGATCGCGAGTTCGGCCGGCTCGAAGGGCGTCGGGCCGAGCGGGGCGGGGCTGGTGGCGGGGGGCTGTGGCGACGTTGTGGCGGGCTGCGGTGCGGACGGAGCGGCTGGCATCGGGTGCGTCCCCTTGGTGAGGCGTTCCGGTTCAGTCTTACTCTACGTTCTGCACCTGCTCTTTGATCCGGTCGATCGCGCCTTTTACCTCAACAATCGCGCGGCTGATGGCGGCATCGGAGCTTTTGCTGGCGATGGTGTTGGCCTCGCGCAGCATTTCCTGCGTGAGGAAGTCGAGCGTGCGTCCGATGGGGCGCTCGTCGGCGTCGTTGAGCAGCTCCGCGAACTGGTCGAGGTGCGCCCCGAGGCGGGTGATTTCCTCGGCGATGTCGCTGCGCTCGGCGAAGATCGCGACTTCCTTGATGAGGTCGGCCGGTTCGAGCTTGCGCCCAACTTCTTCGAGCAGCGCCTCGATGCGCTGGCGCAGGCGATCCTGATACTCCGCGACCACGAGCGGGGCACGCTCGGCCACAGTCTTCAGCCGTTCGGCGATCAGCGAGTGGTGGCCCATCAGGTCTTCGATGAGCATCAGGCCCTCGCGCCGACGCATCGACACGAGGTGGTCGCAGGATTCGTCGAGGAGGGCGGAGATGTGGGAACGCAGCTCGCGCTGGTGGGACTCGTCTTCGGCGGCGGGCTGGAGCACGCCGGGCAGATGCAGGAGGGAGCCGAGCCCGATGGTCATCGAGCCGTCGGCGACCTGCTTGGTCTTCTGAAGCTGTTCGATGTAGCGCTCGAGCGCGTGGTGGTTCACATCGAGCGCGGCAGTAGCGCTCGTGGAACTGATCTTGACGGTGCAGACGATCGAGCCGCGGGTGAGGCGACGGCGCAGACCGGATTCGATCTCGGGCTCGAGGTGCTGGAGTTCTTCGGGGAGGCGGATCGAGGCCTTGAAGTACTTGTTGTTGAGCGAACGGACCTCGAGGTGGCAGTGGACGCCGTCAACCGTCGATGAGGCGTCGCCGAAACCGGTCATGCTTCGGATCAAGGTCGAGTCTCCGTGTGGGGGAGCGCCGGTGAGGCGCGAGTTCAGCCGCCGGTGGTCCCGTCGGTGTTTCCATCGGGCTGCGCGGGATCTTCGGTGGGCTGATCCGGATCGCCTGCGGGCAGCTGCGGCTGCGGGTCACCGGCAGCAGCGTCGTCGCCGGTCGGGGCGGGCTCAGGGATGTCGTTGGTGTCGATGCCGGGCTGCGGGTTCAGGAGCTCATTGAGATCAACGGAGCCACCGTTCTGGGTTTGCCCCGCCGGGGCGGTTCCGCCAGTTCCACCGGTTCCGCCCGTGCCCGAGGCGGCGGGCGGCTGCTGCGCGTTGGACGGAGACGGACGCAGGGCGTAGTTGAGGCCGGCTGCCGTCACGAGGAACAGCACGAAGATGCTGATGGTCATGGTGGTGAGCACATCGCCGGTTTTCGCACCGAACGCGGTCTGCCCGGCGCCGCCATCCGAGGATGACCCGAACGCGCCGGAGAGGCCGCCGCCCTGGGGCTTCTGAATGAGCACAATCAGGACCATCATCAGGGAGATGAACAGGAAGCCGACGATGCCGAGGCCGATCCACAGTTGTGAGGCGAGTGTGATCACAGTCAGGCCTTGATAGGGGGGCAAAACAGAGTTCGAAGCATGGTTGGGAGCCGCTGCTCCCGCATTGCACAAACCCGCTCAGGCAGACCTTGGAGCGGGAGGGCGATTCTACCGGAATGGCGGCAGATCGTCGAATCCCGGCGATCCGAGCCCGGCGATCTGAGCTCGACGATCAGAGCCCGGGGATCAGAGGGATGCCTGGCAGATCTTCAGGAACGAGTCGGCCTTCAGCGACGCGCCGCCGATCAGGCCGCCATCGATGTCCGGCTGCTCGAACAGTTCTGCGGCGTTATCGGGCTTCACGGAGCCGCCATAGAGAACCCGGATTCCGGTGGCGGGCTGCTGGCCGAAAAGGTCTTCCAGCACGCTGCGGGCGGCGTGGTGGGCGGCTTGGGCGTCCTCGGGCGTTGCGGTCTTGCCGGTTCCAATGGCCCAGACCGGCTCGTACGCGATGACCAGGCGGTTCAGGTCGGCGTGGGACACGCCCGCGAGCCCGGCGCGAAGCTGGCGCTCGTTGACGGCATCCGTCTGGCCGGCTTCGCGCTGTTCGAGGGTTTCGCCGATGCAGAGCACGACGCTCAGACCGGCGTCGAGCCCGGCTCGGGTCTTGGCATTGACCAGTTCGTCGGTCTCGCCGATGACATGGCGTCGTTCGGAGTGGCCGGTCAGAAGCCAGGTGCAGCCGAGGTCTTTGAGCATGTCGGTCGAGGTTTCCCCGGTGAAGGCTCCGTTGGGTTCGTGCCAGGCGTTCTGGGCGCCGAGCTGGACGCCGCCGGTCCCGACTTCAGCGAGCGCGTAGCGGACGGCATCGAGATGCACCGCGGCGGGGAAAACGATGCGGTCAACGGATTGCATGCCTTTCGAGCCGGAGGCGATGGATCTTGCCAGCGCGACTGCCTCCTCGCGGGAGAGGTTCATTTTCCAGTTGCCGGCGACGATCGATGTTCTCGGGGATGGGCTGCTCATGGCGCGAGTATAGCCGCGCCGTGCCGAGGGCCGCGCTGCGACGCGGTTCAGGCCTCGCCGTCGGTACCGTCACCGGATTGCTGCTCGGCTTCTCGCTGCTTGCGTTTGATTTCCTCGAGGCGATGCTTGGTCTCCTCGAGGCGTTCGGTGGATTCTCGCAGTTCGCGCCGAAGGCGGTCGGCCTCAGATTCCGGCGTCCGTTCAACCGGTTTGGGGGCGACCTGATCTGGCTTCTGCTCCGCGGGTGATGCTGCGGGCTGACCCGATGCGGCGTCGCGTGCCGCTTCGGCTCGCTTGATCATCTCGTTGGCCAGATCGTTCTTGCCTTGGGCCTGCATGAGGACGGCGACGGTGAACCAAGTTTCGTAGGACGGATGGCGGTGGGCGTAGCCGACGGCGCGGCTGACGACCGCGTTGAGCTCAAGGCCGCTCTTGAACAGATCTTCACCCCGAATCGGGAGATTGCGCAGCGATGGGTCGGCTTCAAAGGCCTCGACCAGTTGCTTGCCGGCGAACTCGAATTGACGATCCGCGGCATAAGCAATGCCCAGAAGACGCTGGGCCTGGCGGTTGGGCTGGTCCGAAGCGGCGTCGGAACGCTTCTGCTCATCGTGTGCTTCGGAAAACTTCGTGATCGCATCGGAGTAGTCGCCCTGCTTCATCGCCTGCTCGCCGAGTTCGCGTGCGGTCGGCGGCTCGGCGTTGGGGTCAACTCCGACGAGCTGCGGGTCGTAGCGCCGAGCGAGTTCGATCAGTGTTGATGTGTCAGGCGAGTCGTAGGTTCGGTAGTAGCGCGAACTGGTCGGGTAGTAGTAGCGACCGTAGTAGAAGCCTCGTCCGTAGCCGTAGTAGTAGGGGTGGACATTCGGATAACCCGGTCCGCTGGGGTAGTAGAAATCACCGCTGGATCGGTTTGAAGTCCCGCGCACGCGGACCGTGACGGTCGGGCCCTGTGTCGGGGGTGTGGCCTTCGGGGGTGCCGGGTTGGGCTGCACGGCAGGGCGACTGGGCTGATACCAGACGCTGTCGTCGGGGCTGGCGATGGCCGTTCCGGCCACGAGTGCGAGGCTTGAAACGAATGCGAGAGGCGAGATGCGAGCCATGGGAGTGCCTTTCGGGCGACTTGTGGTGCGGCGGAACCCGGCCGCACTCTTGGAGAGGTCCTTGAAGTGTATGGGCGATATGGCTTTGGCTGAACCGAAGTTCGTAAAAGACCTTTCGCCCGCGGTATGAGTCGTCTGAGGCCGGAAAATGTTCCAGAAAATCCGTCCAGAACGATAGGATTTTGTACGGTCCATTCGTGAGCAGACCCCTGTATCATCGGTTCTCGCATCGGAAGCGAAAGGACCGACAGGTCATGACGATCGATTTATGCACCCGAATCTGGAGTGGGCTGGACCCTTGGGGGGACGATGGCAGCGCCCATGGTCCATCGGTAGACGGGGGAGCGGCTGGAGCAGCATCTCATCAGAGCGCCATGTCGTGTGTGGATGTCGCTGCGGTGGTGGGTTATGCCTGTCACCGGCTTGGCGTGCATATTCCCGATGAGTCGATCCTGGAGGCGATTGCGGAAGGCGCGGATTCGCGTGTGGGCTTCCTGGGCATCGATGTGTCCCGGGAGGGCGCTGTGGGGCGTGTCGAGGCGGCGGCTGAGTACGAGGGTGTAGTGGGCATCGTGGTCTCACCCGCGGATCAGGGGGTGCGCCCGACCGATGACCGTTTCGTGGAGGTGCTGCGGCGGGCTTCCGAATTGGGTCTGGTCGTGATGGTGCACAACCCGGGACTGTTTCACCCGGATTCGGATTTGACCTTTGCGGATCCGCGGCTCATCGATGAAGTGCTGCGGGAATATCGGGACGATCAGGCGATCCAGTCGGCGCGGATCGTGCTCGGGGATCTCGGCTGCGTGCCCATCGAGCAGACGCTGGCGGTTGTGGCCAAGCACCGGCGGGTCTTCGTGGAGATGTCGGCGGTTGCCGGTCGGCCGGGACGCATGCGTACGGCGATCTTCGCGGCATACGAGTTCGGGGTGGCGTCGCGCGTGCTGTTCGCATCGGGCTTTCCGCGTGAGACTCCGGAGCGAGCGATCGAGCGGCTGTACTCGGTGAACACGATCGGCGGACACAGCGACGGAAACGCGGTCCGCGTGCCTCGCGAGGTGCTCCGGCAGATCATCGAGGGTGATGCGCTCGGCAAACTGGGCGTGAAGCACATCTGGGCGGGCAGGGGCGGCGGAGGCGAGGTGAAGATCGGTCCATCGATGCACCGTCAGCGCGCCGGGCTATTGAGCGGAGTCGATGAGCACGAGGAGGATGCGCCGTGGTGAATGCAGATCTGCTGCGCTCGAAAACTCCGCGCGCCCTCGGGCTTTCGCTGCTGGCGATGAGCGTGACGGGCTGCGGCGGGGCCAGCTCGCTCGGTCTGGGCATGCTGGGCGGTGGGCCCGGTTCGCTTCAGATCGTTTCGACGACGCAGCAGACTCGGCTCGATGCGTCCTTTCGCAATGCGGTGTACACCTATGCCGACGAGAACACCGCTGATCTGTATTTCACGGATCTGACGACGGAGCAGATCGACGCGATCGCCTCGGGGCAGTCGCTGGCCTCGGCCGCTCCCGATGGCGCGCAGCTGTTGCATATTCATCTGTTCCTCACCCCGCGGGCCGGTCGCACGCCCATCGACTTCACGGCTTCGAATGTCACCCTCACGCACTATGTGCTCGCCGGGGATGAGATCGGTGTGTACGGCGGCGGCGGTTTTCTGCTGCCCAGCCGCGTGTTTACGCGTGAGCCTGGGAACGACCGGTTCGGTGGGCAGATGCGAGACGCCACGCTGCGGTTCCTGGCGGGCACGCGAGGGTTCGAGGACCAACTGGGCTCGACGAGTGTGGACGGCACGGTGAACGCCTCGCTCGATCCGGAGCGGGCCCAGCGCATGACGGCCGTGATTGATTTCCTGTCGCGCAAAACCGGGCAGTTGTGAGCCGCAGAGTCGGATTGATCGGTCAGCGCACGACTTGATCGCGGTTGTACCACTTGAGCAGAGATTCTTCGGTGGCGCTGCGGTACAGCACGCGGAGCATGTCGTCGGGCATCGCGTGACCAGTGAGGGCGGGGGCATCGCTCGGAGAATGCCGATCAGGATCGACCATGTGCAGGTCGGGGTCGGTGATGGGTGATTCGCCGCGATAGTTGGTCTCGAACATGAGTCGCAGCGCGAAGTAGCGGCTGGCATACAGGTCGAAGGCCTGGTCGTCCGAGCTTGCCTGTCTTCCCATGTCTCGGGGGCCGGGGTCTGCGGTGAGGTGTGCGTCCATCGTGACGATGTCGGAGCCGAAGAGGATGCGTCCCTGGTGCTTTCGGAAGAAGGCGATGAGTTCTACGGAGGGGTGCTTGCTGAGTTCGCGCACCATCCATCGCGTGGCGCTGGTGTCGAGCACGAAGTTCGGGTGGCGGTCGAGTAGGCCGTCGATGAAACCGAGGTCTTCCGGCCAGCCACCCATGTGAGCGAGGAGCCAGGGTTGGGTGTACTGATCCGCGAGCTTTTCGAGTTCTTCGTAATGCGAGGCTTTGGTGCCGTAGAACGAAGCGTCGTCGTACTTGGTTGCGAACCAGGTGTCCGGGTCGGCGATGTGCACCATGAACGCGTAGCCCAGTTCAGCGGCTCGCTCCATCTGTCTGCGTCGCCAGTCGGATTCGAGGGTCATGAGCATTCGGTTGCCGAGCTTGGCCCCGGTGTCCCGCCCGCGCGGGCCGCACCAGAACTTCACCATTCGGGCGCCGAGATCGTGCCAGGTTTCGAGGGCTTCGAGAAAGCCGGTGGTATGGGCGGTCAGTGGATCGTCGGACATGTAGTCCGGGACGGCCACGAACGAGACCGTATCGCCGAGCACAGATCGGACACCCTCGGCCTGGTTGAGTTGGGTCTGGGAGAAGGTGTGGGTGATGCCAAAGGTCGAGCGTACCTCGGCATAGATCTCAGCGGCTCGTGTGCCGTTGATGTGCGAGTGGGCATCGATGATGCCAATCGGGGGGCTGCCAAGGCATTCGGCGGCGCTGCGATAGTCGATGCCGAACCGGTTGTCGGCACTGATCGGGCGGCTGCCGCGGGGGGGCAATTGGAAGGGTGTGGTCATCGGGCGAGTCTAGGCCCTGCTCTCGGGGCGGGCGTCACTCCGGGATCGTTACTGCACGGAATGGGGGCCGATCCGGATCAGCGGATCGGTGTCGGGGAGGAGCAGTTTCGAGGCCACCACCTCGCCGATGTACATCTCGAAGTCGCCCTCCAGATCGAGGTGCATGGAGACGCGGCAGTCGAGCCACATGAGTGATCTGGAGATCAGCGGGGAGCCGGTGACGGCGGTGGTGGTCTCCAGCGAGTCGAAGGGGTCGGAGAAGTCCTGCTCGTCGTCGTAGCCCCGGAGGTGGGCTTGAGCGAATTTCCGCTCGAGGAACTCGTCGCTGTCTGGCAGTTGGCAGAGCCCGAACGATTTGGAGTCACGGATGACCGGGGAAATCGGCTGGCCCTTGGGTAGAGCGATCGAGACGCTGGGGGGGGAGTCCGCGGCGAGCTGGACATAGCGAGCGAGTTGGCCCCTTCGGTGACTTTCGAAAGCCGCGGTGATGACAAAGACAGGACGGGGCAGCAGATCCATGGCCGGGTGCTGTCTGGTTGTGGGGACGGATTGGTCTTGCTCTCTTCGCTCGGCGCGGTTGTTCGGTTGCTTGGGCATCGTGACTCCTGCGGGCCGTCGGCGTTGGGAGAGCGAGAGGTGGGTTTGTGGATAATCGGTGGGTGGTGTGTGGTGGCGAAAAAAATCTTGAGAGGCGGCGAGTGGACCCGTTCTGGTGTGGAGCGGGTTCTCTGGTGTGCTTTATCGCGTGTATCGGCCGATGCCGCAAGGGTTTGTTATCCGGACAGAGCCGGCAGAGTCTGCGCGATGAGTGGGGGGCGGAGGGACAAAAGGTGTCGAATCGTGGGGCTGAGTGTTGCAGTGTGTTGGGGTGTGGGGTAACTTTCGTCGGTCGGGCATTCCTGTCCGACGCAAACCCCGTCGGAGTGTTGATGCGTGCTGCTGATCGGCCAATTCGAACACACCATCGATGCGAAGGGTCGGCTGGCGGTGCCCGCCGAGATTCGTGGCAGATGGGTGGCGGAGCGGGACGGCGGGGCATGGTTCGCGGTGCCGTGGTCGGGCGGAAGGATTCGCCTGTACACGGAGACCGAGTTCAACAAGCGGGCGGCGGCGGCTTTGGGGACGGGTCTGACGCCGTCCGAAGAGCTCGCCGAATTGCAGGCGGTGCTGTTTGGCAGTTCTGCACGCCTCGAGATGGACAGCGCGGGTCGGGTGCGTATCCCCGACTCGATGCTCGGTGCGGTCGGGCTCGGCAAGGAAGTCGTGCTCGTCGGGTGTGGCGATCGACTCGAAGTTCGCGATCGCTCGGGCTGGCAGGATGCTGCGAAGCAGCGTCTGGATTCCATCCCGGAACTGCTCCGCAAGCTTGAGGAGCGGGGCAAGAACCTGGGCTAAGGCCCGGGAGCAGCTGGTCCTGCCGGAAACGGCCGGGCCGGGATTGAACGGATTCGCTTCGACCGGAGTTGTGCACGGTCGAGCAGGTACGAGCGACGCGAACGGAATCGCCCGCCCGTGGAGAAGCATCGGTCAGGTCGTGCTGCATGGATGCGGTACGAGGTTTCAGGACGCGCAACTGCGATCGGGCGTCCTGAAAAGCCGCTGCTGAACCCTCCACGGGTCTCGCGAACACCTGCACAACGGTCCGGTCGGTTTACCCCGATCGGACTGATTCAAGCGGGTCGATGCCTTCGGGTGTCGGCCCGCGTCGGACACCACCGCGGCTCAGTGCCCACCACCACAGATGCCGCACCTGCGACCCGCCATGCTTCACGCGTGGCGGGTTTTTTTGTCGCTACTGCTTCTCGGAGAGTCGGCAGGTCAGGGTGTGGCGGACGCCCTGCGGGCGGGTGTAATCGAACTCGACCGAGCCTCGAAGTTCGAACCTGGCGAAACCTCGGATGAGTTGTGAGCCGATGCCCTCTTTGGGGTTCGGCTCGACCGGTGGTCCGCCGGTTTCCTGCCAGAGAATGCGGAGCAAGGTTTCACCCTGGCGATCGCTCAGGGTGGTTTCCCAACTGATGCTCGCGGATGCCTGTGGTGTGGAGAGCGCACCGTACTTCAGGCTGTTGGAGACGAACTCCTGGAGGACCATCGCGAGCGGGGTGGCCTGGTGGGCGGGGATTTCGACAGATGGGCCATGCGGGACGATTGCCCCAGGGGTATCCGCCGGCGTGATGACCTTGACGATCTCGCTGAGTTCGAGCGGCTGCCATCGGGATTCGGAGAGCATGGCGTGCACCGAGGCCATCGATCGGACTCGACGCGCGATTCCCGCGGCGTAGGTCTGTACATCGGTCTGCTCGTGTGTGCCGAGCTCGATGAGGCTCAGCAGTCCTCCGAGCGCGTTTTTGACTCGGTGGTCGAGCTCGGTGAGGAGTCTCTCCTGCTGGGCGTTGACTTCGCGCAACCGGTCGGCGGATTGTTTGCGATCGGTGATTTCCTCGGTGAACATCACGATGCCGCCGATCTCGCCGCTGTCATTGTGCCAGGGGCGGACATCCCAGCGGATCCACTGCGTGGTGCCATCGGCTCGCTCGAAGCAGTCCTCCTCCCGCACCATGGACTTGCCGTTCATACAGTCGGTGTGGATCTGCTTCCACTCATCGCTGATTTCCGGGAATACTTCGTAGTGCGAGCGCCCGAGGATGGGCTGGTCGTCGATGCCGTAGTCGTGGACCCAGCGGCGGCTGGCGGCGATGTAGCACATGTTGCGGTCGAGCATCGCGACGGCTGCCGGCGCGTGCTCGATGAAGAGTTCGAGCATGGTGTTGGTTTTTCGGAGTTCCTGTTCCGCGCGGCGCTGATCGGTGATGTCCCGTTGCGTCCCCCAGACTCGCAGCAGTTTGGCGTCCTCAACGATGCCGATGGTGCTGTTGCTGAACACCACAGGGGTTCCGTCGGCCTGCACTTCTTCGGAGATCAGGTCATCAACCGCGTAGCCATGGCGGGCGAGATCCTCCATGGATCGAAGGTTCTCGGCGATCACCTTGGGGTCGTCTCCGAACAGGTCGCGGAGCGTGAGTCCGATGGAATCCGAGGCGGAGTTTCGCCCGTATTGGCGGGAGAAGGCGTCGTTGACCTCGGCGATCACGCCTCGATCGAGCATGAGCCGGGCCTGTTCGTGCGCAGGGAGTTCGGTATCGATGGGTGGATTGAATTCGATGCGGAAGATCGCTTCGCTCGAATTTCGGATGAAGGCCCCGTAGCGTGATTCGGCCTGCTCGAGTTCGCGCTTTGCGAGCACTTCTTCGGTCACATCGCGTCCGACGGCCTGGTACGCGATCACTTCCTGGTCTGGGTTGAGGATCGCCCGGTCGGTCCAGCGTTGCCACCGAACACTTCCGTCGGCGAGCGTGACCCGGTGCTCAGAGGTGAAGGTCGGCGTGTCGGCGGTCAGAGATCTGAATAATGCGGTCACACTCTCGCGATCCTCCTTTGGGATCAGTTCCGTGAAGGCTGTGCCGATCAGATCATTGCGGTGGCGTCCGAAATAGTCCGCGTAGGCCTGGTTCACGAAGGTGAGTGTGAGATCAAGGTCGTATCGGCAGACAAGATCGGTCTGGTCGTCGAGGATCTTCTGCAGACGCTCATTGTTCTGCTGGATGTCCCACTGCTGCTGACGCAGTTCGGTGAGATCTTCGAGCGAACCAACGAGCCGATAGGGCTTGCCGTCGGCGTCGCGCAGGAGTGACGCCCGGTCGCGGACATAGGCCCATGTGCCATCGGTGCGCAACTGTCGGTACTCATCCTCCCAGGAGCTGCGATCGGACTGGACAAATTCACGAAAACTGGCGATGGCACGGTCTGCGTCTTCGGGGTGCAGTCGCGAACGAAGCCATTCGAAGAAGTCTTTGTCGTCCTCGTTCGGGCTGCCGAAGTGCCGGATGAGGTGTTCGTTGCGCCAGCAGCGGCCGGTGTTCAGATCAAGGTCGTAGATCCCTTCCAGACTGATGCGGCCGATAAGTTCGAAACGGTCCAGAGATTCGTGGAGGGCCTTCTGGGCTCTGACGCTTTCGGTGATGTCGCGGTAGGACAGCACGATGTGCGTCGGACCGCCCTGTGATGAAGCGACCGGTACAAGATCGACGCGGGCTTGTATTGGTTCGCCGTCGGTGCGATCCAGAACAAGCTCGAGAGTGCCGAGGCCGCACGATTTGGTCGCGCACCGGAGACGATCGGAGGATTTGGGCCTGCTGGCGTGCAATTGCCAAGGCGCCTTCCCGACGATCTGCTGGCGTGATAACCCGGTGATGCGCATCGCGGCCTGGTTGCAGAAGACGACGCGGTGACCCTCAGCACATTCCACGATCAGGATGCCGTCTCGGCTGTTCACGACGACGGCTTCGAGGAGCCTGAGGCCGGCTTCAACGGCGCGGAGTTCGTCGAGATCGACTGGGCTCAGCGCTTCGTGCTCGGGCACTGAACCGGAGACGGATTCGTTGACGCGCGATCCTGTCGGGTGGAACTGACGGATGGACGAGGCGCTGTCGATCAGTTCGTGAAAGCGGTCGGAGAGGCGGGCGTTCTCGCGCTGGTTCTCGATCAACCGATTCCATTGGGAGCGCAGCTTCGTGGTCGCCGGGATAATCAGGAACAGTGCCTCGATCAGTAAAAGTACCGCGATGACACAGAAGAGCGCAAGGGAGCTGTAGGCGAGTCTGCGCGCGCTGAGTCGGTTCTGCTGGAATGCGCTGATCGCGGCCTGTTGAAGTCCGAAGCGGTAGTCCTGTGCGAGCAGCGGAGTTTGGCTCGCGATGAGCGAAGCATCCTGCGTGTTGATGACCGATTCGATTTCCTCGAGCACGCCCGTGATGTCGCGGATGGGTGTTGTCGAGCCTTCTTCGAGACTGCTTTCGGACGCGATGACTTCCAGAATTCCGGCATGTGACCGATTGATGATGGAGGCGCGCTGTTGAAGTTCATCGATCAGCGATGCCTGATCCGGCGTGCTCTGGCTGCTTCGCAGAACGGTCGCCCGAGTGCCGAGCTCGCCGATCCGCCCGCCCTGCTCGCGCAGCAGGTCGGTGTAGTCCGTGATGGTGGTGAGCTGCTGGATCCGGATTTGACGAAAGACTTCTGAGCCGCACAGCGCCGCGCCCAGAACCAGGAACACAGCGATGTACAAGTTGCGCAGACGCCGGTGCGGGAGTGAAGGCTTGGAACGCTGGTTGGCGGTGGATTCTGGCATGGCGCAGTTCGTAGGCGGGACGCGATTCCGGGCTCGTGGCAGGTTGAACGATACGGCGTGTTGACCTTCCGCGCATAAAAAACCCCTCCTGGGGAGGGGTATGGTGACCGTGCCGCGATCGGGTCAGGCGGAGGCGCCCGCGACCTGCGTGCGGTGCTGGCTTTCGAAACTCTTCATGAATTCGGCGAGCTTGCGGCAGCCCTCGATCGGGAAGGCGTTGTAGATGCTCGCTCGCATGCCCCCGATCTGGCGGTGTCCGGCGAGGGTGAGCAGCTTGTGCTTGGCGGCTTGCTTCAGGAACTCGGCGTCGAGTTCTTCGCTCGGCGTCTTGAAGGTCACATTCATCAGGGAGCGATCTTCGGCGTTCGTGACATGGGCTTCGAAGAACGAGGAGTTCTCGATGGCGTCGTACAGGATCGCCGCCTTCTCCTTGTTGTACTGGTCGACCTGATCCAGGGAGCCGAACTCGCGACGGATCCACTTGAAGGTCTGTCCCATCAGGTAGATCGCGAAGGTGTTGGGGGTGTTGAAGCGGCTTTCCTTGTCGGCGTGGATGCTGTAATCATGCATGCGGCCGACGCGGTTCTTCGGGGCCTTCTGCATGAACTCGTCCTTGATCACGACCAGCGCCTGGCCCGAGGGGCCGAGGTTCTTCTGGGCACCGGCGTAGACCATGTCAAAGTGCGACCAGTCGATCGGGCGTGAGAACATGTCCGAGGACATGTCGCACACGATGGGAGAGTTGGTCTTCGGGACGCGGTTGTACTGGAGTCCGAAGATCGTGTTGTTCGAGACATACAGCAGGTACGCCGCGTCCTTGGTGTAGCTGCACTCGTTTTCCTTGGGCAGGCGCCGGTAGTTCTCGGCCTTGGTGGAGCCGGCGATGTGCACGGTGCCGCCGTTGATCTTGGCGTAGTAGCCGGCTTCCTTGATGGCGTCTTCGGCCCACTTGCCGGTCTCGAGGTAGTCCGCGGTCAGACCCTCGTGCAGGAAGTTCATGGGCACCATGTCCGCCTGGGTGGTGGCGCCACCCTGGAGGAACAGGATGTGGTGGGTGTCGGGGATGGATCCGACTTCGCGGCAGTCGGCGAGCGCCTCCGCGAGGATCTGGTCGAACTCGGGGCCGCGATGCGAGAGTTCGCACACGCCCATGCCGGAGTTCTGGAAGTTCCAGAGGTCCTGCTGGGCCTGCTTGATGACGGGTTCGGGGAGTGCGCCGGGGCCGGCGGAAAAGTTGTAGGCACGATCGGACATCTGAAGTACCTCCGCGGATGCGGTGCGGGTGATGGTGAGACAAAATCCAGCGACGGAACGCACACGAGGCGCCACGGCGGCCCCGGGCCCTCGGGAAATCATTGTACGGTCAGAGGGCTACTCGATGATGGTCAAATCCACGCTGAGCACATGCTCGTTGCCGGTGCGGATCTTCTCCATGGTGGCCTGATCGGGCTCGGCATCGAGCTGGATCTTGGCGCAGGCCGCCTTGGCCGACTCGTAGATCACATTTTCCATTTCCTCGATGTTCAGCTTGGCCTCGCTGATCCGGCCGATGACATGGGCCAGAACGCCCGGCTTGTTGAGGTGGCGGACCACCAGCAGGCGGGTGGCGGCGGACTTGGAAGCCCGGTTGACCACATTGGGGATGTCTCCCGTGTCGCGGTAGACCTTGATGATCCGGACGGTTTCCTCAGCGATGGCTTCCTGGGCCTGTTCGGTCGAGGCGCCGCAGTGGTGGGTGCCCACGAAAGTGACCTTGTTGGGATCGGCCTTGGCGAGGTCGATGTCGCAGGCGGTGTCGGTGGGGGAGGGCTGATTCTGGAAGACATCGACCGCCGCCCGGATGCCTTTTTCCTGCATGGCTTTGAGCAGAGCGGCCTGGTCGATCACGCCGCCTCGCGCGGTGTTGACGAGGGTGGAGCCGGGCTTCATCGCGGCGAGGAACTCGGCGTTGACCATGTTGTTGGTGTCGGCGGTGGAGGCGACATGCAGCGTGACCACATCGGCCTGCTTGGCGACCTCAAGCGGACTGTCGACGCGGGTCACGCCCAAGGCCTTGGCGGTCGCGTGGTCCAGCGAGCGCGACCAGGCGACAACTGGCATGCCGAAGGCATGGGCTCGCTTGATGACTTCGCGCCCGATGTTGCCGGTGCCGATCACGCCGAGCGTGCGCCCGTACAGGCCGAGGCCCTTCTTGGCGTAGCCCTTCTTGTTCCACTTTCCGGCGCGGAGGTCGGCGGTCTGATCGGCGATGCACCGGTCGGCGCCGAGGATCAGTCCCCAGGCGAGTTCGGCGACGGCGATCGCGTTCTTACCGGGGCAGTTGGCGACGGAAATTCCAGCGGCGCTGGCGGCGTCGGTATCGATGTTGTCGTACCCGGCGCCCGCGCGGACGACCAGCGCGAGTTTGTTGGCCTTCTGGAAGACATCGGCGAAGACCTTGGTCGAGCGGACCACCAGCACATCGGGGTCGTGCTCGACCACCGCCTGAGCAACCTGATCGGGGCTGATGTCGGGCAGTGAGACGACGGCACAGCCCATCGCGTTGAGGGCGTCGATACCAGACTGCTGGAACTTGTCGGCGATGAGAACCTTCACGGCGAGTCTCCGGGGAAAACGGTACGGATGAGGGGGTAAGGCCGGTCAGTGTACCGCGCCCGCTGAGCGGGCCCCGGATGGCAAGACCTTTCAGCCTGGATGGCCGGGGTTTTGCGATGAACCAGTCTGTGTGGAGGGGCTCTGGGCCTCGGCGGGCACGGCCGGTCTCGGGCGTGTGGCGATGTATCGACGCAGGATCGCCTGTTCGACGCGACCTTTGCGCTGCGCGGGGACCGGGAAGCGGAGCATCAGGTTCACCCGCTCCGGCTCGGGCAGGTGGATGGAGATGCGCGGCTCGACGGAGAGCGCCTCGATGCCCTGGCTCTTGCCGATCTGCTCCATGTTCTTCCGGGCGGTATCCAGGAAGCCACCGCACTCGGCCCGGGCGGCGGTGATCAGCGCGTGTTCGGCAGCCGCGATATCCTCGGTGATCTTGAGCGGAATCACCAGCGAGTGCAGCACATAGTGCTCCGTAGCGGTCTCGTTAATGACCGGTTGTGAGAGGAACATGCTGTTGGGTAGCTGGATCGTGCGTCCGGTGGACTGGTGAGCGTTGGGGCCCGGTCCGACTTCGAAGATCGTGGTGGTCAGCAGGGTGGTGTCGAAGACATCGCCGCGAATGCCGTTCACCTCGATGCGATCGCCGATTTTGAATGCGTGCGAGCCGGTGCGAAGCAGTGATCCGCTGACGCACATGATGAGTTCTTTGGTGGCGAGCACGATCGCCGCGGCGACGGCCAAGACAGAAATGGCAACGGCCTTGATCTCGTTTCCCCAGATGAGGATCACGCCGATCAGCAGCAGGCCGATCATCAGGTTGCGCACCGAGGCCAGCAGTCTTCGGCGATGCTCGGACGGGACGCGATCGGACTCGACGATGGATCGAACGATGAGCCATCTGAGCAGCACGATGACGCCGATGAGCGCAATCGTCGCGATGACATTGCCCGATATTCCAGCGCTCATCAGACCCGAGAAGAACTCGTTGACGCGCCCGGTCCAGGTCGGTGTGCTCTGGAGTTCGGTGGAAATCGGTGTGTCGAGCGGATTAGTCAAGGGTGTGCACCAGCAGGCCGCTGCGGAGCTTGGGTTCGAACCAGGTGCTCTTGGGCGGCATGATCTCGCCGGCATCGGCGACGGCGGTGAGCTGACGGATCGTGACCGGGTGCATCGCGAAAGCGACGCCGCCGCCCTGATTCACGCGCTTCTCGAGGGCCTTGGTGCCGCGGATTCCGCCGACGAAGTCGATGCGTTTGTCGGTGCGGATCTCGCCGATGCCGAGCATGGGGGCGAGGATGCGGTCGTAGAGCAGCACGTAATCAAGGTTGCCGATGGGGTCTTGGGCGGCACTGGGGATGGACTGGGCGGGCAGGGTGATGGAGTACCACTGGCCGTCGAGGTACATGCCGAAGCATCCGGTGGTGCGCGGCTGCGGGTCGATGTCCTTTTCCACTTGGGCGATGGCGCTGATCTTGTTGATGAGCTGCTCTGGCGTGAGACCGTTGAGGTCCTTCACATAGCGGTTATAGGGCAGGATGTTCAGTTCGTCGGCGGGGAACAGCACACTGAGGAACCAGTTGTACTCTTCGTTGCCGGTGTGGTTCGGGTTGGCCTTGCGGCGCTCAGCACCGGCGCGAGCCGCGGATGCGGAGCGGTGGTGGCCGTCGGCGACGTACGCAGCGTCGAGATTCTTGTAGGCGTTCACATAGGGCTGCGGATCCTCGATCAGCCAGACGGTGTGGCGCACGCCATCGACGGCGGTGAAGTCGTAGAGCGGCTCCTGCTTCACGCCCTCTGCGATGAGCTGGGCGATGGTCGGCTCGTGCTTGTGCAGCAGGAAGACCGGTCCGGCGTTGGCGTTGAGCGTCAGCACATGGCGGGTGCGGTCGTCTTCCTTGTCCTGGCGGGTCTTCTCGTGCTTCTTGATGGTGTTGTTGTTGTAGTCGTCGATGTGGCAGCAGCCGACCACGCCGGTCTGCGCGAGCACGCGACCGCCGAGTTCCGGCGCGAGGGTCATCTCCTGGCGATACAAATAGAGCTTGGGCTGCTCCTCGCGGATCAGCACCTCATCATCGATCAGCTTCTGGAAGTTCGCCTTGGCGGTCTCGTAGATCACATCCGCGTAGGGATCGCAGTCGGCGGGGAGGTCGATGTCGGGGCGGACGACATGCAGAAACGAGCGGGGTTTGCCCTCGGCCAGTTTCACCGCTTCATCCCGGTCGCACACATCGTAGGGAACCGAGGCCACTTCCGAAGCGAGTTCGGGGGTCGGACGAAGGGCGTGAAACGGGTTGACTCGCAGCATGGTGTGGCCTTCCTTCCGGTGGGGCACGGTCGAACAGGGAGTGGGGGATCGGGATCATACCGCTGACCTCCACCCCGTCGCACGGCTATGCTGGGCGGAGAAGGGACCGAACATGAAACAAGCCATCGCTTTCGCAGTTCTCGCCGCCCCGTTTCTGGCCACCTCGGCGCAGGATCCTGCGCCCGAAGCGCCCATCCGCGACGGGCTGCAGTACTTCGCGGCGGATCAGCGCGAGCGGCAGTCGCAATACGAGGACATGCTGATCGAGCGGCTGAACCCCGGCTCCATCGGGCGATGGCACGAGCTGCTGGCCTCTCATCCCCACCGCGCTGGAACAGCCGGGGATCGGCGCGTCATCCAGATCATCACCAATCAGTGGAAGCGATTGGGCCTTGAGGTCGAACTCCAGGAACTGGAGCTCTACCTGAGCGAGCCGGTCGATGCCTCGTTGGCGATCGTTTCCGGCGAAGGGCTCGAGCAGCCGATGGAGCTCTCGGTCCGGGAGCCCGTCCTGGAAGAAGATTGGTTCACCCAGCAACAGGACTACGCCCTCGGGTGGAACGCCTACTCCGGATCCGGTGTCGCGGAGGGCGAAGTCGTTTACGCCAATTACGGTCGCAAGGAAGACTTCGCCAAGCTGGCCGAACTCGGGGTGTCCTGCGAGGGCAAGATCGTCATCGCTCGTTTCGGCGGGAACTATCGAGGTTACAAAGCCAAGTACGCCGAGGAAGCCGGGGCCGCGGGGCTGATCATCTTCACCGACCCCAAAGACTCCGGTCATCTGCGTGGACCGGTGTACCCGGAGGGCGGTTACGCCAATGAGCACTACATCCAGAGCGGTTCGATCCTGACGCTGGACTACTTCGGCGATCCGCTCACACCGTTCATCGCCTCAACGCCCGACCTCGATCCCGCGCTGCGTCTGGATCCCGAGGAGGTCGCGCTGCCACGGATTCCCGTGCAGCCGATCGGCTACGGGGCTGCGGCTGAAATCCTCACCCGAATGAGCGGTGACGAGGTCCCCGACGAACTCTGGCAGGGCGGGGTGGATACGGTGTACCGGCTCACCGGTGGGCCGCAACTGCGGGTGCGACTCGAGGTTGAGCAGAAGCGCGGGCTGTACCCGACCGCCAATGTTATCGGGCGGATCGAGGGCGAACGCTGGCCGGATGAGTTCATTGTCATCGGCGGGCACCACGACGCGTGGGTGCACGGCGCATCGGACCCCTTGGCGGGGATGATCTGCGTGATGGATCTCGCGCGGGTCATGGCGCAAATGGCATCCGACGGCTGGAGGCCTCAGCGGACCATCGTCTTCGCGGCGTGGGGCGCCGAGGAGTACGGCATCATTGGCTCTGCCGAGTGGGTCGAGGCCAACATCGAGACCCTGCGCGGCAAGCCCGGCTCCGCCGAAGGCTGCGTGGCCTACATCAACCTTGATATGTCGGCGATGGGGCCGTACTTCAACGCTTCGAGCTGGCCCGGCTTCAAGGGCCTGATCGCCGATGCCGCAAAGGTGGTGCCCCAGGCGCGCGATGCGGAGTTGTCAGTGTTCGACCTCTGGCTCTCGCGCTCGGGTCGCGACGCGATCGAACCCCGGATCGGCACGCTCGGCGGTGGCTCCGACCATGTCGGCTTCCTGTGCCACGCCGGCATCCCGTCGATCTCGGTGGGTGCCTCCGGCTCGCAGGGCGTGTCGTACCACTCGCTCTATGACACCCTGACCTGGTACCGCCAGATCGTCGGCGAGGACTACGAACCCGCGCTCATGGTGGCCCGCATGGCCGGGGTGATTGCCTCGCGACTGGCCAACGCCGATCTCTTGCCCGCCGAACCGCACCGGGTGCTGGACGAGGCCTCCACCGCGATCGATGGCCTGAAGAACCGTCTTCCGGATCGCCCGCTCGGTCAGGCTGAGCAGATTCAGGAACGACTGGAGCGGGTCGGGCGTGGTCTGGAGAACCGTGCCAGTCGCACAGTCCTCACCCTTGAGAACGGGATCATCGATGTTCGTCGCACCAACGCCCAGACGCGCGGGGTGGACCTGGCGTGGACGCCGGTTTCCGGTCTGCGCGACCGGCTCTGGCTGCGCAACCGCTTCGTCGGACCCGATGCCACCTCCGGCTACGCCTCGTGGGCTCTTCCCGGAGTGCGCTACGAAATGGAAGCGGGGGATGCTCGCCAACTCAGCGAGTCGCTGTCGGACCTCGATGCGGTGCTGGACCGGATCGAGCGGGCCCTGAGCGGGCTCTGATGGGAGAGCAAGGACTGTATTACAGCGGTCGCCCGTAGCTGCCGTGGGTCGGGTCGAGGATCGGCCTGGCCTGCGTGCCCGGCGTCGAGGATGACGAGGGATGCTGCATGACCGTCTCGGTTTCCATGACGGGCATACCGGTCAGCGGGTCAGCGACGGTGGCGTTGAGCGCGCCCATCGCTCTGGAACTGGCCATCTCGCCCAGGTTCTTGCGCGAGCGGATCTCGCGCTCCAGGCGCTCGTGCGCTTCGCTGACGCTGGTCGCGATCACGCCTCGCTCGATGCCGGCCCGGAAGCGCAGCACCGAGGCCACCAGACCGATCAGCAGGAGGATCGGCAGCACGACATGCATGCCGTACAGCCCGAACACACCCGGCGCACCGTCACGGTTCAGTCGGTAGGCCTCGCTCGAACTCACGATGGTGTCATAGGAAGAGAACACGCCCTGAAACGGCGTGGCCGGCAGGAAATTGCCCAGCGGAATGCTCACCAGCGCGATCAGCAGGGCCCAGCTCGTCGCCGTGACCGCCATCTCAACGCCCGGAACCGCACCGCCCCCGGCGATGACCACCCCCTGGAACATCAGGACCAGCAGGATGACCGCGGAGATCACCCCGGCGGTCTGCACGATCGCCGCGGCGTGACGCAGCTTGCGGTCCGAGGCGCTCTCGACAAGGTTCGGGTCCACGCCCTGCTCGGGTGAGGCCTGTGCTGGGACTGGGGTTTCTGTGGCGGGGCGAACCGGTTGCTCGCGGTTTCCGGAGGCACCGACCGCCGCTCCCTTGGAAACGCCCGAGATGGTTCCGACCGTGTTCGTGGAGGGCTGGGCCCGACGCACGACATCGAAGCTCGGCTGCTGATTCTCGTTCTCAAGTTGGGTCACGCGGACCTCGGTGAAATGGACGAAGCTCCAGACGAGCACCTGCCCGACCAGGCACAGCGCGAGCACCATCGCGGATACGGCGATGCCGAACCGCAGGTGCTGCAGCGCAGCCGAGATATGGGGCTTGGGCGTCGCAGAGGGCCAGTTCACCGGCGATGGTCCTTTCTGAAAGCCGAGGGCGTCTCATCTCGGGCATCGACCCGTTCACCGCCGCGATCCAGCCATGTTCCGGGGCGGAGCAATCGCCCATGCCGAGCCAGGCGGCATAACCCGCGAGGTCGGGCGGTCAGGCGGCGTAAATACCCATGCTCCACTGGACTGGCCGATCGGGCGAGGGTGATTGAGCATTGATTTCAAAAACATTTGAAACTACAATGTGACTCTCCACGCCCTTTGCAGATCCCCTCTTCCGCCTGAGAATACGACGATGATCCACCCCGCCGCCGCCGACCGATCCAGCCTGCCGCCACGCTCTCGAGGCA
>CAZIXS010000007.1:6590-54109 GCA_964543335.1 uncultured Phycisphaeraceae bacterium | reverse complement strand
CATGGTCTTCGGGCAGGAGCTGGCGGGTGATCTCGATGGAGATCTGGGCTCGCTGGTTGAAGCGTCGGGACATAGCCTCGTTGACGACGGCTTCGTCGTGGTTGCCGAGGATGATCTTGTCGCAGACGGTGAAGGCGAGTTCGACGCAGCGGACGGGGTCGGGCCCGTAACCGACGATGTCGCCGAGGCACACGATCTGATCCACCGCCGCCGAGGCGATGTCGCGGAGGACCGCGTCGAACGCTTCGAGGTTGGCGTGGATGTCGGAGATGAGTGCGATGCGGGGCATGGTCGGGCGTTCTTGGATTGGCGAGTGTTCGCTGGAATGGGGTGTATCGGCCAAGCGGCTCGGTGCTCGATACCTGTGGGATGCTCGAACGGAGACTTTGTTCCGAATGAGATGCCCGTGGTTTCGACTCCGGTCAGAGTTTGGATGGGATTTGCGTCGAAAACACGAAAAATGGGCGCGAAGGCCACGAAGGCTGAACGAAAAACCGACCGGCGGATTGCCGGTCGGCGAGTGAATTGCGTGAGATTCGGTGGGGCTCAGTCGTCGCGATCGGTGCGGAGGACGATCATGTCCTCATCGATATCGGACGAGACCTCGATGAGGCCGGCGAGCGGGTCGTCGGAGATCTTCTTGCGGTTGTCGCCTTTGGACTTGGCCTTCTTGCCGCCCTTGAGCTTTTCGGTTTCTCCGGTTTCGGCTTCGCGCTCGGCCTGCTTCTCTTCGGCCTTGGCTTTGCCTGCTTCCTTCTCGGCCTCTTTGGCGGCTTCCTCGCGGGCCTTCTGCTTGGCGAGTTCGCGCTTGACGGCCTCGACCTTCTGTTTTTCGGGGGTGAGCATCATGGAGATCTGGCGGCCTTGGGAGCGCGGGGGCATCTCGACCTTGGCGATGTCGGAGAGGTCATCGATGATGCCCTGAAGGCGGTCCATGCCGATGTCCTGGTGGGCCATCTCGCGGCCGCGGAAGCGCTGGATGAAGATGACCTTGTCGCCGTCCATGAGGAATCGGCGGGCCTGCTCGACGCGGATCTTGACATCGTGATCATCGATCTTGGCGGAGCGTCCGAGGCGGACTTCCTTGATTTCCTGGGTTTTGCCGGACGAACCGCCCTTGCCCTTCTTGGACTGCTCGTACTGGTACTTGCCGTAGTCCATGATTTTGCAGAGGGGCGGGCGCGAGTCGGCCTGGATCTCCACGAGATCGAGCCCAGACTCTTCGGCCATGCGGAGAGCATCGCGGGTATCGACGATCCCGACCTGCTCGTTGTTTTCGTTGATCAGACGGATCGGTGAGATCCGGATCTCGTGGTTCATGCGCGTCTTGCGCACCGGGCCGGTAGCCCTGTAGAAACGCCTAGAGATGTCTGTGCTCCTTATGTGGACGGTCCCGGCTGGACACGCCGGGAGAACAGGGGACTCGGTTCAGCGATCCGCGCTGAGCCGGTGGTTGACGGTTTGGTTGGCGGGTGGGCGAGCGATCATCGTGAGATTCGGGCGGCGTGTGCCGCCAGATCGGCCTTCCCGCGAGACGCAGCGCCACCTTCGCAGCGGTCTGCTGCAGAAGGTATCGGCAAGTCTTGCGGGCGTGTGGACATCGATCGATCACTCCGTATGGCGAGTGTTCGCCACGAGTTACAGGGTACCCCCGGCAGTGAGGGCAGGCAAGGGAGTTATCTGGAACATTCGCGGGAGGGGGCCGGTTCTGGCGATCGGGGAACACCGGGCGGGGCTCTCCATATATAGTGGACACGCCCCACTCCCCCTACCGATGGTGTAGCCACGATGATCTGCCCCTATTGCAGTTCCAATGACGACAAGGTCATCGACAGCCGCGCCAGCGAGGCCGGGCGGGTGATCCGCCGTCGGCGTCAGTGCCTGGGGTGCGGGAAGCGGTTCACGACCTATGAGCGGGTCGAGGAGACGACGCGGCTGATGGTGATCAAGCGGGATGGGTCGCGGGTGCCTTTCAGCCGCGACAACATCCTTCGTGGCATCGCGGTGGCCTGCGGCAAGCGTCCGGTGCCTGAGGAAGAGAAACTGAAGATCGCTGAAGAGGTCGAGGACCTGGTGCACCGGACCTTTGACCGGGAGGTTGAGAGCCGCGAGATCGGGGAAATGGTGGCGCAGCGGCTGAAGGATGTGGACGAGATCGCGTATGTGCGGTTTGCGAGCGAGTATTACCAGTTCCGCAATGTGGGTGACATCCTCAAGCAGCTTGAGGAGATGAACCAGCGGGTGCGCGATGTGCCGAACCAGCAGGCGCTGTTCGATGCGTCGTCGGGCGAGGGGCCCAAAGAACCGAAGCAGAACGGGCGAGGGGGCAAGGGATGAACCGGGGACTGGGGCTGCGGATGGTCGCAGGAGTTGGGCTGTGTGTCGTGGCTCTGGGTGGGGCCTGCTCTTCGGGCGGGAAAAGCGTGGAGCCGTCGCCGGAGCAACCCGAAGTGGAAACCGGCTCAGTTGTTGCGGTGGACGCGGCGACGGCGGTGCGGCTGCGCGAGATCGCCGACGCGAGCATTCAAGCGGCGGTGCGCACCTTCGGACCTGCGGAGGGGCTTCCACTGGATGAACTGGGAGCGCGGCTCTACCGGACGCGCGGGTGCATCGAGTGCCACGGCCCGGGCGTTGGCGAGCTCATGGGTCCGGACCTGATCGATGCGTTCGGGACGATGCGTCAGGTGGAGGGCAGGCGGCCGGTGCTGATGGACCTTGATTACATCAATGTCGCGCTGATGCGTCCGGATTCGCTGATCGCGGCGGGTTACCAGCCGGGAATGATGCCGAGTTACGAGAAGTCGCTGTATCCGCGCGAAGTGCTGGCGCTGGCGGTCTACTTGCAGGGGATGTCCGAGCGTCCCCCGGCGGGACTGCCGATCGACGATGAGGGTGCAGAACCGGGCGTGACTCCCGGGCTTGAGGAACCTGCTGATGAGCCGGAGGCGGTGAACCGGGTGGAGGCCCCGCTGATTCCGGAGGCTCCCGTGGTGGAGGAGGCTGCGGAACCGCAGCCACGCGACGACAGTCGGCCGGACTGGTGGTTCGACGGCGTGCGTCGGGACAATGGGCGGGTATGGCTATGCGTGGAAGCGTTGGGCGACGACTTCGGCACGGCCCGGAGCGCGGTGCTGCAGCGCGGTGAGGCGACGCTGTCTGAGCGGATGGGGCTGGGCCAGGGTGAGGAGCTGGAAGATGTGCGGGTGAAGTACATCCAGATCATTCCGCTGCCGAACCGGGGCGTGGAGCAGCGTTACGCCGGGTATCTCCTGATCTCGGCGGTCGCGGACTGAACTGGATGATGTCTTGAAACCTGCTGACCGGGTCAGACGCTGACTTCGCGCTTTTTGCGGCGCTTTTCGGCGGCGGATTCCATCGACTCGCGGAGCTCGTCGGGCATGTAGAGGATCGCGCCGCTGGTCGGGCACTGCACGAGTTCGGAGCGGGCGAGCAGTCGGTTGACGAGTTCGACGGGGAGCATGGTGTTGGACACCTCACAGGTGTACTCCATGTTGCGTCGATCGACTTCGACAACGGCGGACATGACATCTTCGATGTCGTTGCGTTCCATGCGGTCGTTGTAGATGGTGAGCGCGGAAGCCGGGACATCAGCGAGAACGGGTTCGCGTTCTTTCTCGAGGGCGTCGAGTTGATCCTTGATCTCGGCCTCGCGGGCGTCGCGCTCGTTCTGGGCGACGGTTCGGACCTTCTCGACGGCTTCCTTCTCGGCCTCGAGGGCCTTGAGCTGCTCGCGGAGGGTGTCGAGGGTGCTGAGGGATCCCAGAGCGCGATCTTCGATGAGGGACTTGTCGGCCTTGAGGGTGTTGATCTCGACCAGCAGGGCGGAGTGCTCCTTGCTGGTCTTGGCGTTGTTCATCCGCTCGCGGAGCATGGCGATGCGTTCGTCGATGCCTTTGGTCTCGGATTCGTCGTTGTGGGCGGTCGCTTCGAGCTGACGGACCTGAGCCTTGAGGGACTTGGCCTTGTCTTCGATTTCAGCGAGCTTTCGATCCTGTGCTTTGAGGTAGATCTCGGCGGAACGCAGCCGGGAGCGGAGTCCGTGGAGCCGTTGATCCACGCGGTAGAGTTTCAAAAGCACGGTCGTTACGCCCATAAAGATCTCCTCAAGCTGCCTCGTGCCTTAAGTATAGCATCGACTTTGGCTTGTGGGGCTCAGACTGCGGCTGTTCGGCGATGTTCAGGCCACGGTGACAGCGAGGAAGACCCAGAAGGCGACTGGAGCGACGAGCAACGGAGAATCCAGGACATCCATGATCCCGCCAAAACCGGGCAGAAGGCCTGAATAGTCCTTCACACCGGCGTCGCGCTTGAAAACCGAGGCGATGAGATCTCCGGCCTGGCCGACGAGACCGAGGCCGGCGCCGATGAGGGCGGCCTGCCAGAGTTCGATCTGCAGAAGCGGTCTGAGGGTGTCCTGCTCGCCAGCGATCTGGCGTCCGATGAGCAGGGCGCAGACGGCCACAAGGGTTGAGAGGAGCATCCCGCCGAGTAGGCCTTCCCAGGTTTTGCCGGGGCTGAGCCAGGGGATGAGTTTGTGCTTGCCGATGGCGGAGCCGACGGCGAACGCGCCGATGTCGTAGCTCTTGGTGACGAGGAGGGTGGCGAGCAGTTCCCACGCACCGAAGTCCCGGCGGATGAGGAAGAGGAAGCCCATCATGAGCCCGAGGTAGACGAAGCAGATCAGGGCCACGCCGGTCGCGAGCACGACGCCCTGCGTGGACTTGTGGCGGGTGTAGAAGAGCAGGGAGAGGAACATGGCCAGCCCCCCCGCTGTCGCGACGATGGCGACGCTGGTCTGGGGGGAGTAGGACTGGGGGATGAGGGTGCAGGAGGCGAGGCCGATGAGCGCGCAGAGGGACAGGAGGCGGCGTGAGGCCTGGGCGTGCAGCGACCGCATGATGGGGGCGATCTCCTGCACGGCTCCGAGTGCCGCGAGGGCGAGGATCGGCAGGATCAGGAGGCCAGCGAAGCCGGTGGCGTTTTCCAAGACGACATCGAGCCAGACCACTCCGATGAGGAGTGCGATCAGGACCGGTCCGAACATGAGGCGGTGTTTGAGCACGGGAAAATGGTACCGACAAGGCCCTGAGGGAGTGTGTTCACAGACGATGTGGACAGGATGGATGGGGCTAAATCTGCTCCACGACCCGGACCTCCTCGCGTACATTGCGCTGCATGGGCATTCGCGCGAAGCTTCTGGTTCTGCTGGTGATCACGGCCATTGTGCCGGTGCTGGTGGCGGCTGTCGTCGGGCGGCAGACCATGCGCGGGCTGGGTGAGGAGCTTTCGGAACAGACCCAGCGCCGGTTGATCCAGGACGAGCGGGAGCAGCTCTCGGTGATCGCGGGGTCGCTGACGGAAACGGTTCGGACGCGAGCGTCGGAGATCAAGCGGCTGCTGCAGGTCCAGACGGCCGCGGCGAGGCAGGCGCTGGAGGGCCCGGTCCCCGAAGACGCGGTGTGGTACGACTCCCGTGAGGACTTCGACCGGGGAACTCGTGCGGTGCCGGGTCTGGTGGATCGCGCCACGACGAGCGTGGACAGCCAGCAACGGGTGCAGCGGGTATCGATGGAGCATCAGTCGATGCTGCTGCGCTCGGGTGGCGACTTGGCGGAGCAGGTCGCGACGGCGAACCGACTGTCGCAACTGGATGCGATGTACCGAGCGGCCTCGGCGGACCGGCCGGTGCTGCTGTACGGCCAGTATGTGTCGACGGTGGATGGGGTGCACGCGAAGTTTCCCGGGCACGGCGGGTACCCGGATGGCTTTGATCCGCGTTCGCGGAGTTGGTACAGGGTCGCGGAGCGCGTGTTCCGAGATGACCCGGCTCGCCAGCAGCCGGTGTGGGGACCGCCGCTGATCGATGTGACCACGCAGCAACTGATCATCACCGCGTCGATGCCGATCGTGGGAAGCGATGGGCGTCTGCTCGGTGTTTCGGCGGTTGATGTGCGGATCTCGGATGTGCTGAGCGGGGTGCCCGATGCGCTGCCTTGGGCATCGGAAGCGCGGGCGCTGATCGCGGTGATTGTGGAGCAGGACCGCGAAGCGTTCCAGCACATCATCGGATGGAGCGGCGGGTCGATGCCCGATGAGGGCTCGGTGATGATCCTGGCCGAGCGGAACCAGACTGCTCAGGGCCTGAACTGGACGGCGCAGCCGGAAACGGCCACGCTGCGGTTCGATGATCCGGCGCATATCGAAGGGCTGGGGGAAGCGGTTCGTGCGGGAAGGCGGGCGATCATCGACTGCTCGATCGATGGGAAGCCGTACCTGTGCTCGTACACCCCGTTCCGGTTCGAGGGCGATGACGATCTGACGGCGATGATCCTGCTGGTGCCGTCGGAGGCGTTCAACGCGATTCCGAACCAGATCCGTGCGAGCTTTGAGCAGCAGATCGCGACGCAGCTGACGACCAATCTGGGTCTGCTGGTGTTCGCGGTGGCTCTGGTGGTGTTCGCGGCGCTGATCCTGTCGAAGCGGCTGACTCGGCCTGTGAACGCGTTGTCGGCGGCGGCGAAGCGGGTGGCGGGTGGTGATCTGGATACGACGGTGGATGTTGAGGGGAATGACGAGCTTGGGCAGCTCGCGCACTCGTTCAACGAGATGCTGCCGCAGCTGCGCGACCGCATGTCTTTGCGGCAATCGCTGCAACTGGCCAAGGATGTGCAGCAGCAGCTGCTTCCCCAGGCGACGCCTCGGGTCACCGGGCTGGATATCGCGGGCCTGAGCGAGTACTGCGACGAGACCGGCGGGGATTACTACGACTACATCGCGCTCGGGGATGCGAATGATGGGATCGCGGTGGTCATCGGGGATGTGACCGGACACGGGATCGCCTCGGCGCTGCTGATGACCACGGCGCGGGCGATGCTGCGGAGCAGGATCGACGACGACATGCCTTTGGACGAACTGGTGAACGCGCTGAACGATGACCTCGTGGCGGACACGGGTGACGGACGGTTCATGACGATGAACCTGACCGTGTTCAAGGGGCGTGAGGGCGGGGGCGCGGAGTTCGAGTGGGTGAGCGCGGGACACGATGCGCCGATGATCGTCGGCCCGGAGGGCATCGAGGAGGACGATTCCATCGGTGACATCCCGCTGGGCGTTCAGCCGTCGTGGCGGTTCTCCGCCCACCGGGCGTCTCTGGAGCCGGGACACATGCTGGTGGTGGGAACGGACGGGATATGGGAAGCCCGGAACGAGGCGGGCGAGATGTACGGCAAGCAGCGGCTGAGGGAGCTGCTGCTGTCGATGCGCGGCGAATCGGCCCAGGCGGTGTGCGATGCGGTGATCGCGGCGGTTGCGGCGTTTCGCGGGTCAGAAGCGCAGACCGATGACATCACGCTCGTGGTGGTTCGGGCGGAGTGAGCGCAGGCGAACGCCGCGGGAGTCCGTCCCCGCGGCGTGCGATGGTTTGGCACTGTTGAGAGCGAGGGTCAGATCAGTCGCCGACGACGAGCGACACAGAAGCCGGCGGCCAGCCAGAGCATGCCGGTGGCGCCGGGTGAGGGGATGACGCGGGCGACGACGTTGACCTGCAGATCGCCACGGAAGCCATCGGCTGCTGCGATGCTGAGGCTCGTGGTGCGGATGGAGTCTGCGATCGGATTGATCTCCGCGAAGGAAAACCGGCTGAGGTCGTCAGGAGATTCGGTCTGCAGTGTGTAGCCCACGATGCCAGCGTCTTTGTTGCCGCGATAGACCAAGAAGGAGAAATGCAGGATGGAACCGGTGTCGAACTGGCCCAGATCCATGGTATAGCCGGTGTCGGTGCCGAAGTTGTCGAACAGGTAGCTGCCCAGAGCGTATTGGTCGGAGTTTTCGGCGCGGTGCATGATGCCGCCGAGTTCGTAGCCGCTGAAGTAGAGCGATCCGTTCCAGTCGTTGCTTGCCGAGACGAAGGAGATCTCGATGTTGGACGGCTGTTCGACCTTGTACTCAGAGTTCTCCATGATGCCGGCTGAGGCAATGGAGTTCATGCCTGCGACGGCGGCGGATGCGATGGCGAGTGCTTGCGAGCGTTTCATGGTGATGGCCCTCCCTGTGCTGACCCTGGTTGGTAATGCCCTGCGAAGCCCGGTCGGGAGCGTTGGCATTCCTGGCAGACTTTGAAACGGTCAGATTCCGCGGCCCGGAGAACAAGGGATCCGAGCAGGAATTTGGGGGAAACGGGCCGGTTATTCCGGTTCGGCGCGATGGGGAGGGACATCCGGACTGGTTGGGCGCAGGCCGATACACTGCCGGGCCCGGAAAGAACCGCTTTGCGGGACCTGAAGCAGACCCCAGAGGAGCCGAGAGCCGATGCCGAGCACCGAGACCATCAACCCGCTGCGCGCGATCAACGAGGAGTTTCAGCAGATCGAGAAGGAGATCCGGCTCGGGGGCGGGCTGAAGGCGATCGAGCGTCAGCACGAGAAGAAGCGGCTGACGGCGCGGGAGCGGATTGATCTGCTGATTGATCCCGGCACCGGGTTTCAGGAGCTCGGACTGTGGTCGGCGTACAACATGTATCAAGAAGCGGGCGGCGCTCCGGGCGCTGGTGTGGTGACCGGGATCGGGTCGGTGCATGGGGTTCGGCACATGATCATCGCCAATGACGCGACGGTGAAGGCGGGCGCGTTCTTCCCGATGACCTGCAAGAAGATCATCCGGGCGCAGAACATGGCGCACATGGCGCGGATGCCCCTGGTGTATCTGGTGGACTCGGCGGGCGTGTACCTGCCGCTGCAGGAGGATGTTTTCCCGGATACGGACGACTTCGGGCGGATCTTCCGGAACAACGCGGTGATCAGCGCGGAGGGGATTCCGCAGATCGCGGCGATCATGGGGTTCTGCGTCGCGGGCGGCGGGTACCTGCCGGTCTTGTGCGACACGCTGCTGATGACCGAGGGATCGGGGCTGTACCTGGCGGGGCCGGCGCTGGTGAAGGCGGCGATCGGGCAGGAGGTCAGCGATGAGGACCTCGGTGGAGCGTCGATGCACGCGGCGATCAGCGGAACGATCGACTTCAAGGAGAAGGACGATGAGTCGTGTATCAAGCGACTCAGGTCGCTGGTGAAGAAGCACGACGGTATGGGGAGGGTGGTCGCGCGCGAGGGTGGGACCGCACCATCGCGCGAAGCGGGTGAGATCTACTCGGCGTTCAACCCGAGCGGTCAATACGATGTGCGAGAGGTGCTCGAATGCGTGGTCGATGCGGAGAGCTTTGACGAATACAAGGGCGAGTACGGTGCTTCGATCGTATGCGGCTACGCATCGATCGACGGACGATCGGTCGGGATCGTCGCGAACCAGAAGATGGTGACCAAGCGTGTGATGGGCGGACAGGCGCACGGCGGCAAGGGCGGGCCAACGCACTCGGTGAACATGCCGGGCGTGATCTACGACGAGTCGGCCGATAAGGCTGCTCGGTTCATCATGGACTGCAACCAGCGGAAGATCCCGATCGTGTTCCTGCACGACACGACGGGGTTCATGGTCGGGCGGGATTCGGAACAGCAGGGCATCATCCGCTCGGGGGCGAAGATGGTGAACGCGATGAGCAACTGCATCGTGCCGAAGATCGTGGTGATTTTGAACGCGAGTTATGGCGCGGGGAACTACGCGATGTGCGGGCGCGCGTTCGACCCGTTCATCTCGCTGGCGTGGCCGGGCAGCAAGTGCGCGGTGATGGGCTCGGCCCAGGCGACGGGCGTTCTCGCGATGATCGAGGAGCGCAGCCGCCAGCGCAAGGGCGAGACGATCGACGAGGACACCAAGCAGGCGATCCTGAAGGGCGTGGCGGATAGTTACAACGAGCAGCAGGACATCCGGCACGGGGCGGCGAGGGGGTGGCTGGACCGGATCATCGAGCCGCACCGGACGCGCGAGGAACTGATCGCGGCGCTCGAAATGACGCAGAACTGGGATTACAGCCGCGAGTTCAAGACGGGCGTTTTGCAGGTCTGAGTGGAACGCGATTGCCCCGCCGAGCCGTTCGTACATTGGAACAGGAGAGAGACATGAAGCGTGTGATCGGAATTGGTGTGCTGCTGATGGGCTGGGCGTGCATGCCCGGGTGCATCGTGTGGGAGATCCGGGACGAGTTGGTTTTAGCCAACGAGCAGCTCGCGGGAATCGATGAGTCGTTCCAGCTTGTGGACCAGACCAACCAGCAGCTCACGGATCTGCAGAAGCAGCTCGAGGTTCTGGACTCGATCAACGCGAAACTCGCGGCGATCGATGAGAAACTCGGCCCGATCGGGGAACGGCTGGCCACCATCGACGCGGAGTTGGCGCGGGTCAGCGAATCGCTCACCTCGCTGCGCAAGACGATCAACAACATCGATTCGACGATCCCGTTCCTGAAATTCTCGGGTGATTCCGAGGAGGAGAAGGAAGCGCTCGAAGAAGGCAAGACGCCTGAATCGCAGTCGGGGTCCGGGGCGGACCCGAAGTAACCATCAGGCCGGAGTCGGCAGGCCGAGGAAGTCGGCGATGCGTTCGTTGACGTGGTCGGCGCTGGTCCACTGGATGAGGTGACGCCCCCCGGCGATGGTGATGTCGGCCTCACGGAGCGTGTCGGGGATGATGGTGTCGGCTTCGCCGTGGATCTGGAGGATGGGGATCTCGCGCTCGATGGCGCGGGCGTCGTCCGCGGTGAGGTTCCATTCGGCGGCGGCTCGACCGCCCCACTGCAGCATGGCCGGGTCGAGGGTTCGCGACATTTCGCGGAGCCAGCGGGTCTGCTGCTGATCAAGGCGGTTGGCCTTGGCGAAGCGCGGGGTGATGAGTTTGGCGACCGGGCGGACGAGCAGTTTTGGGGCCATGTTGCCGACCTTGACCTGGCGGATGAATTTCTTCGTGATGGCCTCGCGCGAACGGCAACTGCTGATGAGGACGATCGCGCTGGGCAGGGTGATGGCCTGACCGTCTGCGGCGCGGCGCATGAGGAGGTAGCGGGCCATTTCCATGGCCATCTGGCCGCCGAAGGAGAAGCCGACGAGGGCGAAGGGCTGCTCGAGGAGGTTCTCACGCCGGAGGTGCTCGGTGTATCGGGCGGCGTAGAGGCGGAGTGCTTCCTTGGAATCGGTCGGCTCGATCCAGGCGGGGACGATGGAGTCCTCGAAGGCCTTGAGTTGGGGGAGGAAGAGATGGAAGTCTGCACCGAGGCCGGGGAGGAGGATAAGGCGCGATGGGCGAGTCGGATCGGTCATGATGACGGGATGGTAGCGATGCGTTCGGGCGCTCGGCTGAGTTGCGGGATGACCCTGACGCCGGAGGGCTCGCGGGGCTAGGATGCGCTGCTATGACCGCGAACCCGCACATCCGCATCACCGATGTTTCGCCTCGGGACGGCCTGCAGAATGAAAGCGGGACGATCCCAGCGGCGGACAAGGCAAAACTCGTGCACCTGCTGTCGCACTGCGGGCTGGATGAGGTGGAGGTATCGAGCTTTGTCAGCCCGAAGTGGGTGCCTCAATTGGGGGACGCGGCGGAGGTGTTCGCGGCGGTGGCGGAGGAGAAGCCCGATGGGCTCGTGTACTCGGCGCTCGTGCCCAACGCGAAGGGGCTGGAACAGGCGATCGCGGTCAATGAGACGGCTGGGCGGCGGGTCATCGACAAAGTGAGCGTGTTCACGGCCGCTTCGGAGACCTTCTCGAAGAAAAACACGAACGCGAGCATCGCTGAGACGATCGAGCGGTTCCGCGAACTGGTCGGCGAGGCCCGTGAGGAAGAGTTCGATCTGCGCGGGTACATCTCCTGCATCGTGGAGTGCCCGTTCGAGGGCGCGATCAAGCCCGCGGCGGTGGCGGATGTGGCCCAGAAGCTGCTGGAACTCGGCATTCGGGAGATTGATCTGGGCGACACGATCGGCAAGGGTACGCCGCAGACGATCCGGGCGGTGCTGGAGGCGGTGCAGCCGATCATCGAGCCGGTGGACGGGGCGTGGCTGACGCTGCACCTGCACGACACCTTCGGCACGGCGACGGACTGCGTGCTCACGGCGCTCGACATGGGCGTGACGAGTTTCGATGCTTCGGCGGGCGGCCTGGGCGGTTGCCCGTTCGCGACGACGGAGAAGAACGGTCGCGCTCCAGGGAACATCTCGACCGAACTCCTGGTGCGCACGATCACCAACGCGGGTTACACGACCAATGTGCGGCTGGACGAGCTGCGTGAGGCGTCGGAGTTCGCTTCGGGACTTCTTGCAAGGAGCCGGTCGTGATTGAGCTGATCGTGCGAGCAAGCGGCAGCGAGGGCGTGAAGCACGGCTTCGCCGAAGTTGTGCTGAACCGCCCTGAGAAGCGCAATGCGCTGACACCCGAGATGCTCGACGAGTTCATCGATCGCCTCGAAGAGGCAGGTGCCGATGATCGGGCCGGGGCGGTGCTGGTGCGGGGCGAGGGCAAGTCGTTCTGCGCCGGGTTCGACCTCACGCTGTGCAAAGAGAACTCCGATGCGCTGGGCGCGATGCTCACGGGGCTGTCGAAGGCGGTGCGAACGATGCGACGGCTCGGCAAACCGGTGGTGATCGCGGCCCACGGGCACGCGGTGGCGGGCGGGTGCGCGCTGCTGGGCGGGGCGGATCTGGTCATCGCCGATCGCGCGCTGAAGCTGGGCTACCCGGTGGTGAAGATGGGCATCTCGCCGTCGGTGTCGGCGCCGTTTGTGCGTCAGGCGCTGGCCAGCACGCGCACGCGTGGGCTGCTGCTGGAGCCGGAACTGATCGACGGGGACCGTGCCCGGGAGATGGGGCTGGTGCAGATGCTCGTGGATCTGCCAGAGGATGTGACGCCGCGTGGGCAGATCGAGGCGCAGAAGTTGGCGGGCAAACCCCCGCATGCGATGGCGGCGACGCGCCGGTGGCTCACGGAGATCGAGGGGCTGGATGGGGATGGCCTGATCGACCGGGCGCTGCACGCGTCGCTGGGACTGGTTGGCTCGCCGGAGGAGCGCGAGCGGCTGGCGGCGATCTGGGGCGGGTGAATCACACAGGAATGAGACACGAACCACTATGACGAACACGACTGATACAGATATCGCATTGCTGAGCATCGACGGGGCGATCGCCACGCTGAAACTCAACCGACCGGAGAAACGGAACGCGCTCTCGCTGGACCTGCTCGCGGCCCTGCGCGAGAAAGTGGCTCAACTTGCGGCGATGCCGGTTGGCGAGCGGCCCTCGGTGCTGGTACTTACTGGCGAGGGCAAGTCGTTCTGCGCAGGGATGGACCTGAAGGCGGTGCTCAAGGAGCCGGGCGCGCCTCTGCGACTCCTGCAGTCCATCGCGGAACTGACCATCGCGATCCGCGAACTGCCGATGGTGGTGCTCGGGCGGGTGAACGGGGCGGCGATTGGAGGTGGGTGCGGACTGGTGGCGGTGTGCGATCTGGCGATCACAACGCCGGATGCCAAGCTGGGGTATCCGGAGGTCGATCTCGGGGTGTGCCCTGCCGTCGTCGCGCCGTGGCTGGTGGCGGCGGTCGGCGGCAGCCGAGCCCGGCGGATCCTGCTCGCGGGGGGAACCATGTCTGGCCTGCAGGCCTATGAGCACGGGCTGGTGACCGAGATCGTGCGGGCGGCGGAACTGGATGATCGGGTGCAGGCCGTGGCCGAGGGACTCGCGAAGGCGGGGCCCTACGCCTTGTCTCAAACAAAGAAGCTGCTCAACGAGATTGATCAGGGTGACGCGAACGAGCGTCTGTACGCTCTGGTCCGTAAGGGCGCTCACCTGTCTGCGGAGGTCATCGCGGGCGAAGAAGCCCAGAAGCGGTTGAGCGCGATTTACGGCTGAAGCAACAATTCGGAATCCCGACATCCGGGTCTGATTTGCCCTCGTCCGCAAAGGGAAAGGTGACATGTTTGCGGACACTAGGTTGGGGCCCGCTGCGGACGGTGCGCTCTGCGGGATCGCTTCTGGCCTGCTATACTGCGGGGTCTGACGACCGCCGCGAACGCCTCGTTCTGTCGGCCTTTCACCCGATTGTGGCGGTCCAGTTCCAACAATTGACCCGGCTATCGCGTGCCGACGGCGGTGGCTGACAGGAGAACCAATGGGCGCTGCACTGCTGCCGTACGAAGTCGATCCCTCAGGTGTTGTCACCATGAAACTGGCCCACGACGAATCTCATGTCGTCGTGCTCAGCCGCGCGTTGCTGGAATCCATCGACGCAACGCTCGACAGCGTGTCGGAGAGTGTGCCTGATCCGGCCGGCTTCGTGCTGGCTTCGGGGAGTGCCCGGGTGTTCGTGGCCGGAGCGGATCTGAAAGAGATCTCCGGCCTTGATGATGACCAGCTCAAGGACTACTTGGCCTTCGGTTCCAAGGTCTACAGCCGCATTTCTTCCCTGCCCTGCACGAGTGTGGCGGCGATCAACGGGGCCTGCCTGGGTGGCGGGCTCGAGATCGCAATGCACTGCGACACGCTGATCGGCGCGAAGAAGGACAAGCCCTTCCCGATCGGTCTTCCCGAGGCGGGACTGGGGATCTGCCCGGGCTGGGGGGGCACGAACATGCTCCCGGCCCGCATGGACTCCGAAAAAGCCGCCCTGCTGACCGCTCGGGGTGAGCCGATGACCAGCACCGAGGCCCACGAGCAGGGCCTGCTGAGCGAACTTGTTGAGCCGGAGCACCTTCTGGAGCGGGCCCGCGAACTGGCCCGCACGCCCAAGGTGGTTCCGATGTCGAGCGCGGCGGTGACTCCCCGCTGCATCGCCAACGAGGATGTGAAGCCTCATGTCCGAGCCACGCTGAATTTTATCGGCAAGGATCTTCCCGACACCGAGGCCGCGAAGGCGGTCGTGGCGTGCATGGAGAAGGGCCTGGTTGCGGGCTGGGACGCCGCGCTCGAGAAAGAGCGTGAAGAGCTCACCCGGCTCCGCCATACCGAACCCGCGAAGAAGGCCATTGAGGCGTTCTTCGCCAAGAGTGCCAAACCGAAAACTGCCGCCGCATCGGGCGGCTGAACCTCTGCGAAGACGCTTTGAAGATACGGCCTCGCTTGCCGACGCCGAGTCCAGACACCACATTTCCGGTCAGCGATCGATCACTGACCGAGTTTGCCCCCAGGAGAACGCCATGAGCGGAAACAACTCATCGATCAAGGCCGATCTGAAGAACATGAAGGGTATCTCGAAGAAAGATGCCCAGATGCTCGCGGACGCCGAAGTGCTGCTCGGGCCGGATCCGGACGAGATGGGACACATCCAGAACATGTTCTGGGGCAACTACCGCGAAGAGCTGATGCACCCCTACCCGCAGCAGGACGCCGAGGAATCGGCCCGCTGTGACCAGCTGATCGCCGAACTCGATGAGTACATGCGCAACGAGCACCCGGCGATCCAGATCGACCAGGAGCAGGAGATCCCGCGCTGGGTCATCGACCGCCTGTTCACGATGGGTGTGATGGGCATGACCATCCCCAAGGAATACGGCGGGATGGGCCTGGGCATCACCTCGTATGTGCGGGTGCTTGAAAAGATCGGCGAGTACTGCGGCTCGACGGCGGTGCTGGTTTCCGCTCACCAGTCGATCGGCTGCAAGGCCGTCATGCTCTTCGGCAACGACGAGCAGAAGAAGGTCTGGCTGCCTCACCTCGCCGGTGACTGGGTCAGCGCGTTCTGCCTGTCGGAGCCGGATGTCGGCTGCGACGCGGGCGGTCAGGTGACCCGCTGCGAGCTTTCGGAGGATGGCGAGCACTACATCCTCAACGGCGAGAAGAAGTGGGCGACCTCGGGCGCGATCTCGGGCCTGTTCACGGTCATGGCCAAGCAGAAGCTCGCCAACGGCAAGGAGCGCGTGACCGCACTGGTCTGCACGCCGGATATGCCCGGCATCGATATCTACTCCAAGAACCGGAGCAAGTGCGGCATCCGCGGCACCTGGCAGGCCCGCATCAAGTTCAACGATGTCAAGGTTCCCAAGTTCAACCTGCTCCACGAAGAGGGCAAGGGCCTGAATGTGGCGCTGACCTGCCTGAACTACGGGCGCTGCACCCTGTCTGCGGGCATGCTCGGCTCGGCGACGCGCTGCATGAATCAGGCGATCAAGTGGTCGCAGACGCGTTACCAGTTCCAGCGCCCGATCGGCGACTTCGACTTGGTTCGTCAGAAGATCGCCCGGATGAGTGCGCTCACCTACGCGATGGACGCCATGCTGTACATGACCACCGGCTTCCTCGATCGCGGCGACAAGGACATCCGCATCGAGACTGCGGTTTGCAAGACCTTCTGCTCCGAGATGGGCTGGCGCGCGGTCAACGACGCGGTTCAGATCATGGGCGGCGAGTCGTACATGACCGAGAACGAAGTCGAGCGGGCCTTCCGCGACTCCCGGATCAACATCATCGTTGAGGGCGCGAACGAGGTCATGCAGTCGTTCATCTTCGGCTACGGCGGCAAGGCGCTGGCCGAGCAGATGGTCGGCATCAAGGAGGCACTGGTCTGGGACGGTGACCAGAGCTTCGGGCAGAACTTCTCGCGCATCGCCAAGAACAGCACGAACACGAAGCTGCTGTCCAAGGCGTTGCCGCTCGGCATCGAGCTTTACCTGGGCCTGAAGAAGAGCGCCCCCCGCGTCACGAAGCTGCACTCCTCGCTCTCGAAGCAGGCGAGCACGCTGGGCAAGCTCATCCAGCAGCACAGCCATATGTTCAAGGTGGCCTCCAAGATGCACGAGGAGAAGATCCTTGAGCGTCAGGTGGTTCAGGCCCGCGTCGCGGACGCCGCGATGTGGATCCACGCGATGGCGTGCACGCTGAGCAAGCTGGACATGCAGATCCGTCGTGGCGATGAGGGACTGGAGTTCGAGCGCGACAAGGCGGCGGCGCTGCACTTTGTCGACATGGCCGAGCTGGAATGCCAGAAGGCGTGGCGCGAGCTCAAGAGCAACTCCGACGACACCATGCGGGTCGCGGCCAAGGCGGCGATCGCGTTCAACAACGAGATGCCCAACGATCTCTTCGTCATCCCCGAATCGTCCCCCGTCGCCAAGGGCTCGGGCCGGACCCCGAACCAGTCGGCGATCAAGCAGTTCCCCGGCGATCAGCACGGCGGACGGGCCGAGGACCTCGATGGACGCGGTATGACCGCCGGGAAAGGGGCCAATACCGGCGCCGGATCGACCCCCGTGGCCGATCCCGATGCCGGTTCCTGAGTCCGCTCAGGCCACCCCTCCCACTTCTGAAGCAACCAGCGAGGCGGAAGCGGACACCGCTCCCGCCTCAGCCGGTACATTGGACCGGTGCGGAAACTCGCTTCCCGACACCGACACCGATCAACCCACGCGGCAGCAAGTCGCGATCAGTATGAAAGAGCAGACGATGCCGAAACGGATCGCCTACCAGACCGAGATCGAATACCTCCAGATCCTCGACGAGCACGGCAACTTCGACGCCGAACTCGGCGCGGACACCCTGAGCGATGAGGATGTGCTGTTCCTGTACGAGCAGATGTCGATCGTGCGTCACTACGACGAGATCGCCTTCAAGCTGCAGCGATCCGGGCGCATGGGCACCTACCCGCAGAACAAAGGGCAGGAAGCGGCGGCGGCCGGCTCGGGCTTTGCGATCCGCAAGCACGCGCCGGGCTCGTGGCTGGTCCCCTGCTACCGCGAGAACACCGCGCTGTTCCTCAACGGCCTGCCGATGGAGAAGATCCTGCTGCACTGGATGGGCGACGAGCGGGGCAACCAGATCCCCGAGGGCGTGAACATCATGCCGATCTCGATTCCGATCGGTACGCACCCGCTGCACGCCGTGGGCCTGTCGTGGGCGATGAAGTACCGCCAGATTGAGAACGGCCAGAAGAACGATCGAGTCTCCATCACCTACTTCGGTGACGGGGCGACCTCGGAAGGCGACATCCACGAGGCGATGAACTTCTCGACGGCCCTCAAGGTGCCGACGGTGTTCTTCTGCCAGAACAACCGCTGGGCGATCTCGGTGCCGATCTCGAAGCAGATGGGTTCGGAGACCGTGGTGCAGAAGGCGTGCGCGTACGGGATGCGTGCGATCCAGGTCGATGGCAACGACATCTTCGCGGTGTACAAGGCCAGCCGCGACGCCGTGCAGCACGCCATCGAGCACAACGAGCCGACCTTCATTGAGGCGATCACCTACCGCCTCGGCGACCACACGACCGCAGACGACGCCCGTCGCTACCGCGACCCGGCGGAAGTCGAAGCGTGGGTGGCTCGCGACCCGCTGATCCGCGTCCGCAAATTCCTCGAGAACAAGGGGCTGTGGAACGACGAGAAGCAGGCGGAGATGGAAGCCCGCGCGAAGCAGATCGTCAGCGAAGTGGTCAAGAAGGCCGAGAACATCGAGAAGCCGACCACCGACGACATCTTCAACTACACCTTCGCGGCTCTTCCCGAGCAGCTGCGCAAGCAGCGGGACACACTCCGCACGACCACACTGGGGCAGAACCCCCAGCAGGAGACGCTCGGCGGCACACCCGTCGCCTCTCACGCTTAACACACGATCCTGATCGCCGAGGAGGGCCAGACCATGCTCGTGAGAATCACCGACCTGAAGGACAAGAATCACTGGATCAATCCGCTCTATGTGAAGTGTGTCCGTTCAGATCGCAAGGGCCACACCGAGATCATCGGGAGCCTGAGCACCATGGGCGGGATGATCAAGACGCGCGAGTCTGCGGACTCGGTCGCGGACCGGATCAGCGTGGCGATGCCCGATTCCCCGGCGTGGCAGGCGGCGACAGCCGCGGCGAACCTGACCGAAGAGCAGCAGCGAGCCGCGGCAGCAGCGGCCGCCGGCTGAGACAGACTTCACTCCCACTCACCGCCCGCGATGACCAGCGGGCTTCACAGCAGAGAGAACCGCTTCGATGGCCAACCTTACTCTTGTGCAGGCAATCAACCTGGCGTTGACCCAGGAAATGGAAGCCGATGATCGCGTGATCATCCTCGGCGAGGATGTCGGGCTGAACGGCGGCGTGTTCCGCGTCACCGAGGGGCTCCAGCAGCGCTTCGGCGAGCACCGCGTCGTCGATACGCCGCTGGCCGAGTCGGGCATCATCGGCACCGCGATCGGCCTGGCCGTCGGCGGGCTTCGCCCGGTTCCCGAGATCCAGTTCGAGGGCTTCCTCGGGCCGGCCTACGACCAGATCACCAACCACGCCGCCCGGTACCGCACCCGCTCGCGAGGCGCGATCACCATCCCGCTGACCATCCGCGTGCCGGTCGGCGGCGGCATCCACGCCCCCGAACTGCACTCGGACTCGCCCGAAGCGATCTACGCCCACACGCCGGGCCTGAAGGTCGTGATGCCCTCGACGCCCTACGACGCGAAGGGCCTGCTCATCAGCGCGATCCGCGACCCCGACCCGGTCATCTATTTCGAGCCCAAGCGCATCTACCGTGCGTTCCGGGAGGAAGTCCCCGAGGACGAGTACACCGTTCCGATCGGCAAAGCCAAGGTCGTCGAGGAAGGCACCGACCTCACCGTCGTCACTTGGGGCGCGACCACGCTGCAGTGCATCGAGGCGATGGACAGCCTGCCCGAGGATCTGTCGGTCGAACTGATCGACCTGCGGACCATCTACCCCTACGACCTCGACACCGTCGCGGCGTCGGTGCAGAAGACCGGGCGCTGCGTGATCGCCTGCGAGGCCCCGCGCACCGCAAGCATGGCGGCGGAACTGGCGACGGCGATCCAGGAAGAGTGCTTCCTGCATCTCAAGGCCCCGATCCAGCGCGTCTGCGGCTTCGACACCGTCATGCCGTACTACAAGCTGGAACTGGACTACCTGCCCGACGCGAAGCGGATCAGCAAGGGGATTCTGGAGACGGCGAATTATTGATGCCTGGGCTGATTTTCTGAATGATGCGTGCCGAGAATTGCTCTCGGCACGCTATCGTTTTGGGACCTCTTGCGTCACTCACCGCTGCATCGTGATGCTCAGCGAACCGCCGAGCAGTCGATCAAGCTCCCAAGGCCGCCCGCCGAGTTTGTTCGCCCGGGCGATGGCCTGTTCGGGGTCAAGGCCGAGTTCTTCGATCAGGTAAGCCATCCAGATCAGCCGAGCGCGCCCGCCCGAAGAGCAGTGCACGAGCACATCGCCTTTGGCTTCTGCTTCGCGGAACGCTTTGGCGAACTGGCGGACCTGCTCCGGGGTGTAGTCGTCCTCGCCGCCCATCGGGATGTGCACGAAGTTCAGGCCGAGGTCTTCGGCATGTTGCTGCTCATCGAAGCTGTTGTTGCGGTTCTCGCGGCTCGTCCGCAGATTGATGACGGTCTTGACACCCTCGGCGGCGAGCCAGTCGAGGGTCTCTTCGGTCGGCTGGGCCGAGATCAGCAGTTTGCCCTCGCGGTGGACGCGGGTTTTCGGCTCGATACGCGGCCCGACTTCGACCTTTGATCCGTCGATCGACGAGTACTCGGTCCACGAGCCCTCGTACAGGCGCACTCTCGACCAGCCGAGCTCGCAGGAGATCGCGAGCATCATGAGGGTGGCCTCACGCCCGGTGCCGCAGTACACGATGATGTCGTCGCGATCGGTGACCCCGCGTTCGCTGAGCATGGCTTCGATCTCGTCCAGCGGCTTCAGGCGATGCTTGTTGAGCGGATCGGTGAGCAGGGTCCAGTCGAGCGAGTGCGCGCCGGGGATGTGCCCGTTGCGGATCCAGATCGGGACATCGCCGAGGTACTGGCCCTCGGGTCGGGCGTCGATGAAGGTGTGGTCGTTGAAGCCGATGGTCTCAAAGAAGTCGGCGTAGGCGATCTTCGCCAGCGTCGCGTCGCGCGGCGTGATGGTGATGCGTTCGATCTGGGGGAACTCACGCGTGGTCGGGTGGTTCGCGGCCCACGCTTCGAAGCCGCCGTTGATGATGCGGACCTGGTTATGCCCGATCTGCGTGAGCGCGTAGGCGGTCATCGTCGCCGCGAGCGGGTCGTCGGGGGAGGAATACACGACGACCGGCCGATCGAGCGAGACGCCCGCATCGCCGAAGATCTGGGCGAGCTGGGCGGGGGAGAGGTACTGCACCGGCAGCCCGCCCGCCGGAGCGCGCAGAGCCTCATCGTTGAGGTGCACCGCGCCCGCGATATGCCCCTTGAGGTACGACCCGAAAGACCGCGTGTCCAGCACGCTCGCGCTCCCGATCATCTCCACGACCTCACCGGCGTCCACAAAGCGCACCGGGACGGAGTCGTCGGCGCCCTTTGCCTGGGGTGCGAGCAACGCCCAAACACTCAGGCACGCGAAAAAAACGGCGACTACAGAACTCTTCATGCTCTTCTCCTCGGTGTGGTCACTCGGACAGCGTTTGAACCGCGTGGGTCGATTCTGGTTGCTCGGAACAGGAAATGGCGATGCTCAGGGGCTTGGAACAAGGCCCTCGCCGGGGCGGTGGAGTTCGAGGCGTGGATACGCCGGTCTCATGCCTGCGCGCAGGGCGTTGCGCTCCGTGCCGATGGTCGGGACGCTGGCGATGGTGGCCCAGCGCAGGCCGAGGTCTCGCAAAGCGGCAAGCCTGTGCTCAATCAGCAGACGCTGCAGCCCGCGGCGTCGGTGCGATGGGGCGATGGCTCCCCCCCACAGCGCGCCAAGGTTTTCGAAGCGTTCGCTGCCGCAGACTCCGACGATCTGCTCTCGGTCGTACAGGAGATGGTTGGTCGCCCGCGGCTCTTGGACGGCTCTGTACAGCGAATCCGTCAGGGCGTGGCTGGGGGCATCACCGAAGTGAATACGAGCCGCGAAACCGACATACGCCTCGATGTCCGCTGCGGATTGCTTATCCACGGTCCTGAGCGAATATCCATCGGGCAGTGGCGGCGGAGGAGTGCTGATGGCCGACAAGTCGGCCACGAGGAGGGTTTCGATCGAGTTCAGGATGAACCCGGCCTCGCCGAGCGACTTCCGCAGTGAGGGGTGTGCGTAGGGCGTGATGACGATCTTGGGTTCGGCCCCCCGCTGTTCGAACCAGGCGGCGATCTCCTCAACATCATCACGGGTGACCGCGCCTGCTGAGCCAGCGTTGAGGATCTGGTTCACCCATGAGCCCGGCGCATCGAAGGACGCGATCCCGCCCGCCCACGCCCGGGTTTGACTGCCGAGAATCCGGACGACCTCGGCCTGCCGGCGCTCCTCGATATCCGCGATTACCCATGGCGCAAAGGGGACGGGCTGTGGGCCGCCGGACGGAGTGGCTTGTGTGTCTGCCTGAGCCATCGTCTCATGCTACAATCGGACTCTCGCGAACACCCGCACAAACCCCCGACCAGGTGCGGCGAACGCCGGATCGAGCCCCGATTCCCGGTGGCTGTGGTTCCCCCGTTTCTGCCGCGTTGAGAGGATTTTCGAATGGCCGGACATGTCTCCTCCGATCCCAATGTCTTCATCCTTCCCGACCTCGGCGAAGGTGTGCACGAGGCCGAACTGATCTCTTGGAAGGTCAAGCCCGGCGATCATGTCGAAGAACACGACATCGTGGCGGAGATGGAAACCGACAAGGCCCTCGTCGAGGTCCCCTCGCCGCGTACCGGCGTGATCAAGGAACTGTTCGGCGAGGTCGGTGAGATCCTGAAGGTGGGCAACCCGGCGTGGACCTACGAGAGCGAAGGCGGCTCTGAGTCCCCCGCACCTGCCCCGGCAGCCGCGGCCCCCGCCCCGGCCAAGGAAGAAGAACGCGAGGACGACGGCACAGTGGTCGGCACCATGAGTGGATCACTCGGCGCGGTGAGCGCTCAGGAAGGCAAGGCCCTGGCAACCCCGGCGGTGCGTCGTCTGGCCCGCGATCTGGGTGTGAACATCGACAGCGTCAGTGGCAGCGGCATCGCCGGTCGCGTGACCGAGAAGGACGTGCGTGCGGCGGCCGGTGGCTCGCAGCCCGCCGCGAAGCCCGCACCCGCTGCCCAGCAGGCCCCAGCGCAGCCGGCTCCAAGGCCCGCCCCGCAGCCGCAGCCCCAGAAGAACACCAGCAACCTCGCCACGACGGTGCCTCAGCAGCAGGTCATGGAGCGCCCGCCGGTGCTGATCCCCGATGTGCAGGGCGACTCCACGATCATCCCGGTGCGCGGCGTGCGCCGGACCATCGCCAACCGTCTGCGCGAGTCCGTGGACCGCGCAGTGCACTTCTCGGTCATGGACGACGCCGATGTCAGCGAGCTCGACCACACCCGCAAGCAGATGGCCAAGGCCAGCGGCGAGAAGGTCAGCTTCCTGCCCTTCGTGATCAGCGCGGTCTGCCGGGCCCTTCAGGACTTCCCGGAACTCAACGCCTACATCGACGACGAGAACGAGCAGATCATCCGCCACAAGCGGGTCCACATCGGCATGGCGACCGACACCGAGCACGGCCTGGCCGTCCCGGTGATCCCGCACGCCGACGACATGGGCGTGCTCGAACTGGGTCGCCAGATCACCGATCTGGCCCGCATGACGCGAGACCGCTCGGTGCCGCGTGAACGTCTGATGGGCTCGACCTTCACGATCAGCAATGTCGGCAGCTACGCCGGCAAGTACGCCACACCCATCATCAACTATCCCGAAGTCGCGATCCTCGCGGTCGGCCGGGTCTACGAGGGCGTGATCGCTGATCGCGGCGCGATCCGCATCGCCAAGCTGCTCCCGATGAGCCTGACCTGCGACCACCGCTCGGTGGACGGCGCCGCCGCGGCCCGCTGCCTGGCCCGGATCGTCGAACTGCTCAAGCGTCCGGAAGACCTGCTCACGCCCGCCCGCGGTTGAGCGACGCTGCAACTCTTTTCTTGGACACCCTCGCCATCGCGGGGGTTTTTTTCTGCGCGGGGCGTGCAGGACCCGGGCTTATGGCAAAAAAGAACAGGCCCGGCGGGGAGCCGGGCCTGCGGTTCATCTGTTCGGATGATCAGAGAGCGATTCAGCCTTCGCCATCAGTCGGCAGGCCGTCGACGAACGCCTTCAGGCGACTCGACAGATCCGAATCCGGGGCGATCTCGATGACTTCCATCGCGACCTGACGGATGCGGGTGTTGTCACCGGTGGGGAAGACGATGTTGATGCGGGCGACCGCGATCATCTGGCGCTGCTCATCGTCGAGGCCGTCACGGGTCATCGCCTTGGCGATGGCCTTCTCGGCGGCGTCATTCTCGCCAGCGTTCATGAGGGCGTAGATCCGCATCTGCGACACATTCATGAACTGCTCAACACTGAGTTCGAAGTTGGCTTCGATCTCATCGAACTTGGCGAGGGCTTCCTGAGTCTTGCCCGATCCGGCGAGGGTCTCGGCCTCGGCCAGAGCGTTCTGCAGACGCAGTTCCTTGAGCTGGCCTTCGTACTTCTCCTTCAGGCCGGCGGCGTTGTCGGCGTCGATCGCGATGATGGTTTCCATCTTCTGCTCGGCGTTGGGAACGACGATGCCTTCGATGGAGAGAGCCGCGTCGAGGTGCTGAGCCTTCTCGATGCCGGTCGCCTTTTCGGCGGCGGCGAGCGCTTCGTCACGCTTGACCTTGCCCTCGCGGAGCTTGGTCAGGTGCTCGACATACGGAACCGGGCCGCCCTGACGGTAGCCGGTGCGGGCGTATTCCTCGCCGTTGGCGTCGGTCAGCACGATGGTGGGGAAGCCGCGGATGTTGAACTTCTGCTGCCACTCCTGGTTGTGGGCCTTGACCGCTTCGGTCTGGGGCACACGCTCGGTGGGGAAGTCGAGGGCGACGAGCACGAAGTTGTTCGGGACATTCTCTTTGAACTCGGACTGGCTGAACACCTCGTTATCGAGGCGGATGCACCAGCCGCACCAGTCTGATCCGGTGAAGTCGATCAGGATGTCCTTGCCCTCGGCCTTGGCCTTCTCCATGGCGGCCTTCATGTCGTCCTTGATCCAGTTCTCGTCCGCAGCTAGAGCGGGAGCAGCGACCGTCATAACGGCACCCGCAGCAAACAGCGCCGCGGCGGTTGATTTGATCAGGTTCATAAAAACATTGCCTTTCGTTCTGGCCGCGAGGCCCCGGCACATGCCAGTGGTCCGCTCGCGGTTTTCGGCGGTTCAGCGCACAGCGCCCGCCTGAGAGAATCAGAGTTCCATAGCACTGTACAGCACGAACCGGCCATTGATGCAGGTTCATAGGGTTTGTACCCGCATCCAACTGCTCCGGAGGCACACTTATTCCGGCCAATGTCCTGCCAAGGTATGGGAGCCAGCCGGCGCGACGCCCCCGGTATCCACGGGTACACTCACCGCTCGGCTCAGGCCGCGGCTTTTTCTGATCCCCTGCCCCTCTCGCCTCGCGAGGAGTTCGTATGACCTGGCTTCGTGTATGTGATGCTCTCAAGGCCCAGCCCGGCACCAAAACCACCCTGAAAGGGTGGGTTCGCACCCGACGCGACTCCAAGGCCGGCCTGTCGTTCATCAACCTGAACGACGGCTCGGGCTTCGCGGATGTGCAGATCGTCGCCCCGGCGGACCTGCCCAACTACCAGAGCGAGGTCACCAAGCTGACCACCGGCTGCTCCATCGAGGCCACGGGCGAACTCGTCGAATCGCAGGGCAAGGGCCAGTCGGTCGAGCTCAAGGCCGACTCGATCACCGTCCTCGGCTGGGTGGACGACCCGGACACCTACCCGGTCTCCGCGAAGCGCCACACCTTCGAGTACCTGCGCGAGGTGGCCCACCTGCGGGTGCGGACCAACACCTTCGGCGCGGTCGCGCGGGTCCGGAACTGTCTGGCCCAGGCGGTCCACCGCTTCTACCACGAACGCGGCTTCTCCTGGATCCACACACCGATCATCACCGCCAGCGACTGCGAAGGCGCCGGCGAGATGTTCCGCGTGAGCACACTGGACTTCGCGAACCTGCCGCGGACCGAGGATGGGAAGTGCGACTTCTCCGAAGACTTCTTCGGGCGCGAGGCGATGCTGACGGTGTCGGGGCAGCTCAATGTCGAGACCTACTGCGCGGCGCTGACCAATGTCTACACCTTCGGCCCGACCTTCCGGGCCGAGAACTCCAACACCAGCCGGCACCTCGCCGAGTTCTGGATGATCGAGCCGGAGATCGCGTTTGCGGATCTGAACGACGACATGCAGCTCGCCGAGGACTTCCTGCGCTACCTCTTCAAAGCGGTGCTCGAAGAGCGTCCGGATGACATGGCCTTCTTCGCCGAGCGCATCGAGCCGACGGCGATCGAGCGCCTGCAGCACATCATCGACAGCGACTTCAAGCGTGTGTCGTACACCGAGGCCATCAGCATTCTCGAAGAGGCGAACAAGCCCGACAAGAAGGGACGCCAGAAGTTCGAGTTCCCGGTGTCGTGGGGCAGCGACCTGCAGAGCGAGCACGAGCGCTACCTGACCGAGGAGCACTTCAAGGCCCCGGTGATCGTGCACGACTACCCGAAGGACATCAAGGCCTTCTACATGCGTCTCAACGGCCCCGAGAAGGCCGGGCCGGGCGGACGCGAGACGGTCGCCGCGATGGATGTGCTCGCGCCGGGCATCGGCGAGATCATCGGCGGCTCGCAGCGCGAGGAGCGGCTCGATGTGCTCGATAAGCGCCTCGAGGAGATGGGCCTGCACAAAGAAGACTACTGGTGGTACCGCGACCTCCGCCGCTACGGCACGGTCCCGCACGCCGGCTTCGGCCTCGGCTTCGAGCGCCTGGTGCAATTCGTGACGGGCATGGGCAACATCAGGGATGTGATCCCGTTCCCGCGGACGCCGGGGCAGGCGGGGTTCTGATGCGGATAAGCATCGAGCGAGAGTTCGGCCCGGATGTGCTCGCCTTGCTTGAAGAGCATATCGAGGACATGCGTTGAATCAGCCCACCCGAGAGCAAGCACGCCTTCGACGCGGACTCGCTTCGGATCCCGGAAATCACTTTTTTCGTGGCCCGAGCCGATGGGGAACTGCTCGGCTGCGGGGCGCTGCTCGACCTTGGCGGCGGGATTGGGGAAATCAAGTCGATGCGGACGAGTCGTCGGCATCTCCGCCGGGGTGTCGCGGCCGCGATTCTCGCTGAGATCATCGGCACTGCTCGGGGGCGAGACATCGCCCGCTTGTGCCTCGAAACCGGCGCGCAGATCGATTTTGCACCGGCCAGATCGCTCTACTCCCGGTTCGGGTTCACAGAACGCGGGCCATTTGGCACCTACACGGAAGACCCGAACAGCGTGTTCATGGAACTCGATCTCGGCGGCGTGGAGTAGTTCAGGCGAATGCCGTGAGATACGCCTGATCTGCGTTCAACTCTGAGGAAGGCTCCTCGTTTTCTTCGCTGCGCGAAGAACACGCCACCCGGTCCTGAGCCCCTGCCAGAGGGGCGGGCGAAGATTCTGAAACTTTTCTGAAGGGTTTGTGCCTCCGTTCGCGGCCTGTCTCTGGCGGGCCAGTCGGTCCGCGTCCGCGCGTCCGTTGTGGGCGGCGTTGTGAATCCGGAAAGGTGGTCAAAGATGCTTCGGCGTGGTGTATGTGCAGTGGTGGCGGTGTGCGGTTCGTGGGCTCTTTGCCTGGACGCGTTCGCGGGGACGATTCAGGTGCCGGGGGATCACCCGACGATCCAGGACGCGATCGCCGCGGCGAGCCCGGGCGACATCATCGAGATCGAACCCGGAACATGGACGGGGCCGTTTGTCATTCAGAAAGACCTCAGCCTGCGCGGCATGGGCGCGGTGCCCGGTGCCGTGGTGCTGACCAACCCAGCTTCGAGCACCGATCGTGTGCTTCTGGCCCAGGGGTCCATCTCGGTCACGCTCGAGAATCTGAGCTTCGTCGATGCTCCCGCCGGTGCGGTTCTCGGTTCGGGCGGTACGGCGGTTTCCTGCTTCGGCGTGGTGTTCCGAAACAATCTGTCCTTTATTGGCGCAGCGATCCAGCTCAACGCCGCGAGCGCGATCATCTTCGACTCCCGGTTTATCGACAACACCTCAACCGGCCGAGGAAGCGCGATCGCAACGACCGGCTTCAACTCTTTCTCGAACCTCCAGATCAACCGGTCCACATTCCGGCGGAATGCGGGTTCAAGTGTGGTTTCGGTGTTCCATGGGCTGGCCACGATCAACGAGTCGCTGTTCGAGGATGCGAACGATTCCTCCTTTATGATCGATGCGGGAACGAATTCTGAAGTCTCGGTCGTCAATACGATCCTGACGGGTTTGACCGGCACCGCTCCGTTCCAGGTCGGGGAGGACACTCTGCTGACCCTGACTAACGCGACGATCGCTGACAACGATTGCGTCGGGGCCGGTCTGGCCTCGGGAAGCCTGCCCGCCACCGTCGATGTTCGAAACTCCATCGTTCGATTCGATGAATCGCTGCCTTTGGCCAGCTCGGCTCTGACAGTCACCGGCAAGTACTCGAACATCACGGGCGGCCTGACCGGTCCGGGCAACATTGATGCCGACCCGATGTTCAAGTCCGGCTCGCTGTACCAGCTTGATGCCGGATCGCCCTGCATCGATGCCGCGGACAGCACGGTGATGGGCAGGCCGTTCGATTTCGAGGGCCAGCCCCGGTACACCGATGACCGGAACATCGCCAACAACGGCAACGGCCCGCTGCCGATCCTGGATATGGGCGCGAACGAGCGCGTGCCGGCGATCCGGTATGTGGCTTCGGGCGCGCCGACCGGCGGGGACGGACTGAGCTGGGCGAGCGCGCAGCGTGACCTGCAGGATGCGCTCGATGACGCCGCGCTCGGTGGCGTGGAGGAGATCTGGATCGCGACGGGAACCTACTTCCCGGACCGCGGGACGGGTGATCGCACGATGTCGTTCGAGATGCAGAACAACCTCGAGATCATCGGCGGCTTTGCGGGAACCGAAACCCGGCGCGACGACCGGACTCCAACGCTCACTCCCACCACGCTCGGCGGCGCGATCGGGGCTGCGGGCGTGGAGGACAACACCTTCCATGTCGTGAGAGCAACCAACCTCGATTCCAGTGCTGTTCTACGCGATGTCATTATCCAGCGGGGCAACGCCACAGGAGCCAGCCTCGACGCCGGCGGAGGGATTCTCGTGCTGAACGGCAGCCCACGGTTCCGTGACATCATCGTGCGACTGTGTGAGGCGAGCGACGGAGCCGCCGCGATCTACACGGCCCAAAGCGATGTGACCTTCGGCCGGATTCGGGTGCTGCTCAACGGCCTGAACTCGAGCCCCGGCGGAGCGGTCGGCTTCTTCGGCGGCTCCCCCCTGCTGCTGAACAGTCTTGTTCACGGGAACTCCGTGAGCGGTCTCGCCGCGGTGAACCTCGTGGACAACACATCTGCCAGCATCGTGAACTCCACGATCGTCGGGAACTCATCGGAAGGGTCCGTCGCCGGCGTCTACAAGGACGGCGGGCAGGTGGAGCTGCACAACAGCATTGTCTGGGGCAATACACCCGCCAATCCGGCACCGGGGCAAGCCCCGTGGCTGGACAATGTCCGTCCGGATGGCATGGACATCCGCTTTACCACGGTGGAGGGCTGGGGCGACACGGATGCGAACGGCGCGAACGGGTACGAACCTCGGTTCGTCAACGCCGCGGGTCCGGATGGCATTCCCGGAAACATCGACGACAACTACCGGCTGGCCCCTGGATCGTGCCTGATCGATTCCGGTGACAACGGTCTGGTGCCATTCGGTGCAGAGTTCGACTTCCTCGGCAATCCGCGTTTTCTGGATGATGCCGGGACCCCAGACAGCGGCCTCGGCGACGCCCCGATCGTGGACCGCGGGGCCTATGAGTTCCAAGGGCAGACCTCCTGCGCCGCCGACCTGAACGGTGACGGGGAGATCAACCTCGCTGACCTCAACATCGTGCTGGCGAACTTTGGCCAGCCTGCCCCGGGTGGCGACAGCAACTGCGACGGGGTCCTGAACCTCGCGGATCTGAACGCGGTGCTGGCGTCCTTCGGAGTGGCCTGCAACTGAGTACACCCCGCCCGTAAGGATGGATCGCGAGTGCCGCTGGCCTGATCGGGCCGGCGGCGTTCGCTTTTGGCACCCGCGGGTCAGCGCCTGCCCCGGCATTCGCCCTGCCTCGACCGGAAACTCCTTCGCTTTGGAGGGCGTCCCGGCTATCCTCTGCCTTCATGGCTCCCACCCTGAAACACGACGGGCACGCGGCGTCTGAATACGAGGAGCAGCCCACGGGGGTGCTCTTTCTGCTCCTGCCGCTGTACCCACCATCGACGATGACGCTGGATCGCAAGGCCTGGCGGGCCGCGGTTCGGGAGGCGACCTCGTCGTACGGGGAGATCCGCTGCATCGGGCTGTATATGACCCTTCTCGCACTGGGAATTGCGGCTGCAGGAGGGTCGTTCGTATTTCTGCAGTGGCTGCTGGACTCAAGCGCCTACGCCTGGTGGGCGTGGCTGGTCGGGGCATCGGCTCTTGGAGTCGCGGTGCTGGTGGTGATGGGCCTGACGAGATGGCTGCTCAAGGGCCCGAAGCGGCATCTCGCGCTGGTGCTCGAGGTTCGGGGGATCGTGCTCTGCGCGAAATGTGGTTATCGGATCGAGGGTCTCGAGAAAGGCGGAAAATGCCCGGAGTGCGGGGCTTCACGCCCCTACGGGGCTGTCGCCTGACAAGGTGGGTCGAACCCCCTAGCATCGCGTTCCATGGCACTGCTTTTCGTTCTTCCTGCGGCACTGGTCATTCTGGCGATCTGGCTGGTGGCGACGACTCCCGGTCGCGTTCGCCGCAAACGGCTTCGTGAAGCCGGAGTGCCCTTGTGCTGGAAGTGCCACGCACGCCTGGATGAGGTGGACGAGCGTGAGGAGTTCTGCCCCCACTGCCGCAGCCGCATCCAGCGATTCGGGAAGCAGGGGCTGACGAGGGGAGACGCGGCCTGATTCGGCCCGAGGGCACCCCCCGATTTCGGACCCGCGATCGCGCTCTCTGCGGACATATAGAGGATGGCAGGTCGCGACCGGTCTGTTACATTGACGATCGCAGGTGCCCTGTCGCGGGATCAGCCCGGTTTCGGCTTCGGAAATGGGGATTTACCCCGGACCCGAACCGGCCGGGATGCGTATCGGATTGGGTCTGCTCTCGCCCTGCGAGTATGGTGTCGCCTTCAGTGGCGGTCCCAGGCGCTGAGGTGTGCGGTAAAAGGGTCAATCGGCCCATCGTGTGTGGCTTATCTTTGAGGGAAGCGATCTTCCGATGAATGTAATGACCGATTCTCGTGCGGGTGATTCGATCGCGGGGCGGACCAGCTTCAGCCCGGATCACGAGCACAACCCCCATGAAACCCGCCTGGGCAAGTTCATGCAGGCGTGCATCAAGTTCGGCGGGTCCGACCTGATCGTGAAGACGGGCGTGCAGCCGCGTCTGCGTCTGCGTGGCGCGCTCAAGCCGCTGGACACCGAGCCGGTCTCGAAAGAAGAGTTCCGCACCATCGCGAAGGCTATCCTGAGCCCCGAGCAGATGGCCGACCTGATGAAGTACGGCTCGGTTGACTTCGCGTACGACTACGACGAGGACAACCGCTTCCGCGTGAACCTGTTCCAGACGCGGGGCTCGATCTCGATCGCCGCCCGTCTGATCACCTCGAACATTCTGCCCTTCGAAAAACTGCACCTGCCGCCGGTGATGTCGGAGATCGCGATGCAGCCGCAGGGCATCGTGATCCTGGCGGGTGTGACCGGTTCGGGTAAGTCCACGACGATCGCGTCGATGCTCGACTACATCAACGAGCGCAAGCCGGTGCACATCGTGACGCTGGAAGACCCGATCGAGTACATCTTCAAGGACAAGAAGGCAACGATCCACCAGCGCGAGATGGGCATCGACTGCCTGAACTTCGAGACCGGCCTCCGCGCCCTCGTTCGCGAGAACCCGGATGTGGTGCTGATCGGCGAAATGCGTGACTCGGAAACCTTCGAAGCGGCTCTGCACGCAGCGGAAACTGGCCACCTGGTGTTCGGAACGATCCACGCGTCGAGTGCGTCGCAGACCTTCGGGCGCATCTACGACCTGTTCCCGCCCGACGAGCGTGAGCAGGTCCGCAAGATCCTGGCGTACCAGATGCGGGCGATCGTGTACCAGAAGCTGCTGCCGACGCTGAAGCCGGAAGTCGCTCGCGTGCCCGGTCTGGAGATCCTGATCAACACCCCCGCGGTGACCAAGTACATCGCGGAAGGACGCGAGAACGAGCTCGGCGACATCATCAAGAACCAGGAATCGCGCCAGATGGGCATGATCGACTTCAACGGTTCGCTGGTGAAGCTTGTCGAAAGCGAATTCATCCACATGCGCGTGGCGATGGAGTCCACCCCCAACGCGGACGAACTCAAGATGCGCCTGAAGGGAATCAGCTAAACTCACGACCCGATGTGCGGGGGCCTTCTGGCCCCAGATCCTCGATTCCTCTGCCGGAAGAATCTTCTGGCGTTCCACGGCGGCCGAACCGGTCGCGTTTGAAAACTGGACCCGCCTATGACGGACCCGTCGTTCAACCCCATCTCCTCACTCGCCGCCGGGCTGATCCTGGTTTCCTGGTGGAAGCCCGTGCTTGTGGTCATCGCCGTCGCGGCCTGGGCGTGGGTCATCTCCTCGATCTACGACAAAGATGCCGCGCGTTGGTACTTCAAGCGTCAGGCGTGGAATGTGGGTCACATGTTCGCAGCGATCGGCGCGGTAGCACTGGTCGTGGCCGCCCCGCTGTCGTTCTTCATCACCTTCCCGCTGATGATCCTGATCCTGGCCGCCGACCTGGGCATCTATGCCTTCCTGCGGAACCGGGACAGCCGAGTCCCGGCGAAGCATCGCTGGTCGCTGGACTTTGAGAAGATGGCCGAGAGCCGCGCCGCCAAGAAGAGCAGCAAGACCGCCAAGGGCATCATGATGGCCTTCGAGTCCCCGTCGGGACGCGTGCCGTCGCCCGAGCCCGAGACCCCGCAGTACGCGGTGCGTGTGGCCGCCGAATCCCTGCTGAGCGCGACGATCGAGCTCCGTGGATCGCAGCTGGACATCACGCCGATCCGCAAGGATGCCTACGGCGCCACCTGCCTCGTCGACGGGCTCCGCACGCCGATCGAGCAGATCCCGGCCCAGCAGGCGGTCGCGATCATCGACTTCTTCAAGGTCGCCGCGGGTCTGGACACCGAAGACCGTCGTCGCAAGTTGAGCGGCACGATGAAGTTCGGCGTCGGCTCGACCGCCAACACCGATGCACGCGTGACCACCAAGGGCACTTCCTCCGGCCTGACGCTGAGCGTGCTCATCAGCCCCGAGGCCCAGGTGCAGCGCCGGATCGAAGATCTGGGCATGCTGCCCAACCAGCTCGAAGAACTCCGCAAGATCGTCGAAGACGGCACGGGCGTGGTCCTGCTGGCGGCTCCGCCCGACAACGGGCGCACGAGCACCATGTACGCCATGCTCCGTGCCCACGATGCCTACACGTCCAACGTGCAGACCATCGAGCTCGAGCCCCAGGCGCCGCTCGAGGGCATCCGTCTGAACCTCTTCGATCCCCAGGAAGACGGCGCTGAATTCTCGACGCTCGTCCGGTCCATTCTCCGTCGCGACCCGGATGTGGTTGCCGTTGCGGAGCTTCCCGACGACGAAACCGCCAAGACCATCGCCCGCGCCGACCACGAGCACACACGCACGTATCTGAGCGTGCGGGCCGACTCGGCTCTGACCGCGATCCAGATGTTCTGCCGCGCGGTCGGCGACCAAGAACTCGCGGCCAAGGCTCTCCGTGGTGTGGTCGCGCAGCGCATGCTGCGTCGCCTCTCCGAGAACGCGAAGATCCCGTTCCAGCCGACCCCGGACATGCTGAAGAAACTCGGCCTGCCGGCGGAAGTGAAAACCCTCTACCGCACCGAGGGCAAGGTGCTGATCAAGGACAAGCTGGAGCCGGATCCCGTCTCGGGCGGCACCGGGTACTTCGGTCAGGTTGGCGCGTTTGCCGTCCACCACATCGACGAGGAGGCCCAGAAACTCATCGCCACCAACGACATGACCGGCCTGCGATCCCTGTTCCGTCAGCGCAAGCAGCCGAGCATCAATACCGCCGCCATGCAGCTCGTCGTCAAGGGCGACACCAGCGTGGAGGAAGTGCTCCGGGTGCTGCACAACCAGTCGAAGGGTTCCTCCTCCGGCTCGTCCGAACGCCAATCCGCCGCTCCGGCCTCGGCCTGATCATCACGAACCATCGCACGCTGCATCCGGCCACTTGAGGCCAACGCAGAGGACCGATCCACATGATTCTCAATATTCTCACCATCGTGATCCTGCTGGTCATCACCGGCCTCTGGTGCACCACCCAGAAGGGCCGCGGGTTTTTCAGCTCGTTCCTGAACATGGTCTGCGTGATCGCGGCCGGTGCCATCGCCTTCGGCGTGTGGGAGCCGCTCACGATGCTGGTCATCGAGAACTTCGGCACCGCGAGCAATAACCTGGTGGAGCGGATCGCACCGACCGCGGCTCTCCTGCTGCCGTTCAGTCTGGCTCTGGCGGTGCTCCGCCTGAGCGTGGACGCGTTCGTCGGCAAGAATGTCGACTTCGACGATGCGACGAACTTCATCGGCGGCATGGTCTGCGGCGTCGTCGCCGCCGCGGTCACGGCTGGAACGGTCGTCGTCGGCCTGAACTTCCTCGGTGTCGGACGCAGCCTGATGGGCCACGACTACCTGGAGCGAGAAGCCGGTAACCTCGTGTACTCCTCGAACCTCTGGCTTCCGGTCGACAAAGCCACGGTGATGCTGTACGAGAAACTGAGCACCGCCGGGTTTGCGACCTCGACCCCGCTCGCCGAGTACGCTCCGGACCTTCACGAGCAAGCCGTCATGAGCCGTGCCGTGTACGAAACCGAGAAGAACAGCAAGAAGATCCCGGCCCGTTCTTCGCTCGATCCGAAGAACCGCCAGGTGCAGGTCAAAGGACGCCTCACGGTCACCGGCGAGCTTCCCGACTTGCTGACGGATCGCTGGTTCCCCGATCGCGGGCACACCGTTCGCACGATCGACAACGAGCAGCCGACACCGGGCTCGAACGCTGAGGTGATCTTCCTTCAGGTCAACTCAACCGGTGCGGCGGAGCAGTCCGGACAGATCGTGTTCACGCCCGGGCAGATCCGCCTGATCGCCACCAACCGGGATAACGAAGGCGTGGGTATCTACCCGCACGCGGTCTTCGCCAAGGCCACGCAGAGTGCGCCTTCGCTGACTCGCTTCCGTTTCGACGATACCAACGCCTCGATCGCCTCCCCGGGGCGTGGCGGCAACCATGTGTTCGGTTTCGAGTTCCTCGTGCCTCCGGGGTACACGCCGGATTCGATCATCGTTCGCAACATCCGCTTCTCGCTGGACGGTGTGGCCCAGTACCCCGCTCCGGGTGAAGCGCTCGCCGGGGCTTCGGCCCGCGACAGCGCGATCGCCGGAGGTGAGGCCATCGCCGCGCTCGATATCACCATGGGCGGCATCGATCTGCCGGCTCCCACCGGATCCCCGTTGGCGACCGACAACCCCACCTCGCAGGCGTCATCGGTTGTCCAGACCCCGACCCTCCCCGATCGCTTCGGCATCACCCGGAACGCGGAAGGCGGCCTGACTCTGGCCGAGATTCGTCGTGGTCGCTCCTCGACCGAACTCGTGATCCGCAGCGGTCGCGGCACCTTCAGCGCCAGCGCGATCGGCAATCAAGTCGGTGCGTCCAGCATCGTGGCCAAGTCGTTCGAACAGCCCGACGGGCAGCGGGTAATCATGATCCCGCTGAAGCAGCGCAAGCAGGACGCGATCACGCCATTCGGTCGTGCGGTCCAGGAAATGGGCACCACCGCCCAGCCGCTGCTGTACAGCAGCCAGGGTGGCAAGTGGTACCAGGCGTTCGGGTTCGTTCACATCGACCAGAGCGACAATGTGACGATCCAGTACGACTTCACCAAACCGGTGACCAACCTCAGCCGCGACCTGCCTGATGTGAACATGAACGGCAACGGCGCGGGCATCTACCTGGTGTTCCTCGTGGAGCGGGGCGTGTCGATTACGGACTTCGTGCTCAACATCGAAGGCGAATCCGCCCCACGCTACGCCGTTCGTTTCACCCCGCCGATCCCGGGCGGCTGATCGGATCCGTCGGCGGCGGACCGCAGTCCACCGGCCACTGAGGGACTACAGAGCAAACCTGCAAGCATAAAAAAAACCGGACGCCTCGGCGTCCGGTTTTTCATTTGGCTCAACTGCTGATCAGAATCATGCAGAAGCGGTTTCGGTGGCTTCAGCGGAAGCATCGCCTTCGGCGCCGGCTTCGGCCTGTGCTTCCTCGGTTTCTTCCTCAGCCTCGTCGAAGACTTCGAGCGGGGAGTCAGATTCCACCACAAGCACGACGGTCGCTTCGAGGTCGCGCTCGGGCTTGACGGTGATCTCGAATTCACCGACCCGCTTGATGGTCTGACCGATGCGGACATCACGCGGGACGACCTGGAAGCCCTGCTGGTTGAGCAGGTCGGCGATGTCCTGCTGGGTGACCGAGCCGTACAGCAGGCCCTGATCGTTGCAGGACTTGGTGACGGTGAGGCGGTAGTCGTTGAGCTTGCCAACCATCTTCTCGCGCTCGGCACGCATCGCGGCACGCTGGGCCTCGGCCTTGGCCCGCTTGTCGGCGAGCTGGGCGATCAGTTCCTGCGAGGGGGCGGTGGCGAGGCCACGGGGCAGGAGGTAGTTGCGGGCGTAGCCGGTACGAACGGTGACGACATCGCCGACGATGCCGAGGCTGTCCACATTCTCGAGGAGCAGGAGCTCCACATTCTTGCTGCTTGCCATGATCTGGCTGTCCTTTCGTGCCCGGAGACCGGGCTGGATGAAAGTTGAGGAGCCGGTTTGCGGCACGCTGCCGCGGGGACTCCGGCCCCAACACGCACACGGTGGTGTGAATGGTCCGCTGCTGGCTTTCACCCGCGGCGGACCGAATGATCCTCATCTCGATCTGAATGGTCGATTCAGAACGGGATGTCGTCGTCGTCGAGCGATTCGTACGCCGGGGAGGACTGCTGGCTGGAGCCGTATCCGCCGTCGTCCGACGAGTAGCTGGAGCCGCCGGAAGACCTGCCGCCTCCGCCGGGCCCCTCGCCGCCACGCGAGTCCACGAACTGGAAGTCATCCACGACGACCTTCAGTTTCGAGCGGTTTTCGCCGGACTGCTTGTCTTCCCACTTGTCGAGGCGGAGTTTGCCTTCGATGAAGACCGGGCGGCCCTTGCCGAGGTACTGGGCCATGACTTCGGCCTTGCGCCCGAAGACTTCGCAATCGATGAAGTTGGCTCGCTCCTGCCACTGCTCGTTGCGGTCCTTGTAGCGCTCGTTGACGGCGATGGTGAATTTGCCCACGCTCCCGCCGCTGGGGAACTGACGCATCTCGATGTCACGGGTGATGTTGCCCATGAGCAGGACTTTGTTGACATTGCCAGCCATGCGACCTCCGGCTTCGGTTCGGGAGTGATGCCCATGGTCGCGGATCCACGAGTGGTCCGCGTCATGAGCCGGGCGGATATGGTACCAGACGGTCCGCGCCCCCCACCTCTGTTGCGGTGGAGGGCAGCGGAAAACGTTTCATGGCTGAGGATCAAGCCGTGGTTTCGGCTTCTTCTTCCTCGGCGGCGGCTTCGTCGGTGGCCTGCTCGGCGGCTTCCTGCTCGGCCAGGTCGGCGGCCATCTTCTCGGCACGCATCTTGACTTCGTCGGCGAGCTGCTCCTGGCCGTCGGCGGCACGCATCTCGTCCTCGGTCAGGTGGTCACAGCGGAGCACCATGAGGCGGAGGATGTCGCTGGAGAGGTGGGCCTGACGCTCGATCACTTCGATGTTGACCGGATCGGCGCTGAAGTAGGTGAGGAAGTAGACGCCACGCTTCTGCTTGTTGATTTCGTAGGCGAGGCGACGCTCGTCCCACTTCTTGAAGGCGATGATGTCGACCTTGCCGCGGTTGAGGACTTCCTTGACATGGTTGACGGCGGCGCCGAGATCGTGGGCCGCGGCCTGGGAAACGAGGAACATGGCCTCGTAGTTGTTCTTGCGTCCTTTGGACTCTGCCATGGGTGAACTCCCTTTGGGTTCTGGTGGTGAAGCCCCGACGCACCGGCCGGAGCAGGGTTGGTGAAATGGTCAGGCGGACGATGATCCGCCAGCGTTTTTGGTGAACCAGCCGGGGTGGATGTCCTCGGCTGATGCGTTCGTGTCCGAAGCTTCGGGTTTGTTCTCCGAAGCGGGTTTCTCATTCCTGGACTTCTGCCTGGGCTCGTCCGGTGCGTTGAAGGCGTTCATCGCGGCGATCGTGCCCTGGTGGGCCCAAGTGCGGATCGCTTCGACGCACACCTTCGCGGCTTTCTCGATCTCGATCATCTGCTCGTCGGTAAACCGGCCGAGCACATAATCGACCTGGGGGATGATCCCCGGTGGATCGATGCCGATGCGCAGGCGGGGGTACGCGCTGCTGGAGAGCATCTGCTGGATGCTCGCCAGCCCGTTGTGCCCGCCGGTGCCGCCCTTGGCACGGATGCGGATCTGCCCGCAGGGCAGGGCGACATCATCGACAAGGACCATCAAGTCGGTTTCGGGATCGAGCTTGAAGAAGCGAACGGCCTCGGTGACGGCACGCCCGGACAGGTTCATGAAAGTCATCGGCTTGAGGAGGACCACCTTTTCGGCGACTCCCGAGCCGTCGGTGTTCTCAGCGAGGCGACCCTCGACCATCATGGACTGGAACTTGCTCTTCCAGATCTCCGATGGTGCGCAGATCTCCCGGAGCCGATCGATGGCCATGAAGCCAGCGTTGTGGCGGGTCCGCTCGTATTGAGCTCCGGGATTGCCGAGTCCGACGACGAGTTTCATGTCCGGTCAGCGGGCGGTGTCGCTCACTTCTCCTCGTCTTCCTTCTTGGACTTGATGACCTTGGGCTCGGCTCCCTCGGCGCTGATGGCTTCGCCCTCGGTGCCTTCGTCGGATTCGGCCTTGACATCGATGATCACAACCACGGTCTCGGGGTCGCAGTCGAGCTTGAGACCCTGAGGCAGCGTGATCTGGGCGGCGGTCATGTGCTCGTCCGCGCCGAGTTCGGAGATGTCCAGACGGATCTCTTCGGGGATGTCCGAGACGCGGCAGGTCACGGGGACCTCGTTCATCTTCTGAACAAGCACCGCACCGGCGGTCTTCAGACCCTTGGCTTCACCGACGAGATGCAGGTGAACATTCGCTTCGACGATGTCGTCGAGGTTCACGCGCATCAGGTCGCAGTGGACGACATTGGTGCCGAGGTAGTCGAACTGCAGGTCCTTGAGCAGCACGGTCTGCGTCTTGGATTCGCTGGACAGCTCGATGTTGAAAACCCGCTCACCGGACTGGAAGAAGCGGATGGCTTCCTTGTGGTCGAGGTTCAGGTGGGCGGGGTCCTTGCCTTGGCCGTAGAGCACGCAGGGGAGCTTTCCGCTGCTGCGCTCGCGCTTGGCGTAGCGGGAGCCTTTCTTCTCGCGGCGTTCGGCCTGCAGGGTGTGGGTCGCTTGCATGACTTCAATCTCCATTCAGAACCGGGACGACCCGGTGTCGGTGTTGCATTCTTTGGATTCAGCGTTTGCTTTCAGCGAAGTTGCGGAAGAGCGCGCTGATGGACTGGTTGTGGTGGATGTGGTGGATCGCGTCGGCGAACAGCTTGGAGATGCACAGCACCTCGATGCGGTCTTCGATGCCGCGGAAACGGTCCTGACCGTCGAGGGTCAGACGCGGGATGGTGTTGGTCACGACGACGCGCTCGATCGGGCTGTTCTTGATCTTCTCAACCGCCTTGCCCGCGAAAACCGCGTGCGTGGCGGCGACGGTGATGGTCTTCGCGCCGTGCTGCTTCACCAGCGAGGCGGCCTCGCAGATGGTGCCGCCGGTCGAGATCATGTCGTCGACCATCAGCACATCGCGCCCCTCGACCGCGCCGATGATGTGCTGGCTCTTGACGGTGTCTCCTGACACGCGACGCTTATCGATGATGGCGAACTCCGCGCCGAGCATCTCCGCGTAAGCGTTGCCCATCTTCACATTGCCGACATCCGGGCTGACCACCACGAGGTTCTGCGTGGACTGCGGGCGGCTCAGGAAATGATCGAGGAAGATCGGCGAGCTGGCCAGGTGATCGACGGGGATGTCGAAGAAACCCTGGATCTGCGCGGCGTGCAGATCGAGCGTCAGCACGCGGTTGAACCCGGCTTCGACGATCAGGTTGGCGATCAGCTTGGCGGTGATCGGGGTGCGACCGGCTTCCTTGCGATCCTGGCGGGCGTAGCCGAAGTACGGCACCACCGCGGTGATCCGGCGAGCCGAGGCGCGCCGCAGGCAGTCGGCGAAAATCAGCAGCTCCATGATGTTCTCGTTCACCGGAGCACAGGTGGAGAGCACCACGAAGCAGTCGCGCCCGCGCACATCCTCTTCGGTGCGCACGATGATCTCGCCGTCGGGGAAGATCTCTGTGCGGGCTTGGCCGAAGGGCATGTCGAGGTGTTCACACACCCTCTGGGCGAGCGTGATCTGGTGGCGCCCCGCGAAGACCTTCACGCCGAATGCGTCGTTCCAGCCCATCGTTCAGTTCCCCCCTCGGTTCGCGCCTTCGAGGCGGCTGCGCATAATCTGATCGACCTCGGCGAGCTGCTCCGGCGTGTTGATCGACAGCACATCCGCTGGCGGCACGGCCTCGATGACCTCGACCGTCTTGCCCGAGGCGAGCAGCAGCGCGGGGACATCGGTGATGTAGTACTCGCCGCTGACCGGGTTGCGCTCGACACGCTCGAGGGCGTCGAACATGGCCTCACAGTCGAACAGGTAGTAACTGGGGTTGATCTCGTTGATGGCGAGCTGCTCGGCAGAGGCGTTCTTCTGCTCCACGATCTCGACGAACTTGCCCGAGGCATCGCGGACGATGCGCCCGTACCCGGTCGGGTCTTCGATGCGTGAGGTGGCCATGGTCGCCGCGGCCGCTGTGGACTCGTGGCGATCCTTGATCTGTGCGAGGGTCTGAGCGCGGATAAGCGGACCATCGCCGGCGAGCACGAGCACACCGTGCCCGGGCTCGGACCGTTCGGAGTCGAACAGCTCCTTGGCCTCGATCACCGCGTGGCCGGTGCCGAGCTGCTCGTTCTGCACTGCGAACTCGATCGTCGCGGGTGCGATCTCGGCGGCGAGATCGGCGAGCGCCGCCCGCACGACCTCCTGCTGGTAGCCGACAACCACGACGATGCGCGTGCAGCCCGCCTCGGCGCAGGCGCGGACCACCCAGCGAACCATGGGTTCGCCCGCGATCGGGTGCGCGACCTTGGGCAGGTCCGACTGCATGCGGGTGCCTTTGCCGGCGGCCAGGATGAGTGCTGAGAACGACTTCATGACGATGGAATCCCCGCTGCTCGCGGATGGATGAAAAGCTGGCCCGCAGGGATTCGAACCCCGACCGACTGGACCAAAACCAGCTGTGCTACCGTTACACCACGGGCCAGTGGTGAAGACGAGAAGGTCATCGCTCGACCTGCTCGCAGGAACCTCCGGATGTCGTGCTCATCAGAGTGATGAGCGGGTGAACCACATTGCGCGGTTCACCTTCGACCGACGAAGGCAACCGCGGCTGACTCTCCCAAGAGCTGGACCATGCCAAGCCGCGTCGGCACGACCCACACCCGCGCCTCGCCGGATCAGGTCCGGCTCGTCACGGGAGGCTCCACTGCGTGGAGAGGATCGGAAGTGTATCGAATCAGGGACTCGCCCGCCAGCAAGGGGGCGGAGCTCACTGGGCCTCGCCGGGGTCCGGCTCGGATTCCAGGCGGAGGGCCTGCTCGCTGATCAGTTCGTAGCAGGTCGCCAGGAGCCCGACGAGGGGGAACTTGCCCTCCTCGAACGGACTGGGACCGAGTCGACGCAGGAGCGGGTAACTGATTTCCGGTTTTTTAATGGGTATTTCAAGATCCCGCAGTTCCGCTCCAGCCTCCCAGAAGGAGGCAGCGGTGGTCTCGATCGGGGCCTCGCTCTCGCCCAACTCGCTGGGCGGGCTGGGGCTGAACGCCGGAACCAGCCCGGTCGAAGAACTGGTCACCGCCCGACGCTGACGGAGTCGCTCGAGGACATGATCCCGAGCGATGCCCCGGAGATCGAGCAGGATGAACGGATCGGCCTGAACCGCCTCGGTGAGGAGCATGGCCAAACAGGCCCCGTGCTTGCAGGGCTGCTCTTCCTTGCAATCGCAGGTGACCGCGATGGTCTCGCCTGCCGCTGGGGCCAGGGCCGCACCATGCTGCCGGAAAACCGAATCGATTTCCTTCGGGAACTCTCCAGAAAGCAGACGGGCGTTCAGAAGCGGATCGGACACCAGGGCGTCGATCACCTTCTCCCACTGCTCCATCTCAAGTTGATCAAGCGCGATGGAGGTTTCGTAGGCCTTGTATCGCCTTCCCTGCACTTCAGCACGGAGGCTGCCGACGGCAATCCGGAAGGCGCGCGTCTGGCCTCGCTGGGCGTAATCTCGGAAAGCTTCAGCGATCACCGGGGCGGGGAAGGTGGCGTTAATCGCTCCGACAAACGGGGCGGCAAAGGACGAGAGGCCTTCCGGAGGCCATTGGTCCGCTCCGACCTTGAGACCGGCCCGGACTTTTCTGGGGTACTCGGCCCGTTCGGGGACGCGCTTGTTGTATGTGGTTTCGGAGGGCGGACGCTTGCCGCCGGGCTTGCGGATGTACGCCGCCAGATCGTCCTTGGGCTTTTCGGCCTGCTGGGACTTCTTCTGCATGGCGGCGTACCGCTCCATGGCGCTCATGGGCCGGTCATCGCTCGAGTTGGCATCGTGGTCGTGGGCCATGGGAAAGAGGGTCAGTCGACCGCGTCCTCGAAGTCAGCAGCGCTGGGCACAAAGGCGGGAAGTGGTTCGTCGTAGGCGTCGGGGCGGAGCTGGAGCACATCACGGAGCTGAGCGGTGGAGAGTTCGGTCAGCCAGTCTTCACCCGCACCGATGATGTCCTGCGCCAGCGCGACCTTGGACTCGATCATCTGGTCGATGCGCTCTTCGAGCGTGCCGCCGACCATGAACTTGTGAACATTGACGGTCTTCTTCTGCCCGATGCGGAACGCGCGGTCGGTGGCCTGATTCTCAACCGCGGGGTTCCACCAGCGATCGAAGTGGAACACATGCGATGCGGCGGTCAGGTTCAAACCCACGCCACCGGCCTTGAGCGACAGGATAAAGATCGGCGCAGAGCCATCGGCCTTCTGGAAGCGCTCGACCATCTGCTCGCGCTGCTTCTGCGGCACACCGCCGTGGAGGAAAAGCACCTCCCGATCGAAGGTGTGCCGGATCATGGCACTGAGCAGGTGGCCCATCTGGCGGAACTGGGTGAACACGAGGGCCTGGTCGCCGCCGGAGATGACTTCATCGACCATCTCCAGAAGGCGGATGCACTTGCCCGAGCGGGAAGCTTGCGGCACGCCCTCGGCCAGGGTGACCTCGTCGTCGTCGGTTTCCTTGAGCAGCAGCGTCGGGTGGTTGCAGATCTGCTTGAGGCGGATGAGCGTTGTGAGCACGATGCCGCGCCGCCGGATGCCCTCGGCGCGTTCGACCTCGCCGAGCATCTCCTTGACCGTTGCCTCGTACATCTGCGCCTGCTCGGTGGTGAGGCGGCAGAACTCCTTGGATTCGAGCTTCTCGGGCAGATCGGTGATGACCGTCGGGTCGGTCTTCAGCCGTCGTAGGATGAAAGGCTGCACAAGCTGACGAAGCTGCTGGACCCGCTGCTTGTCGCGGTAGCGCTCGACGGGGATTGAGAAGGTGCGCCGGAATTCGCCGGGCGTGCCAAGGAAGCCGGGGTTGCAGAAGTCGATGATCGACCAGAGTTCGCTCAGACGGTTTTCGAGTGGCGTACCGGTCAGGGCGATGCGCCGGGGCGCATCGAGTTGACGAACCGCCTGCGACTGCTTGGCCGAGGGGTTCTTGATGTTCTGGGCCTCGTCGAGCACCACGCGATGCCACTGCACGCGGCTGAGCAGTTCGCGATCCCGGTGCGCGAGCGCATAAGTCGTGATGATCACATCCCTGGCGGCGGCTTTGGCCACGAACTCGTCGCCGGTCTCACGGTCCGCGCCGTGATGCACCATCAGTTTGAGCGATGGGGCGAACTTCTTGGCTTCGCGCAGCCAGTTCCCGACGATCGACATCGGCACCACGAGCAGAGTCGGGCCGACGGGGTCTTCGTTGAGCCCGGCCTCGATGGCCGCCTTGTGCTGGTTGCGCTCCATTACGAGCAGCGCGATCAGCTGAATGGTCTTGCCGAGACCCATGTCATCCGCAAGACAGGGGCCCAGACCCATCTGATCGAGGAACGCCAGCCACGACAGGCCCTTGCGCTGGTAGGGGCGAAGCTCCCCTTTGAAGCCCTCGGGCACATCCACCAAGGTCATGGAGCGGTTTTCCATGTCACTGAGCAGCGTGGCGGCCCAGCCGGTAGCGTCGATGCCGAGGATCGGGAGTCCGGCCTGGGCCATTCCGCCGCCGAAGGCCATGCGCAGAGCATCCCCGATCTTCATCTGTCCACCGGGGTTGGTGTGGATGAATTCGACCGCGGCTTTCACATCTTCCGGGCGGACCTCGACCCATTGGCCGTTGATCCGCACCAGCGGAGACTTTTGGTTGGCGAGGTTCTCGAACTCCTTGAGCGTCAGCGGAGTGTCGCCGATGGCCAGGTTCCACTCGTAGGACACGAGCGCGTTGAGGCCAAGGCGAGCCGCCCCCACTGCTCCGGGTGTGCCGCTCGCGGCTGCCTCGGGGTCGAGGTCGGGTGACTGGATCGAAAGACGACCGCCGATCCGCGCCGCTGGGGTGTCCCACCAGATGGGGCGCTCCACGCCGAAGCCCTGCTCCTCGAGCAGGGGAGCGACCTCGCGCAGGAACTCATAGGCCTTGGTGGTGGGCAGGTCGATGATCGTCGGTTCCGCCTCGGTCAGCGCGGCCTCGAACGGCTTGTAGAGGCGAGCCGCTCGGGCGAGCTCGGCGAGCAGCAGCTCTCTGGGATTGTCGAGACGCAGCCCTTCGATGGTGCATGAATCGCCACGCAGCACCCAAAGGTCCTCGGCTTCGAGTACGGCATTGGGGTTCTCGACCGACTGCAGCGAGAAAGTGATCGACCACAGCACCTCGTCGCCGGGCGTGCCGAAGATCTGGTCCTGATCGCTCTCGAAGAGCAACGGTTCGTGCAGGGCGAGCTTCAGACGCCATTCACCGGATATACCGCGGTCTTCGAGCCCGCCGACCCAGTGTCGCACGCTCCGGAACATGCGGGCGGGATCGTTGGTCGCTGAACTCACCTCGCCGGGACGCTCGAGCAGACCCCGCAGCCATTCCACATGCGGATCACCGGGCTGGGCGCGCTTGCCGGTGAGCGAGGCGCTCAGCGACTCATCCTCGAGCACACGCCGAGCGGCATGGTCCACGATCGAGCCGATGAACGCCGTCGTGATCGCCCAGGCGCCGTGCTCCAGTTCGTCAACCTGGGCCCGGGCAACCGGAGGCATCGACCGAAGCAGTTTGCCGACCCGATTCGCGGTGGCCTCGTCGCTGAACCATGGCCGCCAGGAGGCCTGAAGCTGGCCGGAGTCATCCTGGAGCAGCATCGGGACGAACCGCTGCTCGACCAGCAGAGCCACCCCGAGGCGAGCCGCACTCAGGAACCAGCGAGCCGAATCACCGATATGCACGATGACTTCAGCACTGGTTGGCGCCTGAGGATGGGCTTCCTCATCGAACGCGCGGTCGTGATCGCGTTGCGAGAGTTCCACAAGCCGTTCAAGCAGACGCGGTGTCCGGTCGGCATCCACACAGAGAGTCTGCACGGTCCATTCCGCGAACTCGGCACTCTCGACAAGCGTGCTCTGGCGGGCGGCGAGCCCGGTCCAATGGGCGAGTTGGGGCGACTGCAGTGGAACTCCGGCGTGACCCGGCAGGCGCAGTTCGAGGCTGCCCTCGCTGGCCATCGAAGGATCGTCGAGCAGCGGACCCAGAAGATCGAAGAGCGCGGAAGTATCGACCGCCCCGGGGTGCGAACGATCCGCCGGATCGCGTGACTCGGCTGGAGATCCCGAGGCGAGCGTGGAGGATTCGGCCCAAAGGTGGAGCTTGCCGTCGCTGGCATTCGCGTGAACGACCAGCAGGGCGTGGGGATGGTCCGTCTTCTGGGTGCTCGGCATCGGTTCCTGGTGTGTGGCCCGACTCGGGCAGGGGACGCCCCGTGGGGGACTCGTATCGAATGGGAACCCCGGGACTCGAACCCGGAACCAACGGCTTAAAAGGCCGCTGCTCTACCATTGAGCTAGATTCCCTCTTTCTGGCAGGCTTCACCGGTGGCGAAACCCGCGCGAAGAGGCAAAGTGTAACCAAACTCCCGCGATCAGTCAGCCCGGCGTTGCGAATTCCTGCGGAACCCCGTGGGTGGTCGGATACACTTTTTCCATGCGTCAGCACGCCGAGCCATTCGACCCGCGCGAGCCCGTTCCGGGGTGGACGGTCGAACGCCACCTCGACGCCTTCGCGAGCGGGTATTTCCCGATGGCGATTTCCCACAATGAACTCGACCTGATCGGAGACCTCTCTGGGACCAGCGAAGAGGCGTGGCGCGAGCTGGCCGAGGCCGATCCTCAGCCCGTCGGCGTGGACAACACCAGCCGCGACATCGGCGAAGTGCATTGGTACATGCCCAGGTACCGCGCGGTCCTTCCGATGACCGAGGAGGAGGGGCTGCATGTGCCCCGAAAAATCCGCAAACTGCTGAACCAGGCCCGGTTCGAGTTCCGTACCGATACCGCTTTCGAGGAGGTGGTCCGGCGCTGCTCCCGCTCGCGTTCGCACACCGATCGCCCCTGGATCGATCGACGGATCTTTGCGATGTACAGCCATCTGCATCAGGCCGGACACGCCCACTCGTTGGAGGCCTGGCGAACCGATCCGAATACGGACTCCGAGCAGCTCGTGGGCGGGGTGTACGGCCTGTCCATCGGGTCGATCTTCTTCGCCGAATCGATGTTCCATGAACCGCGCCCGCGTCTGGCCGACGGCTCGCGCGACCCTTTGGATGGCACCAACGCCTCGTCGTGCGTTCTCATTCGCCTGTGCGACCACCTCAACGCGTGCGGCTACACCGTTCTGGATGTGCAGATGAAAAACGACCACACCGAGCGATTCGGCGTGGTCGAACTGCACCACCAGTCCTTTGATCGGCTGCTGGACCGAGCGGTACGCGATGAGGACCGCTGGCAGCCGCTGAACTGACCTGGGATGACTGACCTGAGACTGACCTGCGACGATTGAATCAGCCACCGGATGGCGTGGCGTAACGAGTCTGTCGGCGTTTCCACCAGCGTTGATCGCGCTCACGCAGCGGCTTCGGCAGCGCATCGGCTTCCGGGAATCGCCCCGGCGAGGATTCTGGCGGCTCAAGCCCGGTTTTGAGCATCGCTCGAACTGATTGCACCTCGTCCGGTTCGTATCCCTCGATCCCGATCGCCACGGTCCCCGGGTCGTCCCTCCAGCGGTAGGAGCGGAACAGGCGGTCCCAGATCGACAGCACCGCCGAGAAATTCGAGTC
>CAZIXS010000007.1:0-6490 GCA_964543335.1 uncultured Phycisphaeraceae bacterium | reverse complement strand
CCGAAACCCTCGCGGGCTGTCCACTGGGTGACCAGCAGCGTCAGCCCAGCAAAGACCCCGGCCACCGCGGCATTGGGCACCGCCAGCAGAAGGTTCCGCAGGCGGATCGACCACGAGATCCGTTGCTTGCCGTGGGGCCAGATCGAAGGGATGACGCCCTCGGCGATCCAAAGCAGACCCAAGGCGATCGCCGCGGTGAGTGGAGTAAGAATTTCAAGTTGATCAGACATGTTTCAAGGCTCGCTCGGCACAAAGACTTCCGAGTTCGAGCCTAGGCGGGCTCGCCATCACCATCTCCCGCAGCCAGGTATGGAGCAGCCCGGTCTTCCATGGGGTATCCCTGACAGGAAATCGGGCGATTCGGGCTCCAGATCGGCATTCTCGCTACCATGTGCGGCTCGACCGAGAGTACCCCTGCCCCTACCGCTCAGACGGAGACCTGGCCGCCATGGCGACCGAAGCCGGAATTGTTGGTCTGCCCAATGTTGGCAAATCCACCCTCTTCAACGCGTTGACAGCCGCTGGCGCTCTGGCGGCGAACTATCCGTTCGCCACGATTGAGCCCAATGTCGGCATCGTCAGCGTTCCTGACCCCCGCCTCAAGACCATCGCCGGCTTCATCCCACCCCAGAAACTCATCCCGGCGGCCCTCCGCCTCGTCGACATCGCCGGCATCGTCGCCGGAGCGAGCAAGGGGGAAGGCATGGGGAACAAGTTCCTGAGCCACATCCGCGAAGTCGATGCGATCTGTCATGTCGTCCGCTGCTTCGAGAAGGCTCCGGGCGGCGAGGACATCACCCATGTCTCGGGCAAGGTTGACCCGATCAGCGACATCGAAACCATCGACACGGAGCTGCTCCTGGCCGACCTCGAAACCGTCGAGAGCGCCTTGCCCAAGGCGGAACGCGCCGCGCGCAGCAAAGACTCCGAGGCCATCCTGCGCCTGTCGGTGCTGCAGAAGCTCCAGCCGGTGCTCGCCGAAGGCAAGCCCGCCCGCGTGCTGGTCGAGCAGAACGCCTTCGAGACTGCCGACGAGAAGCGAGCGCTCAAGAGTCTGGGCATGCTCAGCGCAAAGAAAGTGCTTTACATCGCCAATGTCGATGATTCGGATGTTCTGGGCGAAGGCCCGCTCGCCCAGCAGGTTCGCGAGCACGCCGCCAAGGAAGGCATGCAGGTTGTGCCCGTGTGCGCCAAGATTGAGTCCGAACTCGCCGAACTCGACGAGGCCGACCGCGACGAGATGCTCGCCGATCTCGGGCTCGATGAGCCCGCCCTGCACAAGGTCGCTCGCGCGATCTACCAGTTGCTCGGCCTGCAGTCGTACTACACCGCCGGGGAAAAGGAAGTCCGTGCCTGGACGATCCCCGTCGGAGCCACGGCCCCTCAGGCGGCCGGCGTGATCCACACCGACTTCCAGCGCGGCTTCATCCGGGCCGAGACCTACAGCGTGAACGACCTGGTCGAACTCAAGAGCGAGAAGGCCATCCGAGAGGCCGGGCGTATGCGGGTCGAGGGCAAGGACTATGTGATGCGCGACGGCGATGTCGTGCACTTCCTGTTCAATGTCTGAACGGGCGCTCTCGCGGATCAGTCGTCCACGATCGCGTCGAGTTCCACCTCGACCAGGGCGTTCGGAGCCGCGAGCCCTTTGATCTCGATCATGGTCGAGACCGGCATCACCGAGCCGAAAAATTCCTTGTGGGCCCGACCGACCTCGTCCTGCTCTCTGAGGTTCAGGATGTACATGCGCGTCCGGACGGTGTGCGTGCGATCTGCGCCCACCTGTTTCATGGCCCGCTCGAGCTTCTCGAAAGCTTCGAGCGTCTGGCGGTAGGCCGAATGCGGATGGACCACCTCGCCGTTCTCATCAACCGCAAGCGTGCCCGCGCCGAAGACGAAGTTGCCCTTGCGCACCACGCGGCTGTACGCCACCCGCTGCTCCCAGATGCTCCCGGTCGAGATGTTCGTACGCTCCATCGAACTGTGCCTCCGAGAGGAGTAAACCCGAAGAATCAGAACAGCCGCTGGCGACGCGGGCGTTCGGCGCTGAGCAGCGGATGATCGATCGGCTCACGCGATGCGATGAACACCGCACGGGTCAGCGCCTTCTTGTTGTCGTCGCTCGCCGAGGGAGGAGCGGCGTCCCAGTCGAGAGGGAATTCAGGGTGAGCCGGCTGTGTCAGCGGGTAGTACACATGCGGGAAGTGTTTCCGAAGCTGCGCTTCCACCCACGGGCGTGTCGGTCGGCAACCGTAACCACTGACCGCCTGCGATGCGTGCGCCTGTGTTTCCTTGACGGTATTGAGTTGTTCATCTTCGCCGTAGCTCACGCACAGTTCGACCAGCATCATCCGACCGGCCGCCCCGGAGAGGTAACGGATCGCTTCAGTGGGGTCGGAGAGGTGATACAGGAGGCCGTAGCAGTGGACGATGTCGTAGCCGCCGGGGGAGTCAGCAGGCGGATGCTCAAGGTCGATCGCTTCGAGGGTGACACGTTGGTCCCCGGCAAACCGCTCCCGCATCACTTCCAGGTTCTCTTCGCGTGGCTCGGAAGCATGCACGGAGCAGCCACGGTCCAGATAGAACTGCGTGTGATCACCGATGCCAGCCCCGGGCTCGAACACACGCTTGCCGACGAGGTCGAGCCCGAGCGAAGCCAAGTGCTCCAGCCGTCGAGCCGTATGGCGCAGGTAATGGTTCGAATGGAACACCTCGGTCGGCGTTTTGCGGTTCTTGGATTTGGTGAGCAGGCCCATCGGGTCTCCCAGAGCGGTGGCGAATCGAAATCAGAGGCGCGTCACATCCGCCGAATAGTTCGGGGATTCCTTGGTGATGCGGATGTCGTGCGGGTGGCTCTCGACCATGGATGCCGAGGTGATGCGGACGAACTGCGCGTGCTCGCGGAACTCATCAACCGTTTCGCAGCCGCAGTAACCCATGGCCGAGCGAAGCCCGCCGACGAGTTGGTAGACATAGTCCGACAGGCGCCCGCGGTACGAGACCAATCCCTCGACCCCCTCGGGCACGAACTTGATCTGGCTCAGATCGCCCCGCCGGTTCGCCTCGAGCATCTTGTCCGACTGGCCGTAGCGGTCGGCTGAACCGGCGAACATCGCGCCCTCCGAGCCCATGCCGCGGTAGGTCTTGAAGCGGCGTCCCTGGCTGATCACCAGTTCTCCCGGGGCCTCATCCAGACCGGCGAACAGCGAGCCCATCATCACGGTGCTGGCTCCCGCCGCGATCGCCTTGGCGATGTCACCCGACTGGCGGATGCCGCCGTCGGCGATCACCGGCACGCCCGCGTCGTTGCACACGCTCACCGCGTTCATCACCGCGGTGATCTGCGGCACACCGACCCCGGTCACCACGCGGGTCGTGCAGATCGAACCGGGGCCGATGCCAACCTTGACGGCGTCCGCGCCAGCATCAATCAGCGCCCGCGCTGCCTCGGCGGTGGCGATGTTTCCAGCGATCACCTGCAGGTTCGGCCACTTCGCCTTCACCTGCCGGACCGTCTCCAGCACATTCTCCGAGTGACCGTGGGCGGTATCCACGGTGACCACATCGACTTCGGCGGCGATCAGCGCTTCCAGCCGTTCGTACTGGAACACACCCACCGCAGCGCCGCAGCGGAGCCGGCCCCGAGCATCGCGGCAGGCCCGCGGGAAACGCTCAACCTGGTCCAGATCCCGCATCGTGATCAGGCCGGCGAGATTGAAATCGTCATCGACGAGCAGCAGCTTCTCGACCTTGGCCTTGTGCAGCAGGCGACCGGCATCGGCGAGCGTCGTGGCCGGGGAAGCGGTCACCAGGTTGTCCTTGGTCATCACATCGCGCACGAGCTGCGATCCCGAGTCGATGTACTTCAGGTCGCGCTCGGTGAGGATGCCCACGACCCGGCCGCCGGTGCGGAGCCCGAGATCACCCCCCTCGACAACAGGAAAACCACTGACATTGTGCTCGTACATCGCCTGCCGGGCCTCGGCGATGGTGTTGTCCGGTCCGAGGGTGATCGGGTCGGTGATGACACCGTTCTCGGATCGCTTGACCTTGCTGACCTCGAGCGCCTGGGCCTCGGGCGACATGTTCTTGTGGATGATCCCGATGCCGCCCTCCTGGGCGAGAGCAATCGCCAGGGCAGACTCGGTCACGGTGTCCATAGGGGCCGAGACGAGGGGGATGTTCAGGCCTATCCCGCGAGTGAGCCGCGTAGCGACATTCACCGTGCCGGGCGTGACCGTGCTGTGGCGCGGGACAAGCAGGACATCGTCGAAGGTGATGGCCTCGCCGAGAAATTTGTGCTGCATGGGGTGGGTCTGCTGTCGCTCGAGCGTCGCCGTGTAGTCTTCCATCTGCGGATTCTCTCCGGCCCACCCCGGGCCGTCAAACCCGGGGGCGTGCGTGTTTTTGTGCCGAACCCTCTGCTCCGCCGATCGTGACTGCTATGCCGCCGCGAACACCGCTCATCGGGATCACCTGCCTCATCGACGAACCGAACACCCGGATCCGCCGAGCGTACGCCGATGCGGTGTTCAAGGCAGGCGGTCTTCCCCTGTTGCTGCCGGTACCCAGAAGCGAGAATCGGCAGGCCGCGGCCACGCAGTACCTCGACCTGTGCGATGGCCTCGTCCTCACCGGTGGCTTCGACCCGATCACCGAGCAATACGGCCAACCGACCGACCCGCGCGTCACGCGAGAACACCCCGATCGACAGGGTTTCGAAGAAGCACTCCTCGAGGCGCTGTCCGCGCGTCACGAGTTCCCCGTTCTGGGGATCTGTCTCGGGATGCAATTGATGGCCCTGCACGCCGGGGGCACGCTGAACCAGTGGATGAGCGATTCGGTCCCGAGCCACGCGGTTCACTACGACGATCACACGCACCGGATCATCCCCGAGATCACCGGTTCACCGGTTCCCGAGGGCGAAGTGACGAGTTGGCACCGGCAGTGCATGACCGATGCGGGGTCGATGCGAGTCGTGGCTCGGGCCGAAGACGGCGTGATCGAAGCGATCGACGATCCGTCTCGGCGTTTTTACCTTGGTGTGCAGTGGCACCCGGAGCGGACGGCTTCCGAGCCCCTCGGGCTCGACCTCTTCAGAGAACTGATCGCCCGCTGCACTCCTCGCCAGGGTGCCTGAACCGGTACATTCCGGGCATGTCCAGACCACGCAACCTGCTGACCGCCGCCAATCGCACCCTGGTCGCTCCGTCGATCCTCTCCGCAGACTTCGCTCGGCTCGCCGAGGACTGCGCGCATGTGCTCGCGGAAGAGCCAAGCGGGGCGGGCGCCGATCTGCTGCATATTGATGTCATGGATGGCCACTTCGTGCCGAACCTGACGATGGGCCCGGCGCTCGTGAAGTGCCTGAGCACCGCGCTGCCCGAAGCTTTTCTGGATGTCCATGTGATGGTCACCGACCCGGTGCAGTACATCCGGCCATTCGCCGAGGCCGGGGCCCACCATCTCACATTCCACCTCGAGCCGGTTCTGGATCCCCGAGCCGGTGCCGGCATGTCTCCGCTCAGCGGCAATGGCTCCGGCTACGACCCGATGGAAGTCGCCATGGCCTGTCATGAAGCCGGGATGACGGCTGGCATCGCGATCAACCCGCCGACGCCGATCGAGCCACTTCTGGAGCGATCGGATCTGCTCGAGCTGATCGACATGGTCCTGATCATGTCGGTGAATCCCGGGTTCAGCGGGCAGGCCTTCATCGCTGATGTCTTGGGCAAAGCCAAGGCCGTCAAACCGCTGCTTCGCCCCGACCAGCGCCTCGAAATCGACGGCGGGGTGAAACCCGCCAACGCTGAAGTCATCCGCGACGCTGGCATCGATGTTCTCGTCGCGGCCTCAGCCATTTTCTCCGAAGTCCCCAGCAATCGCGCCAGGGTAGTGAGGTCGATTCGAGGGTCCTAAGGCAGACCCAACCCTGCTTTCGGGTCCGACAATCGCTATATTACGAACAAATACCTATCATCAGTTCGGGGCACCAAACGATTTGCTTGGATCCTGAGCCCCCGCGCTGGTACCCTTCTGCACCGTCATCAACGAGGGGCCGATCCTCGGCAGCCCTCCCTCCCCTCCTCACCTACGGCGTACATGGCCAAGACCAGCAGCACATTCCGGCTCATGCTCATCCGCTGCGCTCAGACTGAGTGGGACGCGGCAGGACGACTGCAGGGCGGGGCGGATCTGCCCTTGTCGGAACAGGGGCGGGCCTGGGCAGGGGGCATGGGCGAACGCCTGGCGAGCGACGAGGATGCTCTCCCCAAACCGGACCTGATCCTGCACGCCCCCGACGAGGCCTCAGCGGATACCGCGAAGCTGATCGCCGAGCCGACCAAAGCGAGAGCGAAAGAGGCTCCTGATCTGGCGGCGATGTCGCTCGGGCTGTGGGAAGGCCTCCGGCGCGAAGAACTCGCGGATCGCCACCCGAAGAACTTCGGGCAGTGGCAGTCCGATCCCCCCTCAATCAATCCTCCCGAGG
>CAZIXS010000006.1:0-54605 GCA_964543335.1 uncultured Phycisphaeraceae bacterium | reverse complement strand
GATCGGCCGACATGGCTCTGCATCTGCGCGCTGTACTGCGTGAAGATGCCCAGCGTCTGCAGGATCGTGATCCCGCCCGATGAGGGCAGCGGCATGCCCAACACCGTGTACTCGGCATCGGGCGTGGCGAAGCGACCGATCAGCGGCTGGCTCACCACGGGTTCGAAGCCCGCGAGGTCGTCAAGCGTGAGCGGCCCACCGGCACCGCGGACCGCATCGACGAGGCGCCGCGCGATCATCCCGGCGTAGAACGCCTCGGCTCCACCCGCGGCGATAGTCTCGAGCACGCGGGCCTGTTCGACATTGCGCAGCAGGTCGCCCACTTCGACCGGCTCGTAGCGGTCGCGGTTGTCCTCGGGGCCGAAGCGCCAGAACAGGTGCATCGCGTTCGCACGCTGCGCGGCGTTCGCGGTCCGGGGCTGCAGGGCGACGGTGCCGTCGGGACGCAGGATGTACCCCGATTCTTCCAGCAGCCCGTTGAGCGCGTTTACGAAGTGAGGGTCGGCCTCGAAGCCGTCTCGCGCCGCGCGGATCGCCGGCTCCAGCACCTGCTCGCGGGAGAGCGTGCCGTAGGTCTCCAGGGCATACAGCAGGCCCGCGACCGTGCCCGGCACGCCCACGGCGTGCCCGGACAGGCGCGGATCCGCCGTCGGTCGATCCTCGAACCAGGTCGGCCCCATCGCCATCGGCGCGCGCTCGCGGTAGTCGATGCACACCGCGATCGGGTCACCGGCCACGGCGGTCGTGGGATCATCGGCGAGATGGATCACCATGAACCCGCCGCCACCGATGCCGCAGGAATACGGGCGCACGACCGACAGCGCGAAGCTCGCAGCAACCGCGGCGTCCACGGCGTTGCCCCCCAGTTCGAGCATCGCGGCGCCGGCTTGGGAGGCGACCGGATGATCGCAGGCCACCACGCCGCTGCGATAGAGGCGCGACGCCGACTCGGGGCGCTCAAAGACCGCCGCCGAAGGGGCGGACATCGTGCTGGCGCACGCGCCGAGCAGACCGCAGGACAGGAGCAGGCCGCAGCTGGCCAGCGAGAGTACGGGATTCGATCGCAGCGGCATTCTCATGGTGAGCCTCCTCAAGCTGCTGACAGGGTACGCGGGGCGTGCGGTTGGCACCAAGGTGAACGCCGCTCGACTCTTATTCGATCAGCCTTCGATCGCGAGCGGCACCACCTCAAACCGGTTGACATCCACCAGCCCGAGGTCGGTGAGTTTCAGGTTCGGGATCACCGGGAGCGGCAGGAAACTCAGCGGCATGAACGGATCGTGGTGCGGGCAGCCCAGCGACGCCGCGGCCTGCAGCAGCGCTGCCTGCTGCTCGATCACCGTCTCCGCCGGCTGATCGCTCATGAGCCCGGCGATCGGTAGGGGCAGGACGGCCCGGACTTCGCCCCGCGCGACCACGCACTGCCCACCGCCGCAGTCCGCGAGCGTGCGGGCGGCGAGGGCCATGTCGGCATCGTCATCCCCGACCACCGCGAGGTTGTGCGCATCGTGTCCGACCGTGGAAGCGATCGCACCACCCCGGAACCCGAAGCCGGTCACGAAGCCCAGCCCCATGTTGCCGGTCCCGCGATGGCGCTCGATGACGGCGAGCTTGAGCAGGTCCGCCTCCGGATCGGCCACGAGCGCGCCGTCGCGCACCGTGGGCGGGCCGACGAGGTCATCGGTGACCAGTTGATCCGCGTGCATCCCGATCACGCGGATCCGGCTCGGCACGGTCTGAGGGCGAACTTCAAAGTGCCCGGCGTTCAGCCCTTCTGGCAAGCGAACCGGCGCGGGCGGCGGCGCGGCGGTCGCACGCTGCGGGCCGCGGTACTCCCCGTGCTCGGCGACCAGCTCGCCCCGGAACCAGGTCTGCTCGATGGTGACCTCATCGCGCGCGGACAGCACCAGCAGATCCGCGAACCGACCCGGCGCAATCGCGCCGAGGTCCGGCTGGCGGTAGTGCTCGGCGGCGTGCAGACTGGCGATGGCGAACGCGAGCTCGGGGCGCAGGCCCAGCGCGATCGCGCGACGCACCACATGGTCGATGTGCCCGTGCGTGCGCAGATCATCGGGGTGGCGATCGTCGGTCGAGAAGCAGACGCGGTGGGCGTTCTCCGGCGTGATCAGTCCGATCAGCGCTTCGAGGTTGCGCGCCGCCGAGCCCTCGCGGATGAAGATCCGCTGGCCGAGCGCGAGTTTCTCTTGCGCCTCTTCGAGCGTGGTGCACTCGTGGTCCGAAGAAATCCCCGCCGCGACATAGGCCTGGAGCTTCGCGCCCGACAGACCCGGCGCGTGCCCGTCGACGATGCGCCGCTCCAGCCCCAGCGCAACCTTTTCCAGAACCCCGGGGTCCGCGTGGACCACGCCCGGGAAGTTCATCATCTCCGCCAGCGCGACGAACTCCGCCGAGAAATCGGGGTCATCGAACAGTTCGCGCAGGTCCGCCGCGCTGAGTTCGGCACCGGAATTCTCGAGCGGCGCAGAGGGAACGCACGAGGACACACCCCACAGCGCGTGGATCGGCATGCCCCGGGCGTCTTCGATGATCCAGCGGATGCCGGGGGCCCCGAGCACATTGGCGATCTCGTGCGGGTCGAAGACCGCGCCCGTGGTCCCGTGCGGAGCCGCGAGGCGTACGAACTGCGACGGCGGCAGCATCGTGGACTCCACATGCATGTGGGCATCGATGAAGCCCGGCACGATCCAGCGGCTCGCGCACTCGATGGTCCGCGCGGCCCTGACCTCACCGCGCCCCGCCAGCCGGGCGATCCGCCCACCCTTAACCCCGATATCCACCGGCTCGAACGACCGGGTAAACGCGTTGAACACGAACGCACCGGCAAAGGCGACATCGCAGGGCGCATCGCCGCGGCAGGCGGCGAGCAGTTCGGGGCTGGTGCGCGAAAGCGGGCTCGTCGGTTCGTTCACGGTGTCTCCGGGCGTCGGGAAGGATCGCGGGTCCAGCGTACACTATGGCTTTCCGCCGAGAACTTCAGCACCCCGGAGCGCGCACCGTGACAGCCGACAACGTGGAACTCTTCGGAACGACCAAGGCGCTGATCGGCATGGTCCATGTCGGTGCCCTGCCGGGCACACCGGCCTCCACCGGGCATTCGATCGCCGAGATCGCGTCCCAAGCCGCCGAGGAAGCCAAGCTCCTCGTGTCGAGCGGGTTCGACGGCGTGATCATCGAGAACATGCACGATGCTCCCTACCTCAAGAGAGAGGTTGGCCCCGAGATCGTCGCCGGGATGACCGCCGCGGGCCTCGCGGTGCGCCAAGCCATCGGGCCCGACGCGGCCATGGGCGTGCAGGTCCTCGCCGGGGCAAACCGGGCCGCGCTCGCGGTGGCCCACGCCTGCGGGGCAGGGTTCATCCGCGCCGAGGGCTTCGTCTACGCGGCCATCGCCGACGAGGGCCTGCTTGATACCGCCGACGCCGGCCCGCTGCTCCGATACCGCAAGGCGATCGGGGCCGAGCGCGTGAAGATCCTGTGCGACATCAAGAAGAAGCACTCCAGCCACGCCATCACCGCCGATGTGGACCTGGCCGAAACCGCCCGGGCCGCCGAGTTCTTCCGGGCCGACGGCGTGATCGTGACCGGCACCGCGACCGGAAGGCCCACCAAGGTGGACGATGTCCGCGCCGTCCGCACCGCCACGACACTCCCACTGGCGATCGGCAGCGGGACCACCCCGGACAACATCCGCGAGACCTTCGAATACGCCGACGCGGTCATCGTGGGCAGTTGGTACAAGAAAGACGGCGACTGGCGGAACCCGCCCGACGAGACGCGCGTGCGCGATCTGATGCTCGCAGCCGCTCGCGCCCGGTCATAACCGCGATGTTTGTGTTTCCGGCGCTCGTTTCCCCGTGTCACCGCCCGTTGACCTCCCCGGCGCTTTGGGATGGGTTACGCTGGCCCAATGCTGCACACTTTTCTGCTCACCTGCTGTGCCATCAGCGTCACGGTCATGACCCTGTCGCAACTCGCGACCGCCGCGCATGCGGACGATGCCGCGTCCTCGCTCGCGGCTCTGCTCGATGAGGATCTCGCCGACCTTCAGGCTCGCTCACCGATCGGCGCTTCCATGGACGGCGAACGTTCGTTCGACGCGCTGCTCCCCGATGCCTCGCCGCAAGCCGAGCAGGACTGGGTACATCGGTCGAAGCAGCGCCTGGATCGCCTGCGCACCATCGACCGAGAAGCGATCACCGATCCTGAAGACCGCATCAGTTACGACCTACTCGCCTACGAACTGGCGCTGCGGATCGAAGGTGAACGATTCGCCGGGTGGCAGACACCCGCGACTCAGATGTGGGGCCCGCACATCTCGCTCCCGCAGCTCCCCGACCGCCTGACCTTCACCACGCAGCAGCACCTGATCGATTACACCCGTCGCCTGGAGGCCATCCCGGCGTACCTCCGCCAGATCGAAGCGAACATGCGCGCGGGTATGGAATCGGGACGAGTTCCGCCCCGGGTGGTCATGGGTGAGGCGTGGAGGCCCGCCGCGGCGGCGGCGAACCCGGCCTATCTGATGGAACCCCTCGCCCATCCGCTGGCCAGGCCCTTCGTCGAATGGGAGGGCGCCGATGCCGAGGCGATGCGCAGCCGCGCGATGTCGCTCATCAGCGGATCCATCGTGCCCGCGTTCGATCGCTTCGCGACCTTCATGCGTGAGGAGTACATCCCGGCCTGCCGCGAGACCATCGCGGCCAAGGACGGCGTGGACGGGCTCGCCGCCTACGAGCACCAGATCCGCATCATGACCACGCTCGACCTCAGCGCCCGCGAGATCCACGACATCGGCCTCGCTGAGGTGGCCCGGATCCGGGCCGAGATGATGGAAGTGATCCGGCGCTCCGATTTCATGGCAGCCGATACTGCGCGGGCGACCAGCGACCCGGGCGAACTCTTCAGCGCGTTCACCGAGTACCTCCGCACGAACCCTCGATTCTACTTCGATACGCCGGAGGAACTGCTGAGCGGGTACCGAGCGATCGCCAAACGGGTGGATCCGGAGCTGCCCTCGATCATTCGCACACTGCCCCGGTTGCCCTACGGCGTGCGCGAGATGCCGGCCTTCATGGCCCCCACCTCGCCGACCGCGTATTACTACCCCGGATCGATCAAGAACGGCGTGCCAGGCTACTTCGTCGCCAACACCTACCGGCTGGATCAGCGCCCGAAGTATGAGATGATCGCGCTGACGCTCCACGAGGCGGCCCCCGGCCACCACATCCAGAACGCGATCGTGCTCGAACTCGAGAACGCCGGGCTCCACCCATGGCGCATGAAGCAGCACTACACCGCGTACGGCGAGGGTTGGGCCCTCTACAGCGAGCGACTGGGTCTCGAACTCGAAAATGGACCGCGCGGCATGTATGCCGATCCTTACGATGACTTCGGCCGACTCAGTTACGAGATGTGGCGCGCCATGCGCCTCGTCGTCGATACCGGTATCCATGCCTTCGACTGGAGCCGCGACCGGGCCATCGACTACATGCTCGCCAACAGCGCCCTGACCCGCACCAATATCGAGCGGGAAGTCGATCGGTACATCTCCTGGCCCGCACAGGCGCTGGGCTACAAGCTCGGCGAGATAGAGATCCGTCGCCTGCGAGCGATCGCTGAGGAGCGACTGGGCGATCGGCTCGACCTGCGAGATTTCCACGACCAACTGCTCTGGAGCGGCAGCGTGCCGCTGCCCGTGCTCGAACAGAAGATCATGGACTGGATCGATCGCTCTCGCTGATCGAAAGGATCCCTCGTGCTGATCCGCTCTCTGCTCTCGCGCATCTCCCTGCGGACACTCGTTCCGCTGGCCATGGTCGTCCCGGTGCTCGTCGTGGTCGCGGCGGTCGGCGCGATCGTGTGGTTCAACGGGCGGGCCGCCGCGGCTGATCTCGAACGCCAGATCTTCGATCAGACCGACCAACGCATCACGCAGCGACTCTCGGAATTCGTCGAGCAGCCGCGTCAGATCAACCAGCTCAACGCCCACCTGATCCGCGAAGGACTGCTTGACCCCACCGACCTCCGGTCGTGGCAGAACACCCTCCTCGAGCAGGTCAACGCGTTCCGCACCATCAGTTCCATCGGGTTCGCCTCAGTCAACAAAGACACCAACTGGATGGTGCGCTACCCGGATCGCGATGTCTACGAATGGGGCATCCGCGATGCGCAGACCAACGGCGACATCGTCGAGGTACTCATCGACCCAGTCAGTGGCGAGACGGTGCCCGACACCACCGTCCGCTACGCTTTCGATCCGCATGTCCGTCCGTGGTACATCGCCGCGCTTGAGAAACCGGGGCAGCAGGTCTGGAGCGAGGTCTACCTCTGGGCGAGCGGACGGGCCGATCATCCCGAACTTGGCCTCGGGCTGGTGCTGACCATCCACGACAAACGGGGTGATCTTCTCGGAGTACACGACACCGAACTCGGTATCTCGCAGATCTCGCAGTTCCTGGCCGACCTGCAGATCGGAACCGGAGGGACGGTCTACATCGTCGACGATGAGCTGGGCATGATCGCGACTTCCACCCTCACTCCCCTAGCCACCGCCGAGGGCAAGAGACTGAACGCGACCGAGCTCGATGACCCGCGCGCCCGCGCCATCGCGAGTCGCATGCAACAGCAGAACTCGGACCTGAACCGCGCCGAAGACTTCAGTCTGGACGCCGACCGCGAGCATCTGCGTGTTCGGGTCGTGCCCTTCCAGCACGAGACCGGACTCGACTGGACGATCTGGATCGCCCTTCCCGCAGACACGCTGCTCGCCAACACCTTCAGGGCCCGCCGGCAGATGATATCCGCAGGGCTCATCGCCACCATCACGGTCGTGCTTGTGGGCTTTATCCTCGCACTGGGCGGGGTCCGAACCCTCATGCAACTCGTCGAGCAGGTGCGTGCGATGGGGCGAGGCGATTTCTCCCAGACCACCGACATTCAACTCACGCGCGAACTCGGCCGCCTCTCTCGAGCACTCAACGACTTCAGCCACGATCTCCAGGACCGCCTGCGGCTCAAACAATCCATGGCCCTCGCCATCGAGGTTCAGCAGAACCTGCTGCCCGAAACCACCCCGCGCGTCGATGGACTCGATATCTCCACCCACAGTGTGTTCTGCGACGAAACGGGCGGCGACTACTACGACTACCTGCCGATCACCGATCCTTCCGGATCGTCACTCTCGCTGACCATCGGCGATGTCACCGGCCACGGCGTCGGTGCGGCCCTGCTCATGGCCACCGCCCGCGGTGCGCTGCGCAGCCGAGCCACCGAAGAACCTTCTCTCTCCAAGCTGCTCGCGCACACCAACGCCATGCTCTTCTTCGATACGCGCGGCGTGACCTTCATGACCATGCTGCTGCTGTCGATCGATGGGCAGTCGCGCTCACTCCGTTGGGCGAGCGCCGGCCACCTCCCACCGCTCGTGTACACGCCTTCCACCGATCGATTCACCGATCTTGAGAGCGGCACCCTGCCGCTCGGTGTGATGGAACATGCCAGCTACACCGAGCAACTGCTTGACCATCTGGAGCCGGGCACCGTGATAGTGGCCTGCACCGATGGCATCTGGGAATGCCAGAACGAAGCCGGCGTCCCCTTTGGTCTCGATCGCCTCCGGGACCTGATCCGAGAGCACGCCGCACTCGGTTCAGACGAGATTTCCGGGCACATCCTGAACGCACTGGCCCTGCACCGCGCCCAGAAACCGCTGAGCGACGACCTCAGCCTGATCGTCGTCAAGATGGCGTCCTGACCGACGCTCAGCCGATGCCGGGCCCGACGATGCCACCGAAGCCGCCGCTGCCCATCGCCGGAGCACCCGCACCGGCCGGTGCGGGCTGCTGGGGCGGACGCGGCGCCTGCGCCGGCATGTTCACCTGTGGCGACAGACGCATCCGGAACACCACCTCGGCGACGCGGTCGTGCAGCGACTCCATGACCTCGGTGAACATCCGTGAACCCTCGCGCTTGTACTCGATGCGCGGGTCCATCTGGCTGAACGCGCGGAAGCCGATCGAGTCCCGCAGCTGGTCCATCTTGTACAGGTGGTCCTTCCACGCCGGGTCCAGCACCTCGAGCATCACGAACTGCTCGAACTGCACCAGCTCGGCCCGCAGGATGCGTTCGATGAGCGCCCGCGTCATGTCGGAGAACTCCTCGTCACGCAGCCGCTCCATGTAGAACGGCAGCGAGCGCCCGTACTTCTGCTGGAAGTGCTCCTGCAGGGCCTCCGGAGTGGTGTGGCGCACCGCCTCCTCGATCTCCTGCTCCAGTCGGCCGGACTCGACGAACTTGCGCGACGCCGCGAGCAGTTCCTCGCGCACCTGCTGCGGGTTCTTGGTCCGGATGACCGAATCGTCCCAGCCCAGGTCGTAGCGCTCGTTCGCGAAGCGGACCAGGTTCTTCACCGCTTCCTGCGGGTTCATGCCCATCATCCGCTGGGTCATCTCCATCTGGAACTCGACCGGGTACTTCACCTCGCGGTCGTCATACGACTTGCGCACCTCCCCGAGCACGCGATCGACCACGGATTCGTGGGATTCGGCCTTGGTGATGTCATCCACCGGGATATCGATCAGCAGAGTGTCTTTGAGCCACTTGGAAAGCTGCTGAGCGCCGTAGTTGGGCTGGAGATACTGCGTGGCCTTCGAGAGGTCGGTCTCCTCGATCTTCTCTTCGGCGGCTTCTGTAAGCCGAGACGCGATGCCGCGCTCGCCCAGATCGCTGATCTCCGCGGCGGTCAGCTCCACGCCGAAGCGGGATTCCGCCCAGTTCATCAGGCCGACCTCGTCGATGTCGATCAGATCCGCACCGTCGGGCATGTACTCGCCGATGGTGACGCTGATCTCGTGGCGGGCTTCCTCGATCGCGATGCGACGAAGAGCCGCCTCGATCTCGTCGGCCTCCTTGTTCCGCACGCGATCGACCGGCACCGAGATCTGGAGCACTTCGGTCGCCCACTCCGCCACGCACTCGGCGGGGTAGTCCTTGGCGAGGTAGCGATCGACATGCTCCGCCGCCGCCTCTTCGATGAACTCGAACACCAGGTCACGCAGATCCCGACCGTCCAGCACGCGCTGGCGAAGGGCGTAGAACTTCTGGCGCTGGTGCTCCATCACCTCGTCGTACTCGAGGATGTTCTTGCGGATCTGGAAGTTGCGCTCCTCCACCTTGCGCTGGGCCCGCACGATCGACTTGGTGAGCATCGGGTGCTCGATCGCGTCGCCTTCCTTCATCCCCAGTCTCGAGAGGATGCGCATCGTGGTCTCGCCGGCGAACATCTTCATCAGGTCGTCCTCGAGACTGACGAAGAATCGGGAGGACCCCTTGTCGCCCTGACGCCCCGAACGGCCGCGCAGCTGGTTGTCGATGCGTCGCGATTCGTGGCGCTCGGTGCCGATCACATGCAGACCGCCGAGTTCGACCACCGATCCGCACCACGAGATCCGATGCAGACCGAATCGGCCCTCGGCATCCAGCGCCTGCATGCACTCGTCGGCCGACATCGACACGGTCCGCTTCGGATCCACGAAGGTGTAGTGCTCCACCCAGTGGCGCAGCAGCGAAAGCTCGAGCTCGGCGAAGTCCATCGACTCCGCCTCCTTCTTCTGGAGACCGAGTTCCTTCACCGCAACCTTGCGGAAAATCTTCTCGCGCAGCTGCTCATCAGAGTCTTCGGGAGTCAGCGTCGCCGGAGCGATGTTCCGACGTTTCCAGTGGTCGATCATCTGTTCGCGCGTGACCTTGGCCAGCTTGATGTCGGTGCCGCGCCCGGCCATGTTGGTCGCGATCATCACCGCGCCGAGCTGCCCCGCGTCCTTGATCAGTTCCGACTCCTTGTCGTGCTGCTTGGCGTTGAGCACCTCGTGCCGGATGCCGTGCTTCTGGGTCAGCATCCGGGAAATCAACTCACTCTTCTCCACCGAAGTGGTCCCGACCAGAACCGGCCGCCCCATATCGTGGAACGCCTTGATCTCGTCGACAATCGCCTCCCACTTGTCCTTGGCCACCAGATACACGCGGTCGTTGTGGTCCCGGCGCACGACCGGCACATTGGTCGGGATCGTGACGACATCGAGCTTGTAGATATCGTTGAACTCCTGCGCCTCGGTGTCGGCGGTGCCCGTCATGCCGGCCAGCCGCTTGTACATCTTGAAGAAGTTCTGGATCGTGATCGAGGCCACCGTCTGCGTCTCGGGGCGGATCCGCAGGCCTTCCTTCGCCTGCACCGCCTGGTGCAAGCCGTCGGACCACTGCCGGCCGACCATCGGGCGACCGGTGTTCGTGTCCACGATCACCACATCCGGCTCGGCCTTGCCCGAGTACTGATCCGGGATCGCCAGCACGACATAGTCCGTATCGCGCTCGTAGATCACATGCGCCCGCAGGGATTGCTCGATCAGGTGAGGCAGGTCGGTATTGCCGCCGACGTAGATCGAGCCAACACCGGCTTTCTTCTGGGCCGCCGCGACACCGTTGTGGTTCAGCGTTGCCCGCTTCTTGTCACGCTCGACATCGTAGTACTGCGTGTGCTGGTCGCGCTCGGCTTCGAGCTGCGGCAACTGCTTGCGAAGCTCTTCCAGCCGCTTCTGCAGCGCCGGAACCTTGTCCTTATCCCGGGCGTTGCGGATATCACCCTCGGTGCCCTTGATCTGCTTCTTGCAGGCCTCCACCTTCTCCTCGGCCTGGTACCAGGGACGCTGGAGCTGCACCAGGTGACGGGCGATCTGATCGGCCATGTCGTACCTGGGCTGGTCCTCGTGCGCGGGACCGGAGATGATCAGCGGCGTGCGAGCCTCGTCGATCAGCGTCGAGTCCACCTCGTCCACGATCGCGAACTCACGGTACCGCTGGACCTGCTGCTCCAACCGCTTCTTCATGTTGTCACGCAGGTAGTCGAAGCCGAATTCCGCCGTCGTGCCGTACACGACATCGCAGGCGTACATCTGGCGCTTCACCTCTTCGGGCTGCATGTGCATCGGGTGGATATCCCCGACGGTCAGACCGACATTCTGGAAGAACGGAGACGTCCAGTTGCGGTCGCGCTGCACCAGGTAGTCGTTCACCGTGACCACATGCACCTTGAACCCCTCGACCGCCGCGAGGTACGAGGCCAGGGGCGCGACGATCGTCTTGCCCTCACCGGTCTTCATTTCGGCGATCGAGCCCTGATAAAGCACCATCGCGCCGATGAGCTGCACATCGAAGGGACGCGAACGGAACGGGGGCTTGGACTGCGGGAAGATCTCACGGACCGCGTCGTACAGCTCGTAGGGGATATCCGCCCACACCCACGCCGGCACCGGAGCGGAGTTGCCCAGCAGGCGGCCGGTCGGCTCGCCCGGCTCCATCGCATCGATCCGTTCCAGGGCCTCGCGGTACAGCTTCTGGTGTGCGGGGCTCAGCTTCTCGACCGGGAACTGGTCACGCACATCGGGGTTGAAGATGTTGCGGATACCCACATGCCGGTCCATCGCCTCGCGAGCGACGGCAAAGGCCTCCGCCATCACATCAGGCCACTTCTCACCGGCCTTGAACCGCTTGCGGAACTCCTTGGTCTTTTCGCGAAGCTGCTCATCGCTGAGCTTTCGCATCTCGGGTTCCAGAGCATTGATCTCGGCGACGCGGGTCTCGTACCGCTTGACCATGCGCTGGTTGCGCGAGCCGAAGAGCTTGTTGATGACGGGGCCGAGAAGCGGGATTTCTGAGGAAGCCATGGGTATCTACCTGTCTTGCAGCGATGAACGCGTGAGAGGCGGAGCACGAACCGTGGGCGAACGGAATCGCCACGCCGGCCGGCTGCGGTCTCGATTGGAGAATTTGGGAAGGAACGAGCGGAATCCGACGCGGGCGCGGCACCTGCCGCGCAGCATCAGTTCGCCGGAGGAGGCGTGCTCGTGCACCACGGACGCGCCGCAAAAACCTCGGCTCGCCCGGCATGCGACATCGCCCGTTGCGATCGCGCGCCGGACTCATCTCGGGTCTGCTCAAAGGAAAGCACACGCGGCGAAGCCACCGCGATGGCTTGGATCGACTGACGATCACTCTGGCTCACCCCCGGTTCGCGCGGATCGCGATCCGGCTTCGGGCGCACCACCTCGTGCAGGATGATACTGATGTGCCCCATCGCTTCCGGAGCCGCGAAAGCCGCAGCACCCGGCAGAACGGTGAGCACCAGCAGCAGGGCCACCATCGATCCCGCACCCAGACCCGTGCCGAAGCACCGGCGCAATCCCCGCTGAACCGGCTGGACCGGTCCTTCAGGATCGCTGATCGGATGTGAAGCGGGATATCCCATGGAAGTCTCTCGTAGAGTATCGGCCTGAACACGCCCGTAGGCAAGAAGACCATCCGCACCACGCGATCTTCGCAAAACGCGGTTTTCAGACCGGAATCACGCCTGCACGCGAGGTATACCGCCAGATGCCCCCTTCCGATTCACATCACCCCTGCCACGCTGGCAGACCCGAGACCGCCGACATCAACGGGCACCCGGTGCTCATCCACCGGCTCGGCGTCGTCGGATCGACCAACGATCTGGCCCGCCAATGGCTCGACAGCAGCCCCGCTCCAGCAGCCGCAGCCTGGATCGCCGAGGCCCAGCAGGCCGGACGAGGCACCCGAGGGCGATCCTGGGCCAGCCCCAAGGGAGGCCTCTGGATGAGCGTCGCCATGCCTCTGGGCCATTCACCCGAGAAAGCCCTGCCCGGACTGGGCATTCGGGTCGGGCTCGCGGCGTACCGGGCCGCGCGGGCGGTCATGCCTGCATCCGCCACCGACCGGATCAAACTCCGCTGGCCCAACGACCTGGTCTTCGAAACCGAGGCCGGGACCGTCCTCAAACTCGGAGGCACGATCATCGACCACATCTCCGCCTCCGTCGTGGTCGGCGTCGGCATCAACGCCAACAACCCCGCTCCGAGAACCGACGAAGCCGGCGATCCGCTGCGCACCCCTGCCGCTTCACTCTGTGAATTCGCCCGGCGAGAAATACCCCTCCGCGACTTGGAATTCGAACTTCTGGCAGAACTCCTTGCTTTGATCCCGCGCCACGGCCTGCCCGAAGACCTCGAACTCGACCGCGCCCTCCACCGACCCGAGCATCCCGTCACCGTCATTCCACGCGCTGGCGAGTCGTACACCGCCACCATCGCGGGCATCTCGCGCTCACCCGAGACCATCGGTGGACTGATCCTCGACCATCCCGACGGCTCGCGATCGGTCCTCACCAGTGGGGATATCCGGTAGGACTGCCCCAACGATTCCGCAGTTTCGACGGATTTCCTTCGATCCAGCCTGCATCTGACGATAGATTCGAGTGCAAGTGCTGCAATACGCGCCCTCATCGGGGCGTACAGCCACCGCGCCGTATCCGCGGCGGTACGAATCGAGGCATCACCATGCAGAGTTCGACCCAGCCCCGTCCCGAAGCCGACACGCCGCCGGCGTTCGCTCGCCCCAGCTCGTCGCTTCGCCGCATCGGTGCCAAGGACTTCGGTTACGACCAGGCACGCCACCTCCTGTGGCGCGCCGGGTTCGGCGGGACCCCCGGCCAGATCCGCACGCTGGCCACGATGGGCGTCGAAGACGCGGTCGCCTTGCTGGTCAACACCACCAACGCCGCCAGCCCCGAACCGGTCGCCTCCGATCGCTTCAGCGCCGACATCATGAGGCCGCTCACCGAGGAAGAACGCCGCCAGTACCGCGCCGCGCAACAGAGCCGCGACGAAAACGCCCTGGCCCAGTTCCGGCTGCGGCGTCAGCAGCAGCAGCGGACCGACCGTCGCCAGATCGCCGACCTGCAGCGCTGGTGGCTCGAGCGGATGATCGAAACGCCGCGCCCCCTCGAAGAAAAGATGACCCTGTTCTGGCACGGCCACTTCGCCACCGGCTACCGCAAGATCGAGAACAGCTATCACATGTTCCAGCAGAACCAGATGTTCCGAGCCAACGCGCTCGGGAACTTCGGCGCCCTGCTCGGCGGCATCGTGCGAGACCCGGCGATGCTCGGCTACCTCGACAACCAGCTCAACCGGCGTGCAGCACCGAACGAGAACCTCGCCCGCGAGATCATGGAACTCTTCGCACTCGGCGAGGGGAACTACACCGAGAACGACATCAAGGAAGGCGCCCGCACGCTCACCGGCTACGGCTTCGAGGGCAACGACTTTGTCTTCAGCCAGAACCAGCACGACACCGGCAGCAAACGGCTGTTCGGTCGCAGCGGAAACTTCGACGGCGAGGATTTCGTTGAGATCATCCTGTCCCAGCGGGCCTGCTCGGAATTCATCGCCAAGAAGATCTACGAGTTCTTCGTCGCCGAGGTACCCACCGATCGACGAGACCCGGCGTACGACCCGATCGTGAGCGTCATCAAGCAGATGGCCCGCACGCTCGTGCAGAACAAGTACCAGCTCGCTCCCATGCTCACCGAACTGTTCGAGAGCGAACACTTCTATTCGCCACGCTTCGTGTGCGAGCAGATCAAGAGCCCTGTCCAGCTCGTCGTCGGGGCGGTACGCTCGCTCAACACACCCGTCCGCGACCTGGGTATCCTCAACGACGCGCTGAACCTCATGGGCCAGCAGCTCTTCGAGCCGCCGAGCGTTGCCGGCTGGTCGGGCGGGCGCTCCTGGATCAACACCTCTACCCTCTTCGTCCGCCAGAACATCCTGACTTTCCTGCTCACCGGCAAGACCCCCAGCGGCTACGACCCGCTCGCCCGCGTCGAACGCCACGAATCGACGGCCCTGCTCAGCGACCTCGCCCAGGTTCAGCCCGGAGCCGACCGCGATGCGACCCAGGTCGCCGCCTACCTCGCCCGCTTCACGCTCGGCCCAAACCCGAGCCCCGAGCGCCTTCGTCTCCTCAACGAATTCGTCGAGACCACTGGCGCACGCGTCACCCCCGACACCGTCACCGGCATGCTCGCGCTCATCACCGCCATGCCCGAATACCAACTCTGCTGAAACCGGATCTGGCACCACCCCCCGAGGAACACCTCATGTCGATCGACCTCCACAACAGCAAGGTCTGGACCCGCCGGCAGTTTCTGCACACCGGGCTGATGATGACCTCCGCCACCATGACCATCCCGCTGTTCCTGCAGCGATCGGCTTCGGCGATGACCATGCAGGCCGCCGGACGGCGCTCGGTTCCCGGCGTCCCCGACGAGAATGTCCTCGTCGTGATCCAGCTCGGTGGCGGCAACGACGGACTCAACACCGTCGTCCCCTTCGGCGACGCGAACTACTACCGCGCCCGCCCCGGCATCGCGATCCCGGAGCGCCAGGTCCTCCGCCTCGGTGCGGATCACGCCGTCGGCCTGCACCCCTCCATGACCGGACTCAAGGAGCTCTACGACTCCGGCCTGCTCTCGGTCATCCAGGGTGTCGGTTACCCCAACCCCAACCGCTCACACTTCGCCTCGATGGACATCTGGCAGACCGCCAACACCAGCGGCGTCGGCAACGGCTGGCTCGGACGCTTCTTCGACAACCAGTGCGCCGGTTCGCCCGAGGCCGATCAGCGTATGCAGAGCGGCCAATGCGGCGAGATCGGCATCGCCATCGGACGCAATGCCCCGCTCGCCATGCAGGGCAAGAAGATCAAGCCCATCTCCTTCGAATCGCCCGACCTGTTCCGCTGGGTCGGCTCGGACCTGCACGAATCACTCGGCGAAAGCTACGAAGATCTCACCGGCCTCAAGGACCACAAGGAAGGCAAGAAGCCCTCCAGCCCACACCACGCCGGATCCAACGCCGAATTCCTCACCCGAACCGCTCTCGATGCGCAGGTGGCCTCTGAGAAGATCCGCGCCGCCGTCGCACGGGGAACCGGAGCCAACTACCCCAACACCAGCCTCGGACGCCAGCTCGCGATGATCTCCGCCATGATCCACGCCGGGCTCGAAACCAAGGTCTATTACGCGACCATGGGCGGCTTCGATACCCACGCCGGTCAGGGCGGCCCGCAAGGCCAGCACGCCAACCTGCTCAACCAGTTCTCGAGCGCCGTCAAGGCGTTCTATGACGATCTCAGCGCCACCGGCCACGACCAACGCGTGCTTACCATGAGCTTCAGCGAGTTCGGGCGTCGCGTCTCGCAGAACGGTTCCAACGGCACCGATCACGGCACCGCCGCACCGATGTTCCTCGCCGGACCGATGGTGCGTCCCGGCCTTCTGGGCGAACACCCCTCGCTCACCGATCTCGACGACGGCGACCTCAAGTTCAACCTGGACTTCCGCAGCGTCTACGCCGGCATGCTCCAGGACTGGCTCAGGGCCGACGACCGCGAGATCCTCAAGGGCACCTACCGGCCCGCCAAGGTCATCGCCGGAAGTTAATCGCGCCGCTTCGACGGGCGACGGGGCTTGCCGGGTTTCGATCCCGGCCTTCCTCCCTTGCCCGCACCGCGGCCCGCCGGTGACGGACGGCCCTTCACGCGTGCTCCACCCGGCGCTCCGACGGGCTTGGGCTTTGGCCCGGTTTGCGGAACGGCCTTCGCAGGCCTCGCCGGCCGGGCTTTCGCCTCACCGGGCTTGTGCATGATGAACAGGTAGTTGAACCCGCGCAGGAAGAAGTTCTCTTCCTCGGCCGCCTTGTGGAAGTTGCCCCGCTGCAGTTTCTCGTTGTGGCGCACCACCGCGATGATGTCCACTGGCTCGAAACGCTCGCGCATGATCGAGAACAGCTCGAACCCGATCGGCATGAACGGCTGCCCCTTGCGGAACGAATCGCTCACATACAGGCCCATGTACCGATCCGGCTTCAGCACGCGGTCGATCTCAGCGATCACCTGGCGCATCGCTTCGTAATACGCCGCGCCGCCGTCGTCCCCGCCCGCATCCAGTTTGCCGATGCACCGGGGATCATTCGAGTAGTCCACATGCGTCGAATACGGCGGATCGACGAACACGAAATCCGCCTTGCCATCTTCGAGCGGCAGCTTGCGGGCGTCGGCGTTGAAAATATCCGATCGCCGCTTGTGCGACGCCACATCGTAGCCCAGCGCCTTGCGCCCAAGGTCCCGCGCCACATCGATCGTGGTGCCCGATCCGCACATCGGATCGACGACGAGCTGCTTCGGCTTGGTGTACCGCTGCAGCAACTGCCAGATCACCCAGCTCGGCGTTGCCCCGGTGTAGTTCTTGTCGCCCTGGATCGAATCGCCGTAATGCTGGGACGGATACTCCCACAGCGTGGTCGTCATGATGCCCAGCGCCGGCTTTCTCGGCCCCGCGGGACGCGGGCCCCTGCGCGGGGGAACCCCGGGCCCTCCTCTGCCGATCGGTCCACCGCGACTCATCGCAGCGCGTCCTCGATCGCCGCGATCACCTGCTTCTTGGCCTCGGCGAGATCGGCCTCGATCCGCGCCCCCGCCGCGTGCTTGTGACCACCGCCCCCGAACTTCTGCGCGAGTTCGTTCACATCAATCGAACGCGCGCTCGCTTTGCTGCGGAAACTGACCTTGGTCAGATGATCCTCGATTTGAGTCAGCAAGGCCGCCACTTCGACCGTTCGCACCGCCTTGGGAAGATCCACGAGCCCGCCTGTGAGCGAAAGATCGCCTCCGGTCTCCGCAAAGTCCGCCGGAGAGAGGCACATCACCGCTCCGGCTGCCCCCGCGACCAGTTCCATGCTCTTCATCGCCCGCTGCATCAGCAGCAGCCGCTCGGGCGGATCACTCTGCTCGGTATCCAGGAACAGACGCGAATGATCCACACCCGCATCGATCAGGTCCGCCACGATCCGGAACGTACTCGACCGCACCGAAGGATGCTTGAACCAACCCGTGTCCGTCGCCATGCCCAGATACACCGCCCGCGCGATCGGCAGTGGCAGATCCGCAACCGCACTCAGCCCGAGCACACGCGTCGCGATCGAAGCCACGATCTGCGCCGCGGCCGGCGACTGCGTGTCCACATACCGCATCGCGCCAACCTCGGGATCTCCATGCGCGTGGTGATCGATCACGATCGTGCGATCGCGGCGAGTCCTCAGAAACGCCTCGCTCGCACCGAGCTGCGACCACGAGCCGGTATCCACAACCGCCACCGTGTCCGCCTCGCCCACCTGCGCCGAGTTCCAGATCGGGTCGTCCTGACCACCCTCCAGCACCCGGTAGGGCGTGTCGGCCACTATGCACTCGAACCGATCCGACCACGGCGGGTCGTACAGCACCACCGCTCGCTTGCCCAGGCCCATCAGCGTTCGGGCGATACCCACCGAAGACCCGACCGCATCGCCGTCCGGCTTGCCGTGAGTCAGGATGACCGACGATTCCGCTCGCTTCAGGCGATCGACCACTTCGTCCATCGAGGCGTTCGAGCCCCACTGCTCCGCGCGGTCCGCTGTGGTTTGCATGCTCAAACGCCCGCCCTTTCCGGTGTGGACCGGAACAGCCCGGCCGATCGCTCAACATCGCGGGTCATCTGCACGCACAGGTCCGCCGCCGAATCATACTTGGCCTGATCGCGCAGCCACGCCCCGAACCGCACCGAGATCGGCCAGCCGTACTCGGCACGCCCCTCACGCAGCGGTCCGTCCCAGCCGAGCACGAACACCTCCATCGTCCGATTCATCCGCTCGAAGGTCGCGCGCGGACCGATGTGGATCGCCGCCGCCCGCACCGAGCCGTCCGGCAGAGTCGCGTCCCCGGCGTACACACCGTCGCGAGGCAGCATCGTCGAGGTCTCGACATTCGCCGTCGGAAAACCCAGCAGCCGACCACGCTGATCGCCCTGACGCACCACGCCCCGCACTTCGTACGCCCGCCCGAGCACCAGCGCCGCATCCGCGACACGCCCCTGTTCGAGCAGCCAGCGGATCACCGTGCTCGAGGCGCGCACCACCGACTGATCGCTGAGGTCCACATCAATCTCGTCGAGCACCTCGACGCCGAACCCGCGCCGCTCGCCGAGTGCGCGGAGCACGCCGTTGTCCCCCGCCCTCGCTCGACCGAAGCGAAAGTCTGGCCCTTCCACGAACGCGACCGGCGAGAACCGCTCCTGCACCCACTCGACAAACTCCTCGGGACTCCGCCCGAGCAGCTCCGGGGTCGGCTCGAGCGCCACCACCTCATCCGCACCGGCATGCCGCAGCGCTTCGCAGCGTTGGTCGAAGTCCGTCAGGCGACCGGGAGCTGCCTCGGGTCGCAATCGCGACATCGGGTGCGGAAAAAACGACAGCGCCACCACCCGCCCATCCCCGCCGGCGATCGACCGCGCCCGATCAATCAGCGCCCGATGCCCCACATGGACACCGTCGAAGCTGCCGATCGAAACCACCGTCTTCAGATTTCGCCGCGTCGATCCGGAGGAAGTCATCACGCGAAAGGTACGCCCCGGAGCCGTTTCAGACCACCCGGTTCGCCGAGGCCGCGCCTCCACCCTATTGTCTGCATCATGCCCGGCGATTCTTCCAGCCCGTCCCGTCTTCTCGACCCGCTGCGATCCAGCGGCCGGATCCTGCTCGTCGTCGCCGCCCCGACCGAAGCCAAAGCCGTCGTTGAGGGCATCACCGGCATCTTCCCGGAGCACATGCGGATCGCCTGGGAACCCCTCGAACTGGATGATCGCATCGACCTTCTGCTCTCCGGCGTGGGCAAGGCGAACGCCTCCGGAGCCACCGCCCGCGCGCTGAGCGAATCCCGCCACGATCTGGTCGTCTCGCTCGGCATAGGCGGTGCCCTCCCCGCGGCCTCCGGTGAACACTCCTTGGGGGAAATCATCCGCTGCGAACAAAGCGTCTTCGCGGATGAGGGCGTCCAGCTACCGGACGGCGCATGGGCCACCATGGCCGAGCGAAAGTTCGGACCGCGCCAGGGCCTTCCGGATGAGTCCTCCATGGCGATCGATGCCGACGCCCGAGCACTCCGGCTTCTCGAAGCGGCCTTCCCCAAGCTCGGCTCCGCCGCCACTGTCTCGGCCTGTTCCGGAACCGACGAAGCCGCCCGCTCCATCACCGAGCGGACGGGTTGCACCGTCGAGGCCATGGAAGGCGCCGCGGTAGGGCTCAGCGTGCTCCGGACCTGCCCGGCCATCCCCTTTCTCGAACTGCGGGTCATCAGCAACCGAACCGGCCACGATCAAGGTTGGGATTTGCCACTGGCTCTGCGACGCCTCAGCGAGCTCGCCGCGGCCCTATAACCGCGCCAGCCCACCTCCAGCCGTGGGTCGTCCGGTTTGCGCCGCGTAGGCAAGCCGGGCAGACCTCCGCATCTCCGACCCCACTGAACCACGCTCCACCCGGAACCGATGGCTCCACTGCGGAGCGTGTGCGCGCCCGGTGCCCCTTGAGGGGCAGTTCTGTCGACGGAGGTTCTTCCCTATGTCATTGGGCCTCACCAAAGGCAGCATCTCACCGATCGCGATCGACTTCGGAGTCTCCGCGCTCAAAGTGCTCCAGGTCGCCGATGGAGAAGTTCCCTCCATCGTGGCCTCGGCGTCTTTGGATACACCCGCCGAACTGCTCGCCAAGGACGCTGAGCGTCTCCAGTACCAGTTCTCGCACCTGCCCAAGCTGCTCAAGGGCAAGGGCTTCAAGGGCAAGCGTGCGGTGTTCTCCGTGCCCGCCGCCCAGACGCTCGTGCACCACTTCATGATCCCGAGCAGCACCGGGGCTTCCCGGGAAGACCTGCTCGCCCAGCAGCTCGTCACGATCGCCCAGCGCGATCCCTCGAGCATGATCCTGCGTGAGTTCGACACCGGCGAGATCATGCGTTCCGGGCAGAAGTACGAATCCATCCTGTGCATCGCCATGCCGCGCGAAGTGGTCCTCCAACACATGGAAGCCCTGCGGGCCTGCCGCCTCGAAACCGTTGGCGTCCACAGCGAGCACCTGGCCATGCTCCGCGTGTTCGATCCGATCACTCGGCGCGCCAGCGACAAGGATCTCTACTCGATCTACATCGATCTCGGCTACGGCTCCACCAAAGTGGTCATCGCCAAAGGCCGCGAACCCGTCGCGGCACGCACCATCCCCCTCGGCGGACGCGACCTCGATCTCGCCTCAGCCAAATCCACCCGCTGCTCGATCGCTCAGGCCCGCGAGCGCCGCTGCCGACGCATGGACGGCTACGATGCCGTCAACCGTGTCTACTGGCCCGCCGCATCCAAGAGCGTCCGCGTCGGCGGCCTCGCCATGCAGGCCACGCCCGCACAGACCGCCACCCAAACAGCCGAAGAACGCCGCGAGGGCGCCACCCCTCCCGGCCATGTCGAGATCGCGGCGAACCCGCAGAGCGATCGACCCGCCGCCTGCGAAGCCATGCAGATCCTCCTCGAAGAGATCGCCATCACCACCGGCTATCTCGAGTCGCTGCACCCCGACAAACCCCTGAGCCGCATGATCTTCGTCGGCGGAGAGTCACGCATGGCCGACGCCTGCGAGCTCATCAGCACCATGCTCGAAATCCCGGCACAGATCGCCAGCCCCACCGCCACGCTCGATCCCAAAGGCGCGAGCGAGGACACCGATTTCGCTATCCCGCAGCCCGGCTGGTCGGTCGCCGTCGGTCTCTGCGTCTCACCGACCGACCTGTAACACCCGCCAGCGGAGGCACTCGCCATGCTCAAGAAGCAAGGAAAATCCGGTGGTTCGAAAGGGAGCTTCCTCCCCGAGGACTACCTCGCACGCAAGGCCGAACGCCGCACCAATGTCTTCGCGATCACCATGTTCACGGTGGTTATGTTCGGTGTGATCGGCGCGTTCTTCGTCACCAACCGCCAGTGGCACGATGTGCACCTGCACCAGAAGACGGTCAATGTGCAGTTCGCGCAGGCCGCCGAAAACATCAAGCAGCTCGAAGAACTCGAGCAGCAGAAGGCCGAGCTTCTCGAGAAGGCAGACCTGACCACCGCGCTGGTGGAGCCCATCAACCGCTCGGTGCTCCTCTCCGAGATCATCAACCGAGCTCCGGCCCGAACCACCATCCTCGAGATCGAACTCGAGAGCAAGCGGCTCGACCGGGCCATCCCGCGCCGCTCGGTCAAGGAAGAAGCCGGGGACAGCCTCACCAAAAAGAGCGCGAAATCCAGAAACCGCAAGAACGAGGAAGAAAAGCCGGTCATCCTCGCCCCCCGCTACGAATCCACCCTGACCATCGTCGGTGTGGTTCCCCGCAACACCGATGTCGCCCGCTACCTCGCCGCGCTCCAGCGCTGCGAACTGCTCCGCAACGTCGAGCTGATCGAAACCCAGACCACCACGATGCGCGAGCGCGATGTCTTCAGATTCCGCATCCAGGCCGGCGTCAACCCCGACTCCGACGCCTCGCGCATCGAACCCGTGCTCCGCAAGCGCATGAGCCAGGACCAGATCATGGCCATCGAAAACCCCGATGGTGATTTCTTCAATTCGTTCGACGGCGGATTCAACTTCGAGACCGTCACCGTCCCGACCGAGGAGGACCCGCTGTGAACTTCGGACTACGTGAACTCGTCTTCGTCGCCGTCCTTCTGGCGATGCCCATCAGCTCCTACTGGTTCGTCTTCAAGCCGCGCAACGAGCAGATCGCTCAGGCTCGCAAGGAGATCGAGCACAAAGAACTCATGCTTGAGAAACTCCGGGCCGCTTCGGCGCAGAGCGCCGACCTCGCCCGCGAGAACGAGGAGATCCTCAAGGAAATCGAGCTGGTCCAGTCCCGCCTTCCCACCGACAAGGAAGTCGATGTCATCCTGCGCCAGGTCTCCGAACTCGCCACCGAGAACGACCTCAAGCTCGCTCGGGTCAAGGCCGGACGCGCCATCACCGCCAACGCCTACATGGAGCAGCCCCTGGAGATGCTCATCACCGGCAACTTCGACAACTACTACAACTTCCTGCTCGAGCTCGAACAGCTCAAGCGCATCACCCGCCTCCCCCAGATGAATCTCAAGGCCGCACGCGAGCAGAACGGCCAGATGGAAGCCGAGTTCACCCTCAGCATCTATTTCGAGCCCACCAGCAGCATCGCCTCCGCAAACAGGAGCTCCAAATGAGTCTTCGAATCCCAGGCATGAACGGCTCGCAGGAATCCAGCGATCAGTCGATGGGCGGTGGCGTCGATCTCTCCGCCGACCTCAATGCTCACGAATCCGGCGGCCTGATGTCCGACCTCTCCGGCGGTGACGGCTTCGGTTCCGCACCCGTGAGCGGGCCAAAGAAAAGCAACGCCAGCATCTTCATCCTCATGGGCGTCGTCGTCATCGCCGGCGGCGCGCTCTACGCCATGCGCCACATCGGCATGGCCGGACTCCCCGAGTTCGGCGAGGAGATCAAGATCAACTACCCGCTCGAGGCGAAGGACAAGAAGTTCGACGAAGACTACAAGGAACTCCTCCGTGAGCTCCGCGCAGCCGACACCGTGGTCCAGGTCCCGATCTCCGATGTGGTCATGAACCCCTTCACCTGGAAGGGTGAGACGGAAGCCGCCGCTGCCGCTCCCGTCGATCGTGGCCCGTCCGACCGCGAGCAGGAAATCACCCGCGTGACCGACCAGCGAAACCGCGAAGTCAGCTTCACGGTCACCCGCCTGAAGTTCACCGGCATCATGGGCAGCCGCGTCCGCTCCGCGACCGTCAACGGCCAGCTCGTGCGGGTCGGGGACACGGTGGCCGACTTCCTGCGCGTCAAAGAGATCCGCGACCGCGAAATCGACTTCGTCGCCATCCCGTTCCAGCACACGCTGGCCTCGGGTGAGCAGGTCACCATCACCCCGGACTCCAAGGTCTACACGCTCTCGCTCGATTCGACACAGCGGTAATCGCAACAACAGAGACTGCAAAGGCAACCAAAGTGGGATCATTCGACATCGACAAGCTGCTCAGCGAGCTCGAAAGCGAGTCGGCCAAGCCGGCCGAGACGCCAGCGCCACCCCCACGCGCCAAGCCGCTCTCTCCCCTCGCCGCTCAGGATGCCGAGTTCCAGCCACTGTCGCCCGAAGCCGAGCGCCCCATCCACCTGCCGCTCACGCCCCCGAAGGTCAACGCCCACCTCGCATCCCTGCACATCGCGCAGACCGTCCGCCCCACGCAGTTCACACCGATCAACGATTCCACGCTCCCGCCGCCCAAGCCCAAGAAAAGCAAGAGCCGCGATCGTTCGCGCGATCAGTCCAGAGACCAGTCACGCGACCAGTCCCGGGACATGTCTCGCGATCAGTCGCGCGATGTCTCGCGCGACGCCTCCGTCGATGTGGACTCCGGTCCCGCGTGGAACGAGCGCTGCTTCATCGACCTGCGCTCCGCCGAGACCGACGAACTCCAGATGCGCATCGGTTCCGACCGGACCGCCATGGTCCTCCTCGGTTCGGGCAACCCGCAGCGCACCAGCCACGAGCAGGCGCTCGTCGAGTACCTGCTCCACGAGAACATCGTGGATCAGGCCAAGGTCGCCGCCGCGAAGAAGATCGCCAAGACCTCACCCGACACACGATTCGCCGATCTGCTCATCGAGCAAGGCATCGACGAGAACAGGCTCGCCGAGGCCGTCGCCAAGGTCTTCCGACTCCCCTTCCTGCGTCTGACCGAGGATGCCGACCCCGAGCGCGATTTCTCGACGCAACTCGTGGACCGCATCGGCCTGCGCATCTGCCAGGAGCTCTGCGTCATCCCGCTCCGAGCCGAAGGCAACCGCCTCTACCTCGGCACCGCCGCACCCGACGACGCGTTCAGCATCGATGAAGTGCGCATGCGCTTGCGCGCACGCTCGATCTCGCTCGTCGTTGTGCCCGCCACCGATATCCGGATGGCCCTCGACCGCCTCGACACCGGCGAAGGAGAATCCGAAGAGGTCGAAGCGATCCTCTCCGACATCGACGAGGACGATGTCCAGGTCGTCAAGGATTCACAGGAAGAAGTCGATCTCGAGCGCGAGGCCGCCGAGTCGCCCGTCATCCGCTATGTGAACTACATCATCCAGCAGGCCGTCAAGGAAGGCGCCTCGGATATCCACATCGAACCCGGCGACAAGTCCCTCAAGGTCCGCTTCCGTGTCGACGGCATCCTCCACGAAGCGATGCAGCCGCCCGCGAAAATGGCCGCAGCCATCGTCTCCCGCCTGAAGATCATGGGCAACCTCGACATCTCCGAGCGCCGTGTCCCCCAGGACGGTCGCATCCGCTGCACCGTGCAGGGGCGCAAGCTCGACCTGCGTATGTCCACGCTGCCCACCGCCGCTGGCCACGAAAAAGTCGTCATGCGTATCCTCGACACCAAGTCGATTCAGGTGACCTTGGACGATCTCGGCTTCGACGACGACTCGCTCACCATCTGGCGCAAGCAGATCGACCAGCCACACGGCATCGTGCTCGTCACCGGCCCCACCGGCTCGGGTAAGACGACCACCCTCTACGCCTCGCTCGGTCAGATGGACAAGAAGACCAAGAACATCTCGACCGTCGAGGACCCGGTCGAATACCACCTCGAAGGCATCACCCAGACGCAGATGCACGAGAAGATCGGCATGACCTTCGCCGCGGCACTCAAGTCCCTGCTGCGTCAGGACCCCGATGTCATCCTCCTCGGCGAAATCCGCGACATCGAAACCGCTACCATCGCCATCCAGGCCTCGCTCACCGGCCACCTCGTGCTCTCCACGCTCCACACCAACGATGCGCCCTCCGCCGTCACCCGACTCGGCAACATCGGCGTCGAGAACTTCCTGATCGGTGCCGCGCTCAACGCTGTCCTCGCCCAGCGCCTCGTCCGCAAGATCTGCGACCACTGCAAAGCCCCGGCCGAGCACACCGAAGAAATGGCCGAGTTCCTCGAGATGCAGGGCATCGACCCGACCTCCACCTACCAGGGCAAGGGCTGCGACCGCTGCCGCAACTTCGGCTACTCCGGCCGACGCGGCATCTACGAGCTGCTCGTCGTGGACGACCACCTCCGCGACATCATCGCCCGAGGCCCCAACGTCACTGAGTTCCGACGCACCTGCACCGAACGCGGCATGGTCACCCTCCGTCAGGACGGCTTCCGCAAGGTGACCCAGGGCATCACCACGCCTCAGGAAATCCTTCGCGTCACCGACGCCACGATCTGATCAGTCGTCCCCGCCGCCCTCAAGCTCGCGCGCCTTCTCGCCGTACCGGTCGAGATCACGCACCGCGCGGAGCAGTTCGAACAGGTCCTCGGCCGTGATCGGCTTGCCGCCCTCGGGATCCGTCGTCGGTTCCTGTCGAAGATCAGCGATCACATCCTCGGGGCGACGCTCCACGATGATCGTGCCGTCCTCGGCGATCCGTGTCGCCAGCGGCAGCTCACCGTCCTCCGCTTCCGGAGCGATGACCAGCGGCGACAGATCCGCAGGACCGCTGCCGAACAGCGCCAGCGCCAGGCGACGCTGCTGTCGCTCGATCACCACCCGGTTCCGCAGCGGATCGATCGCCACAACCCGCCAGTCCTGCTCAGGATGCTTGCGCTCGGTGAACGAATCGCCCTCGAGCGCACGGATCGACGCCGCACCGGGCTGCGCTCCCGTGAAGTCGATCAACGCGACCAACCGTCCCGATCGATCGGAGTGAATCCCCCGCAGCACGATCTCGCGATAACTCTTCTGAATATCCCCGCCGACCGACTCCGGAGACTCCACACGCACCACACGAACACCCCCAGCATCCCCACGCTCTGGACCGGTGGCCCGCGGCTCGGGCGTCTGGTCAGCCTGCTCCGCCGGTGACACCGAGACAACCTCGATCGGCTCAAGCCCCGCAAACGGCTGTCGCCCGGGCGTGAACAGATACGACTCGGACAGCGAGGCGATCATCGCAGGCTCAGGCCCGCGGCGGGCTGGCACCGGCGTCCAAGTCGGCGCTTCGACCACGCCACGCTCCGTGTCAGATACACCGCGATCCAGCGGTACCACGAACGCGGCGCCCACCGCCGCAATCCCGACCAGCACACCGGCCAACCCGATCCGCGCCAGAACCGAGGCGGCTGACAGACCGCCGCTCGGCGTTCTCTGCCACGAGTTGGGGATCAGCGTGCGGCCCATCAGCGAACACCCTCCCCGAGCAGCACCGCGGTATCGATCGACAGCGTCGCGCTGACCGTCTCCGCTTGCGTGTTCATCCCGCCACCACGGATCATCAACTCGGCCACCCGAGCATGGAATCGATCCGTCCCATCGAGCGCCCCGATCGCCTGATACAGCGTCTGCGAGTCCGGCGCCTCGAAACTGATCCGGATCCGGATCGGGATCACCCGTCGGCTCGCGTCGCCCTCGGACTCTGCCGATGCGCGGACTTCCTCGCCGAGCACCCGCATCGCATTGACCCCGTGTCGGCGCAACTCGTCGTTCACCCGCTCGCGCAGAGCCGCCGGCGCCACTTCCGGCGTCGGCGCGGTCACCAGCCGCCCACGCAGCGCCTCCCACGCCTGCTGTGCATCATCGCGCCGCTCAGCCAGAGAGGCCTCGGATTCCAGAAGTTCCCGCTGCAAACGCAGCTGCGCGCTCACCAGTTCGTAGCGCTGCTTCGCGGCGAGCGGAGCATCCTCACGCCCGCCGATCAGCCCGCGATCCCACGCCACCACCAGCGCGAGCAAAGCCAGCACACCCAGCAGCAGCCCGCTTCGCTTGCGATCACCGCTCATCGCCGTCACCCCCGCTCTCGCCGGTGTACGAAACGGCAACCGCGAACACCTCGCGCCCCGACCCATCCCGCAGCGGGCTCGGTCGCTCGGACTCCCTCGCATTGCGGAACAGCGCCGACGATTCAAGCGCGCCCAGCACCTCCCGGGCACTGCCGGCAATCCCGCGCAGCCGCACGCCATCCGCATCCACGGACACCCACTCCAGCTGCGCATCCGCGGGCAGCGCACGCCGCAACCCGTCCATCACACCGAGCACGCCATCCTCATCCCCGGAACCCAGCGAAGCCAGCCGAGCCGCGTTCAGGTCCGCGGCGTAGCCATCCAGTTCGCGCTGTAGATCCTCGGCCTCGCGAACCCCCTGGGCGATGCGCTCCTGCTCGGCCAGCGCCTCCTCCACCGCCCGTTGATACCTCCCCTCACGCACCGACCACGCGCCGGCCAGCAGCACGCCGCACACCAGAAGCGCCGCAGTTCCGGGGGCCAGACGCTTCCACAGGGGCGTCCAGCGACCGCTCAGCGGCTCGGCGTGCGATGAACCGTTCACATCCACCATCGCCGCACCGATCGCCAGTTTCCGCAGACCTTCAAGCGTGCGCTCATCCACGCGATCCGGAATCACAAAGTCCGGCTCGACCTGCGCATCCGCATCCGACCGCAGTTCGCGGATCAACCCACCTTCGATCACCGTGTCCAAATGTTCGCCGTAGGAGCCGCGCTCACGCACCCGCGCGTCTCTCGTTTGAAACCCAGCCCCCAGCAGCGACTGGTGCGCCGACACCATCCGATCCGGAGTTCGGCCGATCACGCGCTCGCAAAGATCCCTCGCCCGTTCAACCGCCGAGGCTTCCGCCGCGATCAGATACCCAGCGCCCGCGCGTTCTCCATCGTCTTCCGATTCCCCGAGCGGGTCGATGCGGTCCACAAAGCCGATCGCCGCGTCCTTCGGCTCCAGTGGCAGCAGCGTCCCCAGATTCCGCACCACCTCACCCCGCGCCGTGCGAAACACCCGCGTGCCCATGCCCATCGGACGCGTGTGCACCCCCTCGCTCGGCAGCACCACGCAGACCGCACCGGCCCCACCCGCTCGCATCACCGCGCTGCGCACCCGGTCCATAGACGGCCCATCTGACCAATCAGCCGCCCAGGCCACATCGACGCACGAAGCGCCCCGCAGCCCACGCCGAACATCGAACACCGCGCCGCCTTCTCCGGCGATCACCAGAACCCGCGTTGTGCCAATTCCGTTCAGCATCAGCCTTCCGTTCCAGCGTCCATCATACCGGTCCACACCCCCGTCACCTCACGCAACCCGAAGCTCGTCACCGTCCGGCCCGAAAACACCGCCAGCCCTTCGAACACCCGCCTCGACCCATTCTCACGCTCCACCACCACTCGGATCGCGACCACAGGCGAACTCGCGATCCGCAGCCGATCTCCCGCCTCCGCACCGACAATCCGGCGCACTTCCTCTTCACTCAGACGCCCCCTCGCCCGCATCCGCAGAACATCACTCGCCTGCCCCTCGCTCAGCCCGCCGACCGACCGCAGAACCTCCCCCGAAGCCGATCCCAGATGCACCGAACCATCGCCGGAAAGGCTCAGATCCCGCCGCATCAGCGCGAACACCTCCGCCGTGACCGCCGGCAGCATCCGAAGCTCTTCATACGCCGCAAACTCCCCGTTGCGGGGCGTGATCCCTCGCAGCCGATACCCATCACGCTCCAGCCCTCGATCACGCGGCACACCATCCGCATCCCGCCAGTCCAGAATCTGATCCGCCACCGACTGAAGCTGCGTGCCCCCAAGTCCCTTCAACTCCAGATACCGGCGCAGCTGCTCATCGCTCACCCGGTTGATATTGAGGCCGCCTGTCGCATCACGCAGCTCAACCGAAACCCTTCGCCCATCCACCTGCAGCATCACCGCACCCGGAGGCAGTTGGAGTGTCGTTCGCCCCGGCGCGGTCTGCTCCACCAGCGCACCATCGCCGCTGCCGCCCCCGTCGATCGTCCCGCCGTCCTCGCCCTCATCCGAATCCAGATCCAGATCCGCACCCGCCGCCTCCAGCAACTGGCGCACAATCGGCGGCAGGTCCAGCCCCTCGTTTCGATCCGGACCCGACCCCGCCCCGGATTCCGTATCCGCTCCCGAGTCCAAGCCAGCCGTGGCCACCCCAATCGCCTTCAGCACCACGCTCGCGCCACTGTGCGCCGTGCGCAGATCCGCCTGCGACGCCCCCACCGCGCTGGTCTCCGCCATCGAACTGCGCAGCACCGTCGCGCTGTGCACCGTCATCGCGAACACCGCACCAACCAGGATGAGCACCAGCACTAGCGCGAAGGCCGGGCGACGAACACCCATACCGCCTCCTCTCCGCGCCAGCGAACCGTCAGGCGCAGCGCATCCGCCTCGACCTCATCACCCGTCGCATAGGCGTGCCAGTCCGGCCTCCGGACACCCTCGTCCTCGCCAAAGTCTTCCATCGCTTCGCCAAACCGCTCAACTTCCACCGCATCGCAGCCCTCGAGCAGCACCATGCTCCGCGAGTTCAGAGCGGTCGCCTCCTGATCCTCTTCACGTTCCATGGCTCCGCCAAATTCCAGCACCGGCCGCTCGATGTACCGCAGGTCAAAGCGGCTCTCGCCCGCCTCACCCCACTCGTACCGCGCCCTCACCAGCGGCGCCTGCGGGTACAGAATCGGCGATGCCGTCACGAACTCCATGCTCTCCGGACCAAGTGAAACACCGGCCTGCGCGCCATCCTGCATGGGCCTCAGCACCCGACGCTGCGACCACTGCTCGCGCATCATCGTGCCCAGCCGCTGCAGGCGAAGCCCGCGATCACGCAGCTGCGCCGACTCCGAAGCACCGGTCGACTGCGTCCACAGCGCTGTCCCCAGCACCGCGATTGACAGCATCACCGCGCTCGCCAGCAGCAGCTCCAGCAGCGTGAACCCACCAACCCGCGCTGATCGCTTCAACGGTGCCACAGGAACCGAGCCTCCGTGCTGCCAACCGTCACCGTGTACCGCCAGACCGCCACCTGTCCGCCCTCACCGGCTTCCACGCCGGTGATCAGCGGATTCGGCACCAGTTCCGCCTCGCGAACCACCTCATAACCCCGCTCGCTCGATCCGCTCAGCGTGCCGCTCCACACCGCTCGTCCGGTCTGTCGATCCACCGTCCCCGGAGCGCCGAGCATGCCCGCCACCAGCAGATCAAACACCGCCTGCGCATCACGCTCGTCCCGCTGCACCGCCTCCATCCGTTCGGTCGCGATCATCGCCCGGGCGCGAACACCCAGCGTCGCCATCACCGCCGCCGACAGGATCGCCAGCGCGAGCACTGCTTCCAGCAGCGTGAACGCTCGCAGACGACGCACGTTCACCCCTCTCGCCGCGCCGATTCGGGCGCAAGCCCACCCAGCACGATGCGCGCCAACCGCCCGAGCCCCCAACCCGCCGATGATTGCCGCCCATCCGCCCCGCGCTGCTCCTCGCCCACGGACTCCAGCATCTGCTGCAGGATCGGGGGCAGTTTCAGCGGTCTCGGTTCATCAGCGGCTTCCTCGCCTTCCTCCGCAGCCGGTTCATCCGGCGCCTCCGCCTCACCGTTGATATGGAAACGCGGCACCGCCGTCAGGATCTCCCGATCGCTCACCATCTCGTCCGCGTTCGCCGAACGCAGCATCGACTCCGGCAGCTCATCTTGCCGGCTCACCAGCGCCGCCTTCACCGCCCACGCCGCCTCGAGGAACGAATCCACCGTCTGCGTCGCCTGCGCCGGATCACTCATCACCCGAGGCGTCAGCGTCAGGATGATCTCTGTGCGGTCCTCGACATTGTCCACACTCTGGAAGATCGGCCCGACGACCGGCAAATCACCGAGCAGCGGAATCTTCGAGACCGAATCGTTCGTCCGAGACTCGATGAACCCGCCCAACACGATCGTCCGCCCGTGCGGCACCACCGCCTTCGTCGTCAGCGACCGCGTCGTGAAGGTCGGCCCCAGATCATTCGAGGCACCCACATCGGTAATCTCCTGCTCGATCTGCAGCTCAACCATCCCGCTCTCGTTCACCCGAGGCGTCACCGTCAGGATCACACCGGTATCGCGGTACTCGATGTTCCGGCGGATCGCCGTGTCGCCATCCACCGTCGCGTTGCTGTCCTGGTCCGCCTTCACGACCGGCACCGAACCGCCGACCTGGAACTTCGCCTGCGACCCGTTCATCACGGTGAACTTGGGCTGGCTGACGATGTTCACCGTCGACTCGCTCTGCAGCGCCTGCACGATCGCCACGCCGCTTGTCCCGACCAGGAAGGCGCTGCCGGTCGGGTCCGCCAGCAGCCCGGGCGAACCGCCCAGCTCAAGCGTGCCGAGCCCCTTGATCGTCTCCTCGAGGAAGTACTCCACGCCGTAGCGCAGCGTGTCGTTCAGCGTGACCTCCGCGATCACCGCCTCCAGCGTGACCTGCTGACGCGGTCGGTCCACCGCCCGCAGCACCTCGAGCAGATCCTGATAGTCGTCCATCGTCGCCTGCACGAGCAGCAACTCGCCGGCCGTATCCCAGACGAGTTTCATCTTGTCCGAGTCGACCTGCATCTCCTCGCCGCCGCCCGAAGCGATCCGCGTCTCGAAGAACTTATCGATCAACGCTTGCAGTTCCGCCGCCGGGTAGTGCTGAATCCGATACGCGAATCGGTACCGGGCGTTCTCGTTGCGCGGCGCATCCACCTGCCGGATCAGCGCCTCGACCTTCGGGACCACCGAACCCTCGCGCACGATCACGATGAGCTGGTCGCTGCCTTCCACCGGGAAGAACGCCGCGAGCGTCTGCCCCCGCGCTCGCAGCCCAGCCCCCTGCACGAGCTGCTCCAGCAGCGCCGCCGCATCGCTCGGCGAGCGGTCCGCGAGCCGATAGGTCAGGATCTCCGCCCCGTCGAACTCCGGAACATCCACCGCGCTCAGCACATCCGAAGCCCGGTTCAGCTGACGCACCGTATCGATCAGCACCACCGAACGCCCCGCCGCGATCTGCTGCGAACCCGCCGACATCACCGGCTCCAGCAGCGGCTTCACATCCGCAGGCGTCAGATACCGCATCCGACGCACCCGGATCGCCACGCCATCACTATCCATCAGCGCCCGTGCACGCAGCAGCGGAGCGTTCGACTCGCGCCCCATGTCCGCCGTCTTCCGCACGATCAGCGCACCGCCCTGTTCGTTGATCGCCCAGCCGTGCAGAAGCGCCAGCGCGCCAAGAAAATCCTGCACATCGCCGGCCGTCATCTCCGAATCGATGTCCATCGTGATCGAATCGGTGATCGAAGAATCGATCACATAATCCCGGCCAAGGTACTCACCCAGAAACACCCGAAGCACATCCTGCGCGCTCGCCTTGTTCGCGGCGTACTTCACCCGCATCAACTCACCCGGGTTGCGGTTCATCAGCCGAGCATCGCCCCCGCCCCGCTCATCCACACCCACGCCGTTCCCCAGCGCCTCGCGGCTGAGCAGCACCGGACCCGATCCGCTCCGACGGTTGTCCGGGCGAATCGACAGCATCTCAGAAATGTACCGGTCACCCGGGTCGTACGACTCGAAGGGCCGGACCGCCCGAGGAGCATCGTCCAGCGCCGTCCGCTCGACTCCCTCACTCGCGCACCCGCTCGCGATCGTCCCGAGCACACCCGCACCAGCCAAAGCCAGGAGCGTGATCGGTGAACGCTTCACCACCGTCCGATTGGTTTCGCTGCCCATGCGCTGCTCCTTCAGCGGCCACTCCACGGCCTCGATCACCCCGAGGCCACATCGGTCATCGCCAGCATACCGACCACAAGACTGTAAACCACCCAACCCACGCTCGCTGAAAGCACCAGAATGATCGCCGGTTCCATCAGCGTCAGCAGGGTCTGCGTCGTCCGCTCCTGCCGCTTCACGCACAGTTCCGAGGCCCGACGCAGCGACCGAACCAGTTCCCCCGTCCGAACCCCCACACTCACCACCGCCCCGACCATCGGCGGCAGAACCCCCGATCCCGCACCATCACCCCCGTCCCGCAGGGCCTCCCCAAGGTCCGCCCCCTCGCGAACCCGCGACCGGGCCTCCTCCATCCGCCGCCTCACCTCCCGCGACCGCACCACATCCGCGCTCTGATCCAGCGCCTCCAGCACATCCGCCCCACCCTCGAGCATCGAGGCAACCACATCACACACCACACCCGCCTGGTGATGCCACACCAGCGTCCCGACCACCGGGATCCGCAGCACCCGGCGTGACCAGACCCGCCGCCGGCCCTCGGGCATCAGCCAACCCCGCCCCGCCACCGCAAGGCCAACCAGCAGCACCAGCGCCGGCACCACCCAGATCAGCGCCCGGCTCGCCCCCAGCGTGAACCGCGTCTGCCAGGGCAACTCCCCACCCAGCGCGACCAGCGTCGTCTCGAACCGCGGCACCACAAAGCTCGACAGGATCCACAGCACCACCACCGTCGCCATGATCAGGATCAGCGGATAGATCAGCCGCCCCACCACGATCGCCTTCACCCGCTGCCCCTCGGCGATCGAACGCCGAACCAGCTCCGCCGCGTGATCAAGCTGCCCCGACCGCTCGCCGCTCCGCAGAATGGCCAGGTGATGCTCATCCGCAAGCCCCCGCGCCGATCCATCTGGCACGCTCAGCTCCGCGATCCCCGCCGAGAGCGACTCCCCCCGCCGCAGCCGATCCCGCAGCTCGTTGCAGATCGTTCCCAATCGCGCCCGCGGAGCAGCACCCGCCATCTCCCGCATCGCCGTCTCGATCGGCACCTTCGAGCCGACCATGTACGACAGCGTCTCGAAGAACCACATCCGGTCCGCACCACCGACCCGGCGCGCCACCGAACGCAGGCGCAGCGCATCCATCAGCCGCACCGGACGAACCGACACCGCCAGCAGACCCTGATCCCGCAGTTCGTCCCGCAGTTCTCGCTCGTCCACCGCATCGCGCACGCCCCGCACAAACGCCCCGCCCGAGCGTTCCAGCGGCACCGCCGTGTACGCGTACCGCGTGCTCACCCGTCCACCTCGTTCGCCAGAGGATCACCCAGCACCCGGGCCACCTCAGCCTCGTCGGTCACCCCCTGCTCGACGAGCCGACGCGCCGCCCGCTCCATCGTCACAAACCCATCCGCCAGCATCGCCTCCCGGATCGCGCGTTCATCCGCCCCCGCGAGCACCTGCTTCTTGATCGCCGGCGTCACCCCCGAGAACTCCATCACCGCCACGCGCCCGCGGTACCCGCCCCGCTGCGGATCGACCTTGCGTAAGAGCCGCTGCGCGCTCACGCCCTCGACCGCCGCGTTCACCAGATACGGCTCCACGCCCATATCGATCAGCCGCACAAACGAAGACGGCACATCGTTCGTGTGCAGCGTGCTCAGCACCATGTGCCCGGTCAGCGCCGCCTGGAACGCCATCTGCGCCGTCTCGCGATCGCGGATCTCACCGACCAGAATCACATCCGGGTCATGCCGCAGGATATGCCGCAGCGTGTTGCTGAAACTCAGATTGATCGCCGGGTTCACCGGGATCTGGTTCACCCCGTTCATCGCGAACTCGACCGGATCCTCGACCGTCATGATCTTCCGTTCGCGCGTCACCAGCCGGCGCAGCACCGCGTACAGCGTCGTCGTCTTGCCCGACCCGGTCGGCCCCGTCACCAGCAGCATCCCGTTCGGACGCATCGCCGTCCGCAGCACGCGCTGCACCTGATCCGGCGTGAACCCGAGTTGCTCCAGCGTGATCTCGCCGAGCTTCTGCCGGTCCTGAATGCGGATCGCCGCATCCTGACCGTACAGCGTCGGCACCACGCTCACCCGCATGTCCACATTCCGCCCGCGCAGCCGCATCCGGATCCGCCCATCCTGCGCCCGCCGCCGCTCCGCCAGGTCCAGCGACGCCATGATCTTGATCCTGCTGAGCAGCGCCTCGTACAACTCCGCCGGCGGAGGCGGCTGCTCCATCAGCATCCCGTCCACCCGCAGCCGCAAATCGATCCGTCGATCAAAGCGCTCCAGGTGAATGTCCGAGGCCCCGAGGTCCATCGCCCGCTCAACCACTTGGTTCCAGAACCGGATCACCGGCGCTTCCGAAGCCATATCCCGCAGCTGCGCCACCTCAGAACTCGCATCGACCGCACCATCGCCGGATGCTCCTCCCGCAGCCGAATCAGCCGACGACTCCAGCACCCGTTCGATATCCTTCTGCGTCCCGATCACCACCCCGCTCAGCCGATCACCCACCCGCGCCAGCACCGACCGCAGCGCGTGCTTCGCCGAAGGATCGGCCACGACCACGCGCACCGCACCATCCCCCTCGTCCAGCAACAGCACCGCGTTCGCCCGCTGATACGCCGCGCTCACCAGCTCGCTCAACTCAGGCAGCTCCGCGTCCCCCTCACCAGCCGACCACACCTCAACGCCGCACGCGCTCGCCAACAGCTCCGCGAGCCGCGATTCACTCAGCAAACCCAGGTCCAGCAGCGCCCGCACCACCGTCGTCTCCTGACGGCGTGCGATCTCCTCGGCCAGACGCAGATCCGCCTCCGACACCACCCCCTCACCCGCCAGACGCATCGCCCCCGCACGCGCATCAAAGCCCAGCAGCCGCTGCGCCTGCGCCTCCGCTCGATCGTGCTCGTGATCTACTCCCTGCTGCATGGCCACCGTTCCGCGATTCCGCGGCTGTCTCACCGATTATCAAGGTCCGCCGCGTCACCCTCGCCGCCGGGCTTGCCGTCCGCGCCGTACGACACGATCACATACTCAAAGTCCGGATCATCCAACCGATACACAAAGTCATTGCCCCACGCGTCCTTTGGCACCTCGCGCAGACCCAGGAAATTCTTCCACTCCGCGTTCTCGCCGCTCTCCGGACGCTCCACCAGCACCGTCAGGCCCTCCTCAGCGGTCGGCAGACGCTTCATCGTCATCCGAAACTCCTCGATCGCCGTCGTGAGCTGCTGCAGCGTGCCCTTCGTCGTCGTGACCTGCCCACCCGAAAACGCGTTCGTCAGGCGCGGCGCAAACAGCGCCACCAGCAGCCCGATGATCGCAAGCACCACCAGCATCTCCAGCAGACTGAAAGCCCTCGCACGCCTGTTCGTCCCGATGTTCATGCTGACTCCGTGCACGCTGCTCTCCTGCCTCTCACTCGGGGTTCAGCACCTCGACGCTCGGCACACCCGACACCGGATCGAACCGGATCAACCAGAGTCTACCGCCAATCCCCCTCGTCGCCGCGTCCCCGCCCGGCTCCAGACGCCCCTCCTCCAGCAATCCAAGGTCATACGCCCGCTGACGGTTCAGGTTCTCTCCTGCGATCCGCCACACCAGCGCATCCGCTCGCCCACTGGGACCGAACGCCACCTCGAGCGCCTCCACCTCCCGCCCTCGCTCATCGATCGCCACCATCTCGAGGCCCTCGATCCGCTCCTCGCGCCCGGAGCCCGAAAGCACCAGCCCATCCGCTCGAAACTCCGCCCGAACCGCGTTCACACGCGTCCGCTGCATCGCATCGACCCGCGCCTCCAGCAGCCGCCGCTCGATCGCCCGCACCGCCTCGTCCTGCGCCGCGCGCGTCCCGCCCCGAGAGACCCCCACCAGCGCGATCCCGCCGAGCAGCCCGATCAGCGCGAGCACGATCACAACCTCCAGCAGCGTGAACCCGCGCCGACCGATCACGACCGATTCCGCAGCACCGCGATCACATCGCGGACATTCACCGTGCCATCGCGGTTCACATCCGCGCGCGACGCCGACACGACGCGGAACGAAGCGCCGGACATCAGCCGCAGGATCTCCGCCGCATCACGCACATTGATCACCCCATCGCCGTTCACATCGTAATCCGGCCCCGGGTTCTCTCCGCCGCCATCTCCGTCTCCGTCCCCGCCCGCCGAGCCACCGGAGTCTTCGACATTCCCCGTCAGCCGCAGGTCCAGGGGCGCGGTCGGGATCAGATCGATCGGGAACGGCAGATCCCCAACAAAGTCCGGCACCTGCTGCCCGGCAAACCGGTAGTTGAACGCCTCACCAGACTGGTTCAAGGTCGCCAGTCTGCGGTACACCACATTCGTGCTCGCCCGGTAAAACCGAAACTCAACCGCGTCACCGACCCCCGGGCCTTCCCGCTCTTCGGTCAACGGATCATCACCGGACACGATCACCGAGAAATCCAGCGACTCCGCGCTCTCAACCGTGAACTGGAACACATCCGAGACCACCGCCCCCTCGAAGAAGACCGCGATCTGGTCACCGTCCACCGGAATCGGCGCATCCGAACTCAGCCGCAGCACTCCCGCCACCCGCTCCCGGATGTTCGTCCCGCCCCCACCCACGAACTGAGCGCTCGCAGGCGGCGTGAGCACCGCCAGAGCCCCCGCCACACACACCGTCCGCCATGAGCAAACTCGCATGAAAAGCCGCATGATCGGGCTCCCTTCTCCAACATCCTACCAGCCCAACGCCCCAAAACGAAAAAGCGGCGCCCGCAAAGGGACGCCGCCGGGAAGAGAGCAATCAGACGCCTTCCATCACCTCACCGGTAGTGGATGAACGCCGGGGTGTTCTGCTCGATCGAGTTCAGATCGTTCGGGTTGTTGGCATTGCCCGAAGAATCCAGAGACCCGACGCTGAAGCCATCACCCTCGTTGAGGAACACCAGGATGAAGTCCGTCCGGTTGTTCGCCGGGAAGAACCCGTTGGCATTCGGGAAGGCCGTGGACACCGTCGCGAGCACCCAACCGTCCGTGATGGAGTTGTTGGGGAAGCCCGCCGCCGGGAACACGCTCGCCGCGTTCAGCTCGTCGCCGAACTGGAACACGCCGTAGTTCTCGTCGGTCGCGTTGAACAGCCCGAACGCGTACCCACCAACCAGGTTGTTGATGCTCGATCCGAACTGCACACCGAAGTTCGTCATCGTGAACGCGAAGCTCTTGATCTGGTCCCGGTCGATCAGGATCGAGTCCAGAGTCGCCGCGCGGTCGTCCGCCGCGGTCCAGATGCCGTCGTCGCCATCCATGTTGCCGTCCGCGTCCTCGATCCAGTACACGAACTGATCGAGCGGCTCACCGGCCAGCAGGTTCTGGCCCAGCACCACTTCAGCCGTCTGGATGCCCGTCGGCAGCGTCGGGCGACGAGTCGAGCTCTGCGCCCAACCCGACTGACGAGCGAACGCAACCGTGTTCCAACCGGGGTAGATCCGCTCGGCACCAGCCTTGCTGATGTCGATGTCGAACTGCACCGCGGTGGACGCGTTGTTGTTGTTCTCTTCGGTGCGGTTCTGCGGCTGGAAGCGGATCGGATCCCCGTCGATCGAGCTCAGGAGGCTCGAAACCGGGAAGCGCTCACCGCTGGGCAGTTCCGCAACGATGATCACCGGGTTCAGCTGAGAACTCAGGCGGTTCCGCCCGGTGAACGACGAGATCGGAGCCGAGACATACAGATCGTACGAGCCGTCCGCCGAAGTCACCGTCGCCTGCGACAGGATCGGTGCACCATCGAGATCGAAACCGTCGCTGTACATGCCGGTGGTCGTGCCATCGACCGAGCGGGGGAGATCCCACGCCAGTTCGATCAGACCGTTCGAGATCCGGTCCGTCGCTTCCTCGCCGTTGCCGGTAAACCGGATCGCCGCGAGGTTCGAGGTGATGAACTGCAACTGGATCGTATCGGTGAGGAAGTCGTAGTCCGGATCCCCCGTGGTCTCCGGGGTGTTCGTGTACACGCGGACATTGTTCGGGCCACGCTGCAGGTACACATACGGCTCGAGCTCGAGTAGCCAGTTCGTCAACGACTGCAGCGAACGCTGGCTCGCCACGCTGTCATCACCGCTCGTGCGCTCGTAGGCAAAGGTCAGGTTGTTGTGCGTCGCCGTCACCTTCTTGACGGTCGGAACCGCAACACCGGCGTAGATCTTCGTCCCGATCGGGGCCGGGATCGCCTGGTTGCCGTCCGTGCTCAGGAGCACGCGACCGCTCAGCAGCATGATCGCCGGGCCCTGCGCGTTCGGATCAGCCGCCTCGATGGCCTGAGCCACGAAGGTCTGACCGTTCACCGCCGAGACATTCACTCCCGTGCTCACACCCTGGATCGCGCGGTCCGCGGCGTCCGCGTCCGCACCGTTGTAGGTGATCGTCGGAGTGTCCATCATGCTCACGCCGGAAACCTCGAACACCAAACCGTTCGAGTTCGAACCGGTATCGGTCGTCAGACCGTCGATCGAGCCGACGCTGATCGAGAAGTCCGCCGCATCAAGCAGCGACAGAACCACCGCCTGGTTGAACTGCGCGATGATCTGGTCGGCGTTGCCGTCCTCGTCATCATCCAGGAGGAACGCGCTGTCCACCGCCACGCCGCCCTGAGAGGTCAGAGCGATGAACGGTGCCTGCGTGTTGGTCTGCTCCGTCGCCGAAGCGGTCGCCGGGTTGCCCGCGGCGTCCACCAGCGTCGCCGCAGCGAGCACCGAAATCGAATCGTTGATCGTCACATCGCTGTTCACGATCGTGAAACTGTTCGCCGTCGTCAGCGCATCAACCAGTTCGCCATCAGCGAACGAGTCGCCGCCGAAACGGATCTGCTCTTCTTCAACATTCGCGTTGTTCACCGTCGTGTCGCCGGCCGTCGATTCGATGGCCTCGGACCAGACGAACAGGATGCGGTTGTCATCGCGGTCGCCGACATCGGTCGAGTCACCAGCCGGACGCTGCTCCACCACCAACTGGCGGTTGGAAGTCAACTCGTCCTGGTTGTCGCCGGTCAGGAAGCCCGCGAAGACCAGCACCGGGTTGGCCCGGTCCGTGTCCGCATCGGTCGCGCCGACGCTCGGGGCATCGTTCCCGGCCTGGTCAGCGATCTGACCCGCGGCCGCGTTGTATGCCGCACGGATCGCGCTGGCATCACCGGTGCCGGGGATCGCCTCGTCGGTGTCACCGTCGGCGGCGGTGTCGCCGTCGTTATCCCAGTCGAACGCTTGAGGATCGAAGTTCAGAATGATCGTGTTGTTGGTCTCGCGAGAGTCCAGCGGGTTGCCATCCAGCACGAGATCCACGCTGCCGCGCGTCGTCGTGATCGTCAGCGTGCTGCTTCCGGCGTTGCTGATGGTCGCGCCGGTGAAGCTGCCGAGATCCTCGGTGAAACCATCGGTCGCGATCAGCGAAACCGGGTTCACACCGACGCCGTCGATCGGGGTCGCGGTCAGACCGCTCGTGCTGGTCGTGTTCGCCATGGCCTCGTCAAAGACCAGACCGACCGCATCAACCTCTCCGTCACCGTCAAGGTCGTGGAATGAAACGAACTCGAGGGCCGGAGCGATCTCGTCGGCGATCGCGCGATCCTCAACATCTTCCGGCAGAGTCTGCGAGAAGATATCCGTCGGCCCGGTCGCCGAGTCGATGGTCACACGGAAGAGCCCGTCGCTCGGATCACCGCCCGAAGCCGTCAGGAGGCCGTCAGCAGAGATCCCGTCGAGCGCACCGCCCGAGGAATCCAGATCGATGATGACAGAGTTACCGGAAACGCTCACCGCATCCACGGTGATGTCCGTCGCGACATCGCCCACAAGATCAATCGTGTACGCCCCGACCACACCGGCGTTGGAAAGCTCGTTGTTGAAGTCAATCCGCAGCGACGCGGCGACCGTGCCGCCGTTGGCCGGCACTCGCTCGGTGAACACCGCGCCGGTCACCGTCAGATCCGGAACGCTCGCGATCTGGATCGAGTTCGACTGGGCAAGGTTCGCCACCACATCCTTCAGGTCCAGGTTCGCCGTATCCGGCGTGTTCGGACGCAGCCAGCGACCGAGCTGAAGGTTGGTCGAGTTGCCGGGCAGGTCGCTGTTATCCAGCGTCAGCGTCAGCGACTGGAAGTCCGAACCAAGCGTCACACCCGTGATGCCGGTCGCCGTCGGGGTCGCGCCGCCGAACGAGTTGGTGGTGTTGGCCTGGAAATCATTGTTGCCGACATTGGCCGTAATGGTCTGGTTGTCATCGTTGGCGGTGTCGCCATCACCCGCCACGCGGATCCGCTCGCTGAAGTTCAGGAGCAGCAGGCTGCCGTCGGAGTTCACCTGAGCGCTCGTGATCCGGGGACCCGAGTTGTCGGCCAGCATGACCTCGTCCTGAGTCTCATCCGCAGCATCGAACTCGGTCGTCGCGCCGGCATCGCCCGGAGTGAACACACGCAGCCGAACGCCGCCGGCGGCGTTCACGATGCTCGACCACTGGGCCGCCGAGAACACGAAGTCCCCCGGCGTCCCGTCGCCGTTCCGGTCGTTCATGTCGATCTGCAGCCCGGTGTTGCCGGCGTTGTTGTAGTTCACCGGCGCGCCGATCAGCGTCACCGTCACCGCGGAACCGAACAGGGTGCCATCCGCGCCGATCAGGCGGGCTTCCACGGTCATCGGCTGACCCGCGGTCATGCTCAACCCGTCCAGGCCCGCATCAACCGAGAAGGTCACCAGCGTGTTCGGCCCGACAAACTCATCGTCACCGACACGCGGCTGCGTAATCTGCACGCCGGCGCCGTAGGCCGCCGCTGCCAAGGCAGTCGCAGCCGTTGCTGCCAGCCCCGCTCGAAAGAAAGCTCTCATTCCCACTAATCCTTTCTTCAGACCGGCTGCCTTGCCGGGCCAGTTCAATCGTGTGCTCGGTCACCCCAGCCGCGGATAACCTGTGTGGACTATCCGACGCGTACCCGCCTCGGGTGTTCGCTCCGCAGGTCCCGCGAACCGGGCTCACCGAACCGGACGCGAACCACGCGCCAAAGGGCAACACGCAGCGACGCGACCAGACGGTGCCTGCTCAACTTATCAGACCTCTCTGCAAATTGCCCGTAAACCCGGGCTCTGTCAAACCTTTCATCGCGGATACAGCCCTTTTGGGGGGCATCGTTCTATCGGCCCTTTCCCCGCCCCCTGTCGAAACAGGAACCAAACCAGTCCAACCCCGATAACTCCCATCCCCAAGGTGCGCAATTGCTGCGCCATGCCCCACCCCACCGCATCACCGGTTCCACCTCCCCCCGCCATTCCGGTACGATCCACCCCAATGAACGACGCCCTCGCTGTCCTCCTGATCGTCGTCCTCATCGCGCTCGCGGCGGGGCTCATCATCCTGATCTCCCAGTTCAGACTGGTGAGAAGACGGCAAAAACAACTCTGGAAGCGTGTCGAGCGCCTGGAATCCGGAACCCTCGAGGCCCGCAAGGCCCTCGCCGCCGCCGCCGCGCAGCAATCCCTCGCTGCTCAACCCGGCCCCGGCACCCCTCGCTTCCGCTTCACCGCCCAGGAAAACGAGGATGTCTTCCTCTTTGAACTCTTCGAGGGCAAGCGCTCCGGACGCTACATCGAGGTCGGTGCCCACGACGGCCAGCACCTGTCCGTCACCCTCCCTTTCGAAGCCCTCGGCTGGCGTGGGGTACTCATCGAGCCCGTCCGCAAGAACTTCGAGGCCTGCCAGGCCGCCCGCCCGAACAGCCATGTCGTGCACGCCGCCCTCGGCCCCGCCGGCTCGACCGGCACCGTGACCTTCAACGAGGTCATCGGTGATGAGCACTCCGGGGTCATGTCCTACCTCAAGACCAACCAGCAGCACGCCGACGACCTCGCCGCCAAGGCCGCCAAAGTCAACGCCGTGGAAGTCCCCTACACCACCATGACCCAGGTCCTCGCCGAGGCCCCGGACCCCGAGCAGCACTACGACTTCGCCGTGATCGATGTCGAAGGCGGCGAGGTCGGCCTCTTCCAGGGCTTCGACCTCTCCCGCTTCGCGCCCACCGTGCTCATCGTCGAGGACAAGGCCGACCCCGAAACCAGCCCGGTCCGCCCCATCATCGAAGCCGCCGGCTACGAGCGAGCCACCGCCATCGGCATCAACGATGTCTATGTGCACCGTTCCAAGCCCGACCTGATCCGTCGGGCACGGCGACTCGGCTTCGGAACCCGCTGATTCCGATGAGGATCCTCCACATCATCAACCCGTTCCATGCGCCCGACGGCTCCGAGCACGCCATCGCGCAGGCCGTCACGCTGGAATCCATCCGCAGGGCCCATGCCCACGCCGCCGCCGCCGGACTCGAGGTCGTCCCCGTCGGCGTTGGGTTCCCCGAAGACCTCGACCTCATCACACCGCCGCTGCTCCCAGCCCCCGCGCTGACCCGTTCGGTCATCGAGGTCGCGGACTTCCCCACCACCAAGAAGTTCCCCCTGATCGCCGACCTGCTCTGCCACGGCGCATCCGTCTGCCCGGACCCCGCACCGGACGATCTCATCATCTATACGAATCTCGACATCTCGCTCCAGCCGCACTTCTACACATCCGTCGCCGATCTCTACCGCCGCCAGCCCACAGCCCATGTCATCAACCGGCGCACCATCCCCGGCCACTACACCTCCCCCGACCAACTCGACGCCATGCTCACCGAACCCGGTGAGCGCCACGGCGGCTGGGACTGCTTCGTCTTCCCCCAGCGTTGGATCGCCGACCTCCGCCTCGGCACCGTCTGCATCGGAGCCCCCTACATCGGCCTCGCCATGCTCGCCAACCTCGATGCCCTCTGCGGCTTCCGGCTCACCGAGCACAAGGATCTGCACCTGACCTTCCACATCGGCGACGATGCCACCTGGCGAGGACGCACCGACCTCTCCGAACACAACCGCCTCCAGCTCCGCACCGCCCTCGACGAACTCCGCTCCAGCCGCGGCCCGGTCCCCGCCCGCAGCTTCTTCGAACGCATCGACGCCGAACTCTTCGAGCGACCCCGGCGCGACAAGACCCTCGCCAGCCGCCTGCGCCGCCTCGTCGGGCTCGGTTGATTCTCGGACCACACCGGCCCCGCACGCTCCACCTTTGACGGCACGACCCGCACGGTCCTCGCCCACCAGCGCGACCCACGCTGATCCCGCGCCAACACAAGACCGATGACCACGCCGTGCGCGACGCTCGCGGCAGCCGCCAAACGCCCGCGCAGACCAGGTCCGATCACCATCCACGCCCGCCACACACGCGGGCCAGCCGGAGCGAGCGCCCGTCATGACCATCGACGACATTCTCCGCCGTGCAGCCGAAGCCGACGCGTCCGACATCCACATCGTCGCCGGCCATCCCCCCGTCATGCGCTGCCAGACCGTGATGACCCCCATGGACTTCCCGGTCATCACCGCCGAGGTCGCCGAGAGCATGGTGCGCCACATGGCCACCGAAAACTCGATCAAGACCTTCACACAGGTGCAGGACGCCGACTTCTCCTACGAAGTCTCCGGCCTCGGTCGCTACCGTGTGAACGCGCACCGCCAGAAGGGCGTCCCCGGCATCGCCATGCGTGCCATCAAGACCAAGGTCCCCCCGCTGGCCAGCCTGAACCTCCCCGAGGTCATCACCCGACTCACCTACCTCCCCCGAGGCCTCGTGCTCGTCACCGGCGACACCGGTTCGGGTAAGTCCACCACGCTCGCCGCCATGATCCAGGCCATGAACGAGCGCTACCAGAAGCACATCATCACGCTGGAAGACCCGGTCGAATATGTGCTCCACTCCAACCGCTGCCTCATCGAGCAGCGCGAGCTCGGCCAGGACATGCCCTCATTCGCCTCGGCACTGAAGCACGCCCTGCGTCAGGACCCCGACATCATCCTCGTCGGCGAAATGCGAGACCTCGAAACCACCGCCCTCGCCATCACCGCTGCCGAAACCGGTCACCTCGTGCTCTCCACCCTGCACACCACCAACGCCTCGCAGACGGTGGAGCGCATCATCGATATGTACCCGGCCGCCCAGCAGAACCAGATCCGAGCCATGCTCGCCAACACCCTGCAGGCCGTCATCTCTCAGACCCTTTTCCGTCGCGTCGACACCAAGGGCATGGCCCCGGCCGTCGAGATCCTGCTGTGCACCCCCGCCGTGCGCAACCTGATCCGCGAAGGACGCACCTTCGAAATCGCCAACGTCATCGAAACCAACCGCTCCATGGGCATGTCCAGTCTGGACTCCTCGATCAGCCAGCTCTACTTCAACGGCATGATCAGCAAGGAAGACGCCATCGCCCAGGCCGCCTACCCCGACAAGCTCGAGCAGCAGCTCGCGGCGTGATCCGCCACCGCTGACCGGGCCGCGACGCCCAAACCCGTTCTGTTCTGTTCGTTATCCGCTCAGGGAGCTCGACCACCATGCCCGCCTATCGCTACCAGGTCCGATCCGGCAACGGCCAGACCACCGTCGGCGTTCTCAACGCACAGTCGGTCGCCGCCGCCGCCGACAACCTCCGCCGACAGGGCGCGCAGGTCCTCTCCATCGCTCCCGTCCCCACCTCTGTCAACCGAGGCGCGCTCATGGAGCGCCTCAAGCAGATGAACTCGGGCAAGCCCAACCAGAAGCATGTCCTCGACTTCACCACCCAGCTCGCCGTCATGGTCCGAGCCGGCATCGGCATCAGAACCGCCCTCGACGGCATCGCAGAACAGACCACCCACTACCGCTTCAAGCAGATCATCCTCGGCCTCAAGCACGATGTGGAGTCCGGCAAGCAGTTCTCCGAAGCGCTCTCCCGCCATCCCAAGCTCTTCAACCCCCTCTATGTCAACATGGTCCGCGCATCGGAAATGTCCGGCTCGTTCGGCAAGATGCTCGACCGCATCGCCGCCTACACCGCCCAGCAGATCGAAACCCGCAAGATGGTCGTCGGCGCCATGATCTACCCCGGCGTCATCGCCACCATGGCCGTCGGCGTCACCGTCTTCCTGCTCACCTTCGTGCTCCCCAAGTTCGCCGGCGTCTTTGAGGGCAAGGAAGACGCCCTGCCCTGGGCCACCACGTTCCTCATGGGCCTCTCCGAGTTCGTCCGCTCGCAGTACGGCATCATCCTGGGATCCGTCGCCGCAGTCGCCATCGGCTTCTACGCCCTGCTCAAGACCGACCCGGGCGCCTGGTGGTTCGACAAGTGCAAGCTCACCGTCCCCGTCTTCAAGCGCATGTTCCGAGCCCTGTACATCAGCCGCTCGCTCCAGACCATGGGCGAGCTCATCAACGCCGGTGTGCCCATGCTCGACACCATCGCCATCACCGGCGACATCTCCGGCAACCGCCTCTACAAGCGCATGTGGCGCGCCGTCTACGGCAGCGTCAAGCAGGGCCGCAAGATCACCTTCCAGCTCCAGCAGTCCGCCCTCATGCCCCACGCCGTGGTGCAGATGATCGGCGCGGGTGAGGAGTCCGGTAAGCTCGGCGAGGTCCTCGACGAGATCTCCGACTACTACGCCAAGCAGCTCCGAGACGCCATCAAAGCGGTTACCGGAATGATCGAGCCCCTCATGATCGTTGCAATGGGTTCAATCGTCGGCTTTATCGCGATGGCCATCATTCTGCCCATCTTCAAGATGAGCCAGATCGTCCAATGAAGGGAAGCGGACACACGCCCGGCACCGTTCCGCTACTGAACCCCCCGAGGACTCTCGCCATGCTCCCGGCCCCAAGGCCATCCCGAACCGACGCCCCCGCAGCCCCCACCGCGCGCCGGCACAGCGCCGGTCGGCGCGCGCGGCGCCGCAAGGGCTTCACGCTCATCGAGACCATGTTCGCGGTCCTCATCATCGGGATGGGCGTCGTCGTCATCCTCCGCTCGATGATGCACTTCCTCTACTCCAACATGTGGTCCACGCACTCCGCGACCGCCACCTACCTTGCCTCCGAGATCCGCGAGCTCTCGCGCTCCCTCCCCAACCACGACCGCTTCGCCGGCGGGCTCTACTTCACCAACCCCGCCGACCCCACCACTCTCGAGGGCTGGGGCCTCGAAGGCGATGACCCGCAGGTCGCCGACATCAACGACATCGATGACCTCGACGGCCTCGTCTTCGGCAACGCCACCACCTTCCCCGAAGGCTTCGTGATGAGCCAGCGATTCCCCGGCCCCATCAACTCCTTCGGTGAGGTCATCTCCGAGGTCCTGCACGACGGCACCACCGAGATGATCGAGATCGACGGTGAACTCGTCGAAGTCTCCATGCGCGGCTGGTCGCAGCTCATCACCGTCGAGAAGGTCAACCCCTTCGACTACTCCATCGTCATCGACAACACCACCAACGAAGCCGCTTCCGGCGGGCGCGCCGTCGATGAATACCCCCTGTGCGTCACCGTCACCGTCATCTACGACGGCATCTGGAACGACCACGCACCGCCGATGAGCCAGATCTCCTGGGTCGTGCCGCCTCGCTGATCTCATCCATCAGACGACGCTCGCACCTTCCCTCCCCTTCTCCGAAGGACACTCCTATGAACACCCATCCCAACCCCAACGCTCCCGTGAAAGCAGGTCTGAGGCGTCTCGCACGCCGGGCGCGCTCGCGCCGCGGCGTCGTGGGCATCCTGGCGATGATGTTCCTGGTCATGTTCGCCTCCCTCGCCACCACCATGGCCGTCGTCACGCAGGGCAACCTCCGCTCCTCCGTTTCCCACCAGCGCGTCACCAAGGCCATGTCCGCCGTGGACACCGGACTCCAGCTCGCCGAGTCGCGCCTCATGGAAGCCGCCTCGCGCTTCATCGTGCCCATCGGCGAGGTCTCCCCCGAATACGCGAGCGCGCTCTGGAGCGGCAACTACGCCGGCTTCGACGCCCCGCCGCCCCCTCAGCCCGCGCCCTACGGCCGCTCGGAACCCGGCACCCCCACCAGCATCCGCGAAGCCATCCAGTGGCACCACGATGCCGACGACACCGAGAACCTCATCGCCTGGGACAACATCGATAATGTCCCCGCGCCCATCACCCAGCCGCCCAACCGGACCGACTGGGTCATCGCGCTGCCCATCGGCCTCGAGCGCTCCGGCGACGGCCTCATCACCACCGCCGTCCAGATCACCTATGTCCCGCCCACGGTCGATCCCGAGGGACGAATCCTCGTGGTCGTGACCGGCTACAACTGGGACTACACCCGCGAGCGCTGGGTCACCCGCACCGCCTACCAGCACTTCTCCATCGTCAAGCGCGTCGAGCACGCCGTGCTCGCCCCTTCCCGCCTGATGATCGGGCGGAATGTCCAGGTCAACGGCCCGCTCGGCATCCGCTACGACTCCGCGGCACTGAGCCTGCTCGACGGCCCGCCGCTGTTCATGAAGTCCGACTTCTACGGCCTCGATTCCGTCCTCGACACCAAACTCGATGACTTCCGCGACGCCCTGCTCGACTACGACGTTGACGGCGACAACCGCCTGCGCATCAACCACGCCACCGAGCGCATCCCCCTCATCGGGCTCAACTCGATCGACTACTCCGGCAACGGCCTCGCCGACAGTGCCTTCGCCGATGTCACCCGCGACGGTTCCGTCGATGACTTCGACATCTTCATCAACCACTTCGACACCAACGACGACGGGCGTGTTGCTCTGAGCGATGCGCTCCGCGACGGCACAGCCAATGAGTTGCTCTCTGCCGAATTCACCTACGACGACGCGATGGCCATGATGATCGACTCGGCCAACCCCGACCGCAACGGCAACGGCCGGTACAACGGCCAGTTCATCGAAGGTGTCTGGGACTACACCACCTTCATCGACAACAACGAAGACGGCATCTTCGACTCCGACGATATCGATGAAGACGACATCACCCTCGGCTACCGCGACGGCGTGCTCGACTACCGCGACCGCTACGCCAAGGTCCGCGGCTCCATCTTCTTCCGCGCCAACCGATCCGACTGGGAAAACGCCACCGACGGCTTCGGCGTCCCCAACGGCAACTACCAGCAGTTCGTCTCCGGGGCGGTCATGCCCAACACCGACGACCTGCCCATCGTCTTCAACGCCGACGACATCGACATCCCCAACATCTCGCCCGACTCGTTCGCCGCGGCCACGCTCGGCCTGATCGAGATCGCCGAGGACGAGTCCTCCGACCTGCACGATCAGGTGCAGCAGCAGCTCGGCTCGGGCTACACCCCGCCCATCACCGTGGAAGCCACCCCGTTCGCCGCGCCCTCGCCCGCCGACTGGTACGAGCGCCCGACCTACACCGGCCTCACCTTCCGTAATGTGACCATCCCGCTGGGCACCAACGCCCTGTTCATCGACTGCACCTTCATCGGCGTCACCTTCGTCGAAACCTACGAAGACAACACGCACCCCTCCTGGGCGTTCTACGGCACCCAGCAGCGCAACCGCTTCACCGGCGCCCTCGAGGACATGTACCCCCAGGGCGAAGACTCCGAGATCGCCCTCGACAAGTCCTGGGCCGCGCCCGGCGACATCGGCTACGACGACCTGCCCGACCCGCTCATCGTCGGTGTGGACATCGACGGCGACGGCGCGGGTGGCGATCAGTGCATCGACACCAAGCTCGTCTCCAACAACCTCCGCTTCCACAACTGCACCTTCATCGGGTCCATCGTCGGCAACCGCTCGACCGTGTTTCAGAACCGGCGCAACAAGATCACCTTCACCGGCTCCACACGCTTCGCGAGCCAGCACCCGACCCACCCCGATGATCCGGACTTCAACCCCACCGAAGCCGAGATGGAACAGATCCGGCGCAGCTCGCTCATGCTGCCCAACTGGTCCGTGGACATCGGCCTCAACAACGCCAGCCCCGATCAGGATGTCCACCTGCGTGGCGCCATCATCGCCGGCATCATCGACATCCGTGGCAACGCCCGCATCGACGGCGTGCTCATCGCCGACTACCGCCCTGTCTTCGGCGAAGCGCCCATGCTGCTCTACGGCGAGCCCATCGGCAACCCCGCCGACTTCAACATCACCCTCGGCTACTTCAGCCCCGACGACGGCGACCCCGAAGGCATCGAGCTCGGCAGCCTGGCCGACCTCGACGCCGACGGCGTGCTCGACCTCGGCTGGGACTCCGCCCGCGACCCTGATACCGGCAACCTGATCCCCATCAACTCGCCGCTGCTCGACGGCATGGACCCCGACGATTACCCCGATTCGTGGTTCGACGGCATCGTCGACTCCGACGCCGAGTGGGTCCCCGGCGACTTCGTCCGTCGCGCCGTGCCCTTCAACGGCTTCGGACGCGTCATCATCAACTACGACCCCGACATCGTCCTGCCCGACGGCCTGGCAACCCCCATCCGCGTGCGGGCCCACCGCTCGACCTACGAGGAAGGGCGCTACGAGATCCCCGCGAGCGAAGAGGAAGGCGACTGAGCGCATGAACACCCTCCGCACCATCCATCGCTCGGTTGGGCGCAGCACCCGCAGAACCGCGCGCCGCGCGTTCAGCATGATCGAAATGCTCATCGCCCTGTCGATCAGCGCCTCGATCATGGCCGCGACCCTGGTCGCTTTCGATGCGATGTTCAAGGTGTACGAGTCCTCCACGGACTCGGCCTCGAACCATGTCGTCGCGCGCATCACCGTCAACCGCCTGCTCGGCATGATCCGGACCGGCTCGGACTTCGGGCCGTTCCCCAACGATGTGCTCGATGCCGACGCCAACCCGCTCAAGGCCGACTACTTCGAGTTCGCCTCGCGCCTCGGCGACGAAGGCGAGATCGAGGAAGTCACCCGCGTGGAGTTCCGCTACCCCGGCCAGCCGCCCATGCTGCGCACCTGGGGAGCCCTCGAAGACCCGCCGGCCCTGCCCAGCGGCATGGAAGTCTCCGGCCCCGGCGAACTCTGGCTCGTGCTCATCGATGTCGCCACCGGCGTCGAGCAGGAGTTCATGATGCTCTCAGAGGTCCGCTCGGCTGAGTTCACGCTCCGCTACGAGATCGGCCCCAAGCTCATCAAGGGCACCGTGGACATCATCTTCGAGCCCAACCTCGCCACCAACGACGGCGTGTGGACGCCGGCAACCCCCGAGACCGTCCGCCTCGTGGCGAGCGCCATGCCCCGCCGCTCGGCGGAGTAACGCCCGGTTCGGGGTGGCATGGTCTAAGCGAAGCGCAGGCCATGGCGAGTTTCACAACGAGCGGCCTGAAGCCGAACGGCTGCCGGGGTCTGAGCGGAGCGAAGGCCATGCCCCTCTCTAGCGACCGTATCAGTACTTCTCGTTCAGATCACCGAACCGGTCAGACTTCTCCTGTGCGCGTGCCGAAGATCCTGTCGCAACGCGCGGTTCATTTGTCGGGCCGTCACCCTCTGCCCTCAGCCGTTCGAGCGATTCCGAGCCGCTGCTTTGAGCCATTGCGTACTTCGCCGCCCAGCGATGAGCATCTTCGGACTGGTCCAGCCGCATGCATTGATCCAGCCACTTCGTGTACTCGCCAATCGACTGATACGACCGAACCGCGTACATCTGAAGAACCTTTTCCTCGCTTCCCCAGATCCGCTGGCGCTCCGTCATTGCACGCAGCATCATGCGGCCATCTGGGTCGCTCTCCATGTATCGAAGGATCTGCTCCTTCTCGTGCGGCACCTCACGACGGGAACGCATACTCGCCATTGGCGGAGGTGGAAGGCCTAGGTGCGCACGCCGTTCCGCGTTTTCCGTAGTCTCCACGCCTAGCCGACGCATCCCGAGCAGGATGCAGACCACGCCGAACCCAACCACAACCAGCAGCGAGGCAACTACGCAGTCGATGGACTCTCCCTCCAGTACGCACCTGGTCGTCCTGCCTAATTGTGAATCGATTTCAGCGGTTGGGCAAGGCATGGTCCTAGACATGGCAATCAAGGCACTGAATCAAAGCAGACCGCGAGTCTCGTAAGAGGACTTAGTAGTGTGTGAGATTGTGCTCGGCGTCTGTGAATTTGATATAGCACTGACTGGGAGTTTCGATACAATGACAACCTATGGGTGGTGCCGTCCACACACTTCTTGGCGTTCTCGCAACGATTGGATTCGCCTTAGCAGGCCACCCGTTCCTCGCGACTTTAGCGGCACTGGTAGTACTAATCGTGTGTGGTTCATGGTTGCTGATGCACCGAATCTCTCGACAGATTGCACGCGACCGGCAGTACGTGGCTGCCCTTGAGACTGGGTTGTTCGAACACAACACACCAGAATCCGAAGAGTATTGGCAAAATATTCGACCCGTCGTCACGCCCCGTGATATCAGTCATGTCCCGAATGGAATCGCAACGCTGCATATGCTGGCTGCATTGGTCGCACTCGGCCTGCTAATCTGGGCGGGAATCGCGATTTTCACGTAGCTATATCTCGTGCCCGACACGCTTCAACTGAATCGGTCATCCAACAGCCTCCTTCCGTGGCCGACGCCCGACTTCGTCGGGCGAGACCACGCCACCCAGAATCACGCTTCCATCTCCGGCCTTCCCTGCGCCGGCCAATCAATATGGAAGAACTTCCCACGCGGCTCATCGACCCGCTCGTAGGTGTGCGCGCCGAAGTAGTCCCGCTGGGCCTGCAGCAGTTTCGCCGGCAGCACCGCGTGGCGGTACGAGTCGTAGTACGACAGCGCCGACGAGAACGCCGGGATCGGCACGCCGCCCAGCGATGCCGCGGCGACCACATTCCGCCAGCCGTCCATCGCCCCCGCGAGCTCGTCGCGGAAGAACGGATCGACCAGCAGGTTCGCGAGTTTCGGGTTCGTGTTGAAGGCCTCGGTGATCTTCTGCAGGAACCCCGCGCGGATGATGCAGCCGCCCCGGAAGATCGAGGCGATCGCGCCGAAGTCCAGCGTCCAGCCGTACTCCTTCGCCGCGGCGTCCATCAGCGCGAAGCCCTGCGCGTACGAGCAGACCTTCGAACAGTACAGCGCCCGCCCCACCGCCCTCACGAAGTCTTCGCGCGAGCCGAAGAACTTGGCGCGGACCGCAGCCGCCTCGTCGTGACCGGGCCCGGCGAGGATGTCGCTCGCCGCGACACGCTCCTCCTTGATCGCGCTGATGCAGCGGGCGAACACCGCCTCGGCGATCGTCGGCGCGGGCACACCAAAATCCAAAGCCGCCGTCGACGTCCACTTGCCCGTACCCTTCTGCCCCGCGGCGTCCAGCACCACATCCACAAACGGCTTGCCCGTCCGCGGATCGTCGAACGCCAGGATGTCCGCGGTGATCTCCACGAGGAACGAGTCGAGCTCGCCCCGGTTCCACTCCGCGAACACCTCGGCGCACTCCTTCGGCGTCAGCCCGCCCATGCCGCGCAGCAGGTGGAAGGCCTCGCAGATCATCTGCATGTCGCCGTACTCGATGCCGTTGTGCACCATCTTGACGAAGTGGCCGCTCCCGTCCTTGCCGATGTAGGTCGTGCACGCCACGCCGCCGGTCACGGGCTTGCCCGGCGCAGCACCCTCGATCGGCTTGCCGGTCTTGGCGTCCACCTTCGCGGCGATGGCGGTCCAGATGGGCTCGAGTTCCTTCCAGGCGGCTTCGTCGCCTCCGGGCATGAGCGAGGGGCCGAAGCGGGCGCCCTCTTCGCCGCCGGAGACGCCCGAGCCGATGAACCGGAGGCCCTTGGCGGTCAGGGCCTTCTCGCGACGGATGGTGTCTTCCCAGTGGGCGTTGCCGCCGTCGATAATGATGTCGCCCTGATCGAGCAGCGGGACCAGACTGTCGATCACGGCATCGGTGCCGGCTCCGGCCTTGACGAGGATGACGATCTTGCGCGGGCGTTTGATGGAGGCGACGAAGTCGGCGAGTTCGGGCGAGCCGATCAGCCCACCCCCGGCGTCGCCGAAGCTGCCGGGGGGGTTGGCGGCGATGAACTCCTCCATTTTGGAGGTGGTGCGGTTGTAGACCGCGACGGTGAAGCCGTGGTCGGCCATGTTCAGGACCAGGTTCTGGCCCATGACCGCGAGGCCGACCAACCCGATGTCCGCCTGACCGCCGCTCGCTGAAATCGTCATTCTCGCCGCTCCTGTTGGCGTGTTGCGTGTGGAATCGGTGCGATTGTGACCGCTGGCGGTCGCGGGGGCAATCGGGGGCGGTCCGAACGCAGACATGGCTCGGAGTTGCCGATATACTTTGCCTCCCCCCGGGGCGGTAACTCAATTGGGAGAGTGCCAGCTTTGCAAGCTGGAGGTTAGGGGTTCGAGTCCCCTCCGCTCCACTTCGCGGATTT
>CAZIXS010000005.1:0-54938 GCA_964543335.1 uncultured Phycisphaeraceae bacterium | reverse complement strand
ACGATGTCGGCGAGGTGGTCGAGCAGGGTGTCGGCGGAGTCGCGCTGCAGGTCGTAGTTGATGTAGGCGCCGAGGCTGAAGTCGCCGCTGTTGCCGGGCAGGTAGACGGCGGCGTTGGTCGGGCCGGTCTTGGTGAGCATGTGCTCGAGGGTCTTGCGCAGCAGGGTTTCGACATCGAGTTCGGATTCGATGGCGATGGCGAGCGGGTCGGTGTGCTGTGCATCGACCTGGCCGGCGAGCTGCTGGTAGGCGTTAACGAGGTCGCCGCAGAGCACATCGACCTGGTTGTTGACTTCCTGGCGCTGCTTGTTGAGGCGACGACAGATGCGCTTGAGGCGTTCGAGGCGCCGGGCCTGCTGGCGGAGTCGCTGGGCGCGTTCGGCGGCGGAGGCGAGGCGCTCGCGGAGTTCTTCGGTGTCGAAGGGCTTGGCGATCAGGTCGGCGGCGCCGCAGCGCATGGCGAGCACCCCGTGGTCGAGCGAGGGGGATTTCACCGTGAGCAGAACGCTGACGGGCGCCTCGGATTCGGCGATCTCGGTGGCGAACCGAACGGCCTCGGCTTCGTGCCGGTCGAGGGAGAGGACCACGACATCAAACTCACCGCTGGCGAAGACGGTGGCGAATTCGTCGGTGCTGGGAGTGGCGTGGACCGAGAGCTTGAGCCCGGCGGCGGCCTGTTCGAGTTGACGGCCGGCATCGGGGTCATCCTCGAAGCATAGCACCCGCGCCGGACGCGAAGCGCCGGTGGGCAGGTATCCCTCAAGGGCCCGCTTGCCGCTCTGGGAAGCAGTGGCGCGGAGGGGGTTGTTCGGTGAAGGGTTTGGCAGGGGGTTGGTGCTCACGCGTACTCTCTCCCACGGTCCTGACTCGGCGCGAACCACGCTTCTACGCCGCTCGTCGGTGACGGTCTTTCGACGCGTCCCATCTCCAATCCTCGAGCGCCACGGTGATCGTGGCGCCGTGCCCGGGGGTGCTCTCGATCCAGAGGTCACCGCCGTGCAAATCGATCAATCGACGGGCTCTGGCGAGCCCGAGTCCTGGTTGTCTGCCGGCGTCCTTCTCGCTGAAGAAGGGGTCGCAGGCGTGTCGTCGGGCGCGTTCGGACATGCCGATCCCGTCGTCGGACACCGAGATAAGAAGTCGGTCATCGGTGTCGGAGACAACAGCGCGAACTTCGACAAGGCGCTTGGGTTGTGCTTCGAGCGCGTTGACGATGACCTCTGTGACGGCTTGGAGGATCTGGCGACGGTCCAGAAACGCGACATCGGCGTCGTCGCCGATAATCACGCGGATCTCGGGGAGGGTGGTGTTGACCGGTGGTCTGCCTTGGATGCGGGCGCTGGCGGCGAGGGAGCGCAATGTGGTCTCGCGCTTTTCGACCGCGGATTTCACGGCGTGGTCGAGCAGCTGGTGCAGATCGACACGCACCGGCTTGGGCTCGGGTGGGTCCGCGAACAGGTGCAGCGAGGTGATCAGGTCGCTGAGACGCTGGGCGGCGTCGGCGACCGACTTGGCTTTCGCGGCGTTCTCCTCGTCGAGCAGGCGCTGGGCGAGGATCTGGGCGTTCGCGCTGATCACCGTCAGCGGGTTGTTCATCTCATGGGCGGCGCCGCCGGCGAGTTCGCCGAGGCGGGCCATGGACTGGGATTCCACGAGTTGCTGCTGGGTCTCGGCGAGCTGCCGGTTGGCATCGGCGAGCTGTTCGCCCAGGCGCCGTGCGCCGTCGAACTGCGCGGTGGCCACGAGCGTGGACGCCCAGGTGGCCAGCAGGGGACGCAGCGCTTGCGGGTTCTCCAAGAGGGCGCGTGCGTTCTTTCCGACCTGATGCAGCATCACCCCGCTCGGGCAGGGCTGGAAATGCTGATCAGCGCCGACCAGCGGTGTGAAGGACACCGTGGACGCGTCGAGTTCTTCGCCGAGCGTGTTGCGGAGCCATTCGTAGACTTCGACGGAGGCGAAACCGAGGCGGGATCGATCGGTCAGGGCGATCAGATCGTGGCCGCCGGGTGGTATGCCGAGATTCTTCTCGCGGATGATTCGACCGGAGCTGGAGTAGAGCCGGAGGTACCACACCGCGGACGGGCGCGATTGCCAGAGAATGCCGATGGGTCGGCTGGTTTCGAAGGTCACCGCTGCCGAACGGGCCACGGCTCCCATGGCATCGGGGAGGGCGGTGCGGAGGATGCCCTCGCTGTGAAAGCGATCGATCGCATCGAGCACCGCTTGCTGAACCCGGTTGGCTTTGGCCTGCTGCGTGAGGCGGTCATTGAGTGTGCCGAGTTGGCGGTTGGCTTCAGCGATGGAATCGAGCAGGCCCGAGGTGTCTCCGGCGTCGTCGATGCCGAGCGTGGAGGCACGCACCGCGAGACGGTCGAAGACTTCGCTCTCGATCTCGGCGCAGGCCTCAGCGTCGAGCCCGTGTTCAGCGCAGAGTTTCTCGATCGAGCGGACCGGCGAGTAATTGCCGGACCAGCCGATCAGGAGTTTGCGCGTGATGGCCTGGGCGACCGTGACGGTGCTGATGAGCCAGCGGTGGGGCATCTGCGGCAGAGCCACGGCGGGCTGGTTGTGCAGCCAGATGACATCCTGCAGGGCGTGCGGAAGGCCCCAGTGCTCGGCGAGGCGCTTGCCGGCGGTGTGGTGATCAAGTCCGATGACCCTGCGCTCGATTTCGGCGATATCGCTGCGTTTTTGTTCGCAGAGTTCGACGCAGCGGCTGAAGGCCTTGGGGAGGACTTTTTCGAGCGCGAGTTTGCCGAGGTCGTGCAGGAGGCCGCACAGGAAGGCCTCCTGCGGTCGGATGCCGAGTCCGGCCTGTTCGTGCTTCTCGGCGATGAGTTCGGCGCAGCAGGCGACGGCGAGGGAGTGACGCCAGAAGGCGGCACGATCGAACACGATGGAGGTGTCGCTGTCGGCTTTGACCAGGCCATACACCTCGACCGAGAGCATGGCGGCTCGCACGGCTTCGAGCCCGACGAGCGCCACAGCGCGATCGATCGTCGTGATTTCGTTGGCGGTGGCGCGATCGGCCCGTTTGCACAAGCGCAGGATCCGGGCCGTGAGCGCCGGGTCAGACTCGATCAGGGAGGTGATCTCCTTGATGTCGGCATCCGGCGAGGAGGACAGCTGGAGCACGCGCAGGGCGATCGGCGAGAGGGTTGGCAGCGACTCGATGTGGCTGAGGATCAGCTCTCGATCATCGGGATGTGCGGCCGAGTTTGTCACGCTTTCGCCTCGATGGCAGATTCAGATCGATGGAAATCAGGACGCGGTCGGAATCTCGAGGAGGGTCTCGATCCGCTGCATGAGCTGGCTGACCGAGAACGGCTTCTTGAGGAAGTCGTCGGCCCCGGATCGGATAAGCCGGTCCACCTCGTCCTGCTCGACCACGCCGGAAACGAAGATCACCCGCGTGTCGGCAAGATCCGGCTTGGCACGCAGCCGCTGGCAGACCACATTGCCATTGATGTCGGGCAGCATGTAGTCGAGCACGATCAGGTGGGGGCGGAAGGACTCGGTGAGCATGCCGGCGTCGTAGCCGTTCGCGGCGGTGCGCAGGTCGAAGCGGTCGTCGCGGCCCAGGGTGTCCTCGAAGATGTCGAGGATGTTCTGGTCGTCTTCGACCACGAGAATGCGGTAGGTATCCGGATCGGTGCCACCCTGCAGCGGTTCGAGCGGGATGTCGTTGGCCTGCATGAAGCGGATCAGCTCATCGCGCGGGATGCGCCGGAAGCGAGACCCAGGCACGCGAAAGCCCTGCAAGCGACCGGCGTCGAAGCAGCGGATGATGGTCTGCTGGCTGACCTTGCAGATCTGGGCCGCTTCCCCGGTCGTGAAGACCTTCTTGCCATCCCACTTGCCGGCGGCCGATCCGTTGAGGGAATCGTGCTCCGGCTCGTGCGATCCGTTGCTGCTTGGAGAACTCGACATGCCACACCACCCCGACGCTTGAGTGCGATCGTGCGGACGCTGCACATCAAACCGGCAACTGCGCCGGGGTGTCCGCATCGGTCGGATCGGCGCGAAGATTGGAAGACTTCACCGGCGGCGCGGTCTGGGGAGTGTGCGGGGTGTTTTCGGACCGGATCGACCGGACCAGCCGGAATCGGCTGCTGAAACGCAGGATTCAGAGCGGCTGGCACGATTCGCAGGCGTACACCGATCGCCCGGCCTGTTCCCATGATCGGACCTTGCTCGCGCAGGTCGGGCAGCGTTCCTTCTTGTACACGCGCAGCGATTCGGCGCGCCGGAGTTTGCTGACCGGCTTGCCCTCGAGCGCTGCATCAACCGTGATGATCCGGTTTCGCTTTACGCCGACCTCGAGCATCGTCGTGATGGTCTTCCAGAGGTGGTCGAACTCTTCGCGGCTCAGCGAGCGCGCTTCTCGCTCCGGGTGGATCCTGCAGGCGTGCAGCGAGTCGCAGCGGAAGATGTTGCCCACCCCCGCGAAGGCCGCCTGATTCAGCAGCATGGCACCAATGGCGGCCCGGCTCTTGGAGACCCGATTCCACAGGCGCTGCGGATCGGCATCGGGCCTGAGGGGGTCTTCGCCCAGGCGATCGCCGATGTCGGCCCACGCTTCGCGTGTGACGAGTTCGCAGGTGTTCGGGCCGTTGAGGTCGAACGCCGCGGTCTGCCCCACAACCCGGACCCGGACGGCACCTTTCGGCTCCGGGGGCGATGGAGATTTATCGGACAGTTTGTGCAGGCGGAACTTCCCGTACAGCCCGAGGTGGATGTGCATGCCCAGCGGCTCGTCTCGCGTGCGACGCGGCTCGAACCAGTAGCAGAGGTGCTTGCCCCAGGCGTCGATCGTGGTCAGGGTGCGACCGTCGATCAGTTCGGCCTGATCGGCGAAGCGGCCCTGGGGCGAGCTGACGAGGAGCTTCTGGCCCGCGAGCGCCTTGGTATGGTCCCGGGCGAGCCGGTGGATGGTGTGGCCCTCTGGCATGGCCTGATGCTATGCTGGCCCGACCACGGAGGCCTGTTTGAGCGAGTACGAAAGCGACCAAGAGGACGCCGCATCAAGATCGGTGCAGACCGTTCGCCGGTTGCGTGATGAGAATGTCTCTCGCCAGCGCGAACGCCAAGCAGCCTCCGCGACGCGTGCCAAGCCTCGCGGCGTGGATCCGATGATGACGCTGAAGTCGCGCCCTCGGCGCAAGCGCTGCAAGTACTGCCGCTATCGCTTCGACTACCGGATGTACACGAACCGCTGCCCCGAGTGCGGACGGTACCGCGATGATTACCCGCAACCGAACCATGGTTTGCAGGCGCTGCTGTTCGCGGGCGGCGTGATCGGCCTGCTCGCGGTGATCCTGGTTCTGATCGCGCTGGTCAAGGCCGTCTGACGGAGCCATGAAAAAACCCGGCGGGAAGCCGGGTTCGTGTGGTCTGGTTGCCGATTCAGGTTGCCAGTTCTGGCTTACGCGAAGTGGGCGAAGGCCTTGTTCGCGTCGGCCATGCGGTGGGTCTGCTCGCGGGTGCCCATCGCCTTGCCTTCGCCCTTCGAGGCGGCCAGCAGTTCGTCGGCCAGCTTCATGTGGGTGGGGCGGCCCTTCTCGGCACGCACCGCGGTGATGATCCAGCGGAAGGCCAGCGACTGGCGGCGGCGCGGGGTCACCTGCATGGGGACCTGATAGTTCGCACCACCGATGCGCTTCGAGCGGACTTCGACGTGCGGCTTCACATTGTTGATCGCGCGATCGAAGACTTCGATGGCGGTTTCGAGGCCGTCGGGGTGCGGCTGCTTCTTGAGGCGCCGGTCGATCTCGTCCATCGCGTCGTACACCACGCGGATGGCCGAGGTCTTGCGTCCGTCGGTCATGAGGCAGTTGATGAACTTCGACAGGACCCGGTTGTTGAAACGCGGGTCAGGACGGAGCTGGTCTTCGGACTTGGTAATGCGGCCTGCCATGGGAATCTCCTGTGGCTCATCTGCGTTTCGGGCGATGCCTGAATCGCTGTTGTTCACCCTCGCGAGCCGGCCGGGCTTCGAGGATTACTTGCCGGTGTGGCGTGTCATCGGGCGACTCCGCCCTCAGACAGGGCCGGGAGCCGAATGGCTCCCGGATGTGGAAAACTCAGTGAGTCGGTTTTATGGTCGCGCTGGTGGACGCGGGTGGCCGGGGCCAAAGGCCGGAAGAAGCGGTCTTACTTCTTCTTGCGCTTGGTGCCGTACTTCGAGCGGCTGTTGGTCCGCTTGTCGACGCCGAGCGAGTCGAGCGCGCCGCGGACGACGTGGTAACGGACACCGGGAAGGTCACGGACGCGCCCGCCACGCACGAGCACGATCGAGTGCTCCTGCAGGTTGTGGCCTTCGCCGCCGATGTAGGCGGTGACTTCCTTGCCGTTGGAGAGGCGAACGCGGGCGACCTTGCGGAGCGCGGAGTTCGGCTTCTTGGGGGTCATGGTCTTGACCTGGAGGCACACGCCGCGCTTGGACGGGCAGGCTTCGAGGTCACGGACCTTGGACTTGTCGGGCTTCGGGTTGCGGGGCTTGCGAACAAGCTGATTGATCGTCGGCATGCGTCTGTACTTCCACCTTGTGCCCACCAGCGGGCGAAGGGAGATTGTAGCGAAGCGGGCGAGGGCTGCAAGGCGGGGCGGGGTGGGGAGCCTGAATCCTGTGCCGGCATGGGGTATTTCGAGGGGCAGATTGTACGGATTTTGCTCGCATTTGGGCTGGCTGGCGGTCATAGTGGGGCAGGCCAAGATGGTCGTCGCCTCCCCGGATGAGGATCCTGTGGTGAAAACCCGCCTGCTCTTGATACTGATGTTCGTGGTGATGCCGCCCGTGGCGTTGTTCTTTGTCGGGCGGTGGCATGTCAATGCGGATGCCTCGCAGAACGGCGGGGTGAACCAGGGGCTCATGATGTGGTGGGTTGTTGGGGGCGTAGGCGCGCTGTGCTGGTCGGCGCTCGCGGCATGGGTGATCGAGAGGCGGATTCTGGGGGGGCGGAAAATGCGGTCGTTGAGGTGGGAGCGGTGAGGCCTATGGCCGCCGAGATGCGGGTTGTGCCTGCGTACAGTGTGGCGGGTGGAATGGGGCAGACAATGACCACTCTTTGGGTGCCGGGGTCGAGGGCGACGGAGTCGGCCGCAGGCCCCGCGATTGGCTGTTGGCGGCTGGAATCAACAGGCTCACATTGCTTGCTTTTAACTCCCTGGCAAGCTCCTCGTGGGCTACGCTGCGCGTAGTCCGCGCCACCCGGTGTCGGTCATCGCTTTTTGCCTTTTCGGGATTTCTGCTTGGTCCGCGCTTGCGACATGGCCTGTTTTCGTTCGCGGAGCCAGTCCTCCTGCAGGTCAAGGGTGGTGAAGCCCGGGGGTGAGGAGGGGTCCGGTTTGTTGTTCAGGTCCCTGAGGCCCTGCACTGGCGGGCAAGCCGCCAGTGGCACCTGATGAGACTTATCGCTTTGTTTCTTCACTTTGTCGCGCGGCTTGGCGGCGGTGTGCTGCTTGCGCTGGGCCGCGCGGATGTGGGTGAGGGCCTGGGTGGCGGCGAGGCGTTTGCGGTTTCGCTCGCGTGCGACGATGGCGTCTTTCTTCGCGTCGCCCGTTGGCTCGGGATCGTCCATGAGCGCTTCGAGCGTCTTCAGGGCCTTGGTTTCGATGCGGAGCATGACGAGCCGCGATTCGGCTTCGAGTTCGCGGAGCTGGGGGTCGGGGTTCGGGACGGTAGAGGTGGGTGTGGTGTGCATGTGCCGAGTGTGCGTTCGGTATGCGTACGGGTCAAGAGGTAAATCGAGAATTCGGTTCTATGTCCGCAAGATCGCCGCGCCGATGCGGAGATGCGCGCGTGATTTTTGCGGTTATCCACAGGTGATGCGCTTCACGAAAGAACGAGAAGGAGAAGGAGACGGGCAGGATGCCCGTCCCACTAGAGCAGGTAGGGGAGAAGGAGAAAAGGCAGCCCCCTCATCCGGTCTTGTGCTGAAGCCGCACAAGACTACCTTCTCCCGCGAGGGGAGAAGGGGCGGGCACGGGTTGGTCTTCGGGTCAACCCTTGGCACCCATTGCGAACGGGATCACTCCAATCGATCCGCATTCCACCGCTCCCAGAACCTCAGCCAGTTCCTGCTCGCCAGGCCGTGCAGTTCTTCTGTCGTCCAGCCTCGCTCGCGCAGGGCGTCGAAGAGTCTGTGCAGGTCGGTCGGTTTCTCGATGCCCTCGCAGAGCTGTTTGGCGTGGAAGCCGCCGTCCATGTCGGTGCCGAGGGCGGTGTGGGCTTTGGAGCCGGTGAGATCGCAGATGTGCTCGATGTGGGCGAGGGCGTCGTCGATGGTGGGTCGGGGGGAGTCGTCGGTCACGCCGGGCTTGAGGAACCACTGGGCGAGGTTCAGGCCGATCACGCCGCCTCGCCGGGCGATTTCTTTGATGGCCTCGTCGGAGAGGTGGCGCTGCCAGTTCTTCGCTCCGACGCCGCCGAGCAGGGCGCGGCAGTTGGAGTGCGAAGCGATGACCGGGCCGCTGGTGCGCTCGAGGGCCTCTTCCGTGGCGCGCTGGGACATATGCGAGAGGTCGCAGACGACGCTGACGGCGTGCATGGCTTCGAGCATCTCGACGCCCATGGGGGTCAGGCCGAGGCCGGGTTCGCAGGCGTTGCCCGCAGCGTAGCGCGACTGCCTGCCCCAGCACAGCCCGATCGCGACCACGCCCTCGGCCACCCACCAGTCGAGCTCGTCGGGCGTGCGGATGGGGTCGGCGTTCTCGACGAGGATGCCGATCTGGATCGGGTCGGATTTGGTGGGGTCGGGGTCGAAGCGTCCGTGGTTGGCGATGGTGATGTGGCCGCTGCTGGCCCAGCGCCGGTACACGCTCAACTGGGCTTCCCCGGCGAGGACCGCGGCTTCGACATCCATCGGCTCGTAGCCCTCGGGTCCTTCGCCGCCAGCTTCAGTGAAGACCGTGCCGAGGGCCCAGCGGACATTCGCGGCGCGGAGTTCGGGGAGGGTGACGGCGGCGGGTGGGTGCGGGCCGGTGGTCTCGGGGCCGAGTTTGGCCAGCGGGAGGGTCAGGTCTCGTCGGTTCACATCGAGATAGGCGAGATCGAGGTGGGCGTCGAAGATGGGGATCATGGTGTCGCTTGTGGGGCAGGAGCGGGGCGGTCGATGCGAATCAGAGGGATATCGTCGCCGAGCGTGGCCCGGGCGCGGGCTTCGAGGGCCTCGGCGTGCGTGTCGGTCGAGATGAGCACGAAGTCGGCGCTGGCGTGCGGCGCGAGGTCGGACGGGCGCACGACGGGGACGCCGGCGATGGTATCGAGCGGGGCGTGGTCATCAATGATCGCCAGCGGCTTGAAGGGCAGGTCGGCGGTGCCGCGGGAAAGAAGACGCTGGGTGAACCGCCCGGCACCGAAGAGGATGGCGGTGGGGCGCGCGGAGTCGTTTCTGGTGAACTGCGAGGCGATGGCACCGATGGCGTCATCGAGTTGGCGGTTGGCGACCTGGTGCTCGATGGTCGGGAGAGTCTGGTCGATGACGCTGCGGCAGTCGGTGAGGACCTGGACGGCGTGCGGAGAATCACTGCACGCGCCGATGAGGCGGTGCAGGGCGTAGGACACGCCGTAGAGGAAGAGCTTGTCGGCGTCCTGGATGGCGGGGCGAATCGATGACTGGATGACGGATGCGGCTTCGTCGAACGCGCCGAGGGTGACCATGTGCTGGGCGCGGAGGAGGCGGAGCATGCGCTGCAGGGTTGGAAGGCGGTACTCGCTCCACCACTCGTCGATCTCGTCCCAGGTCTGGCGGGCTGATTGGGCGGTGAAGTCTTCGGGTGTCCAGAGCGAGCCGAGGTGTTCCTCGATGCCGCCGGTGTAATGGAAGGCTGTGGTGCTGGCTTGGGGGATGTCGTGGGCCGGCTCGAAGCACGAGCGCAACTGGTACATATGCAGCGGCAGGTAGAACACCGTCGCCCATTTGAAATCCTGCTGGATCAGCAGTGACTTTCCGGGGATCAGGTGAGGGCCGAAGACATTCAGGATGGTGAGGTGGACCGGCCAGGACTTCGCGGCATCAACGAAGAGGATCTCGATCGGTTCGCGCTCGGGGTACAGCGCCTCGGTGTGGTCCACGCCGAGGATCGGATCGGGGATACCCATGGGGCGTGTGGTGATGCGGTCTTTGAAGGCGCGGAGATTGTTCTGGAAGACGGGCAGGAAGGACTCGCCGGGTGCCGCGATGTGGGCGTAGCGGTTCTCCTGATCGTTGAACATGATGAAGCGGTCGTAGGCGAGCAGCGGCTGCTTCCAGGCCGAGTTCTGCGCGAGGCCCTTGCTGAGCGCGAGCGTGCTGCCGCCGAGGAACGAGCCGAGTTCGACGACGCGACCGATGCCGGTGTACTGGGTTTTTCCGAGCCAGTGGAGGTAGTTGACCTCGTCGATGCTGAGCATCGTCTCCGCGCCGAGCTCACCGGAGAGCGGGTGCTGATCCCAAGGTTTCACGCGATCATCGATTCGGGTGGTGCTCACACGGAAACCTCGGCCACCGATTCGGCGACGAGGAGTTCGGCCTCGGTCTTGGCGATGACCTCATCGGCGGTGACACCGGGGGCGAGCTCGATCAGGCGGAAGCGGCCCTCGCCGTTCGCCGCCGAGCGGTCCATCTCGAGTACGCACAGGTCGGTGATGACCATGTCCACGCACTTGAGGCCGGTGAGCGGCAGAGAGCACTCTTTCTTGATCTTCGCCTCCCCGTGCTTGTTGGTGTGCTCCATGACGACGACGACCTTCTTGACGCCGGCGACGAGGTCCATGGCGCCGCCCATGCCCTTGATCATCTTGCCGGGGATCATCCAGTTGGCGATGTCGCCGGTCTGGGAGAGCTCCATGGCGCCGAGGATGGCGATGTCGATGTGGCCGCCGCGGATCATGGCGAAGGAATCGGCTGAGGAGAAGAAGGCGGCACCCTTGCGGGCGGTGATGGTCTGCTTACCGGCGTTGATCAGGTCCGGGTCGAGCTGGTCTTCGGTGGGGAAGGGGCCGATGCCGAGCAGGCCGTTCTCGGATTGCAGCCAGACATCGATGCCTTCGGGGATGTGGTTGGCCACGAGGGTGGGGATGCCGATGCCGAGGTTGACAATGAAGCCGTCCTCCAGCTCCTGGGCGGCACGCTTGGCGAGTTGGTTGCGATCGAGCGGCATGGGCGGGTCCTCCGGCGGGGAAAACGGTCCTGATGCCGCATGGTACCCCGTTGAGGCGGGGGTGGCAGCCGCGCAAGGCCAGGTTTGGAGCGGTGGTTGCAGCGTGCATCCGCGGGGGGTCGATAGAGGGGGCATGCCTGCGACCAGATCAGAGCCAATGTACGACAGCCGCCGCCTCGGTTTCTCACCCGATCGGGAGGGAGAAGTCGGCGAGCGAACCAGGCGTCTGCTGGATGTGCTCGAGGTCCTGATGCCATTCGCGGACGCGCTCGGTGTCGAACTGAATGCGAAGGGGTATCAGGTGCACGCCGAGCGTCTCGCCCGTGACTTCACGCTGCCCGACTGGCCGGTCGGGCGGATCAACCTCGTCGAGGCGGCTGCACTGGACCTGTTCGTGCGCACGCTGAAACCCGAGGTCGTGGTGGAGGTGGGGGTGGCATCTGGCGTATCGAGCGCGGCTCTATTGAGCGCACTGTCCACGATCGAAGCGGGTCAGTCGCCGCGATTGCGCAGCTACGACATCATGACGCGCTGCTACTTTGATGAATCGCGCGCGGTCGGTGCAGCCGTGGCGGAAATGGTTCCGGAGTTGGCGGGTGATCAACTCCTGAAGCGGGGCGGGGCGAAGACGGCCGGTGATGAGCTGGACAAGGGCAGTGTGCGGTTTGCGTTTATCGACGCGAACCACGGCCACCCGGCCCCGGTGGCGGACCTGATTGATCTGGGGCCGTGTCTTGCGCCGGGGGCATGGGTGATGCTGCACGACATCCGGCTGAGCAAGGCGATGCTGGAGCGCGAGCCGGGCAGCGAGCGGCAGGTCTACGGAGCCGAGGTTCTCTTCGAGGGCTGGAAAGGCGTGAAGGTGACGGGGGAGCGGTTTGCGTCCAACATCGGCGCGATACGGGTGGATGACCCGGCTATGCTCACCCCGGACAACCTGAAGCACATCATCGACGAGCCGTGGGAGGACATCGCTGATTCCGCGCATGTGCGACGGACGCTCGGGCGAGGGCCCGGCTGTACTTGAACACCAGCGGGAAGAGAGAGCCGATGCGCCAGCAGATCCTGAACACCTATTCGCTGACCCTGAACATGGCCCTGCACCTCGTCGATGGGGTGCCCGACGAGAAATTCGCCGATCTGCCGCACGAGGGAGCGAAGCATCCAGGTTGGGTGCTGGGACACCTGTGCGAGGCGAGTGGGATGGCCGCCGCGATGATGGGCGGCAATCAGGAGGAGCGCAGGACGAATTGCGGCCTGCCTAAGCTGTGGGTCGAGCAGACTTCGCCGGGATCTCAGTTGAGCACCGAACGATCGCTCTACGGCAGCAAGGAAGATCTAATTTCAGAATTGAAGCGGTTGCACGAATTGCTTGCCGGCCGGTTCAGCGTTGCGAGCGACGAACTGCTGAACGCACCGTTTTCGGACGAGGAGTACCGCCAGTACTATCCGACGAACCTGGACTGCTGTGTCTACATCATGGCCCACCACGAGGGGTACCACCTCGGGCAGTTGTCCTCGTGGCGCAAGGCGATGGGGTTCCCGACGACGCCGATGTTCTGAGCGGGACCTGTTCAGTCGTTTGTCTTGATGAGCACCATCGCCGAGTACGGCGCGAGGGTGACCCGCGTGCGTGCGTTGCGCAGCACCTCGGTACCCGCGGTGTCGTGGTCGACAAGCACACCCCAGTCGCCTTCGGGCAGCGGGACGCTCTGCTCGGCATCGGTCCCGTTGTAAATCACCTGCAGCGTGCGACCTTCGCCGGAGTCGATGAGTGCCGCAATGACTTCACGGGGCACGCGGGGCGAGAACCCACGCCAGCGGACTGATTGGCGGACCTCGTCGCGGCTGCTCAGGCGGAACTCCGGATAGGCCTTGCGGAGCTCGATCAGACCCGCGACATAGGTGAAGACATTTTCGTACTCGGCCTTGCGTGCCCAGTCGAATTTGTTGACCTCGTCGCCGGCTTCGTAGGAGTTGTGGTTGCCGCCCTTGGTGCGAGCGAAGTCGGCCCCGCCATGGATGAACGGGATGCCCTGGCTGGTCAGCACAATCGCGTGTGCAAATTTCTGCATGGCGCGGCGCTGCTGGTCGGTGGCGCCGGGCTGGGTGATGAGGATCTTGTCCCACAGCGTGAGGTTGTCGTGGGCTGATGCGTAGTTGATGGTTTCAGTCGGTGAATCGGTGAAGTCATCGATCGCGCCCATCACGCCCCGCCGGATCGACTCGATATCGCCAGCGGGACCGGTGGCGTATCCCATAGCCGTGCCATCGAGATCACCCCGGATCGCGTTGCGGAGGTGGTCGTTGAAGACGGCGATGCCCATCCCGCGCTGGGTGCCCTTGCCGAAGTAGATCGGGCCGCCGCCGGTCCAGGGCTCGCCGTAGATGGTCGCATCGGGACGGATGGATCGGATGCGCTGGACCCACTCGCGGACGGACTCGGGCTGGTGCGTACCCAGCAGGTCGAAGCGGTAACCGTCGATCCGGTACTCGCGGGTCCAGTACTCCAGAGAGTCCCCGATGTACTTGCGGACCATCGGGCGCTCATCGGCCATGGAGTTGCCGACGCCGGCGTCATTGCGGAGAACGCCATCGATCGTCGTACGGAAGTAGTAGTACGGCACCGATTGATCGAAAGGCGAGAGTTCATAACTCGTGGAAGTGTGGTTGTACACGACATCGAGAATCACGCGTATCCCGGCCTGTTGCAGGCCGAGAATCGCCTGTTTGAGTTCGGCAGGTGCCCGAAGCGGATCGCGGGGGTCTGACGCGTAGTTCGCTTCAACAACATTGAACAGAGCGGTCCAGTATCCCCAGTTGTACTGATCAATCGGTGCTGTGAAATCCTGAATCGGCAGCAGATGAACCGCGGTCACGCCCAACTCTTCGAGATGGTTCAGCCCGGTCCGGACCTCGCGCCCGTCGGCTTTGATGCGCCCGCGATGCATCAGTCCCGCGTAAGTGCCGCGGAGATCGGGATCGAGCGAGTCGTCGAAGACGCTGAAGTCGCGCACATGGATTTCGTAGATCACCTCGTCCGTCGGCTGATCGAGCCCGGGCAGTGGGGCGTCTCTCCAGCCCTCGGGATTGAATCGCGAGGGATCCACGACGATCGATCGCAGGCTGTCGGAAGTCGCCGCCAGACAGTGGATGTCCGCTGTGACGCGATCTACGCCGTACGACTTGAACCAGTACTGGTAGGCCATGCCGTGGAAGTTGCCTTCCACGGTCGCCTCCCAGACACCCCGTTCATCTCGCTGCAGGGGGACCGCCAGGAACGGGAGCTTCGAATCCGGCTCTTGGAACAGCAGCAGGTCAACCGAATCCGAGACCGGGCTCCAGGTGCGGAATGTGGTGGAGGCGGGTGTGTAATGAGCGCCCAGTTGTGCATCCAGAGCGGTGAAACGATCGGCGTTCAGGATGTCCCGCGCGAAGACGGTCGCGGGCCGGATTCCCGGCGGATTGATCACCAGATGCCCAAGATCACCGATTGCGACCTCGCTGGAAATCCGGATCGAATAGGTGGTTCCGCGTGTCGGGCGTTCGGAGGCAGGTTCGATAGAAACGATCTCGTAGGGAGAGGGCTGCCCGCGACGGTTTTCCAGGATCGTGCGATCCAGAACGCTGGTCTCCAGTGGGGATGAAGTGGTGAAGTGGATCAGGTCGGGGCCATCGAGAAAAGCGCCGACGATGCGCACCGAGAGATCGACCGAGGCGGGAGAAGTGAACACGCGATCGTCGCCCGCAACCAGCCACACCTCGGCGACCCCTCCGGGGCTGAGGCGTGCGAAGCGGTCGCGGTCGACATCTTTGGACACCCACTCGCCTTCGCGAACGATCATCCCGACGAGCGGGACATCCTTCGGAAAGGCGAGCGTGGCGTACCTTGAGAATTCGGTTTCGCCATCAAAGTTGAATCGACCACCCTCGCCGCCATCGGGCCACGCCCAGATGTTCCAGTCGGCGTAAGCGCCGTCGGGCCGGTGGTAATGGACGATGAGGACGCTCTGGTCCGGGTACGCCGAGAGGTCGATCTGGTCACGCACGGAGACCGGCTGCGCTGTAGACGCCCACGATGTAATGGGTGAAAACAGGACCAGCGATACGCCGAGAACCAGCGACACCCAGTACGACGGCTTGAAACGATTCACTCGGACCTCCTTCGTAGGAAGCCCATGCTAGGTCAGCAGCCATCGCGACGACGGTTCAGTGGGCTCCGTTTTCAGGGACAGTCGGAGCCGAACGCGGCGAGGACGAGGTTCAGATCGGCGAGATCGACCGAGCCGTTGCCATCGGCATCGCCCGGTAGAACGCCTTCGCCCGTGGTGCCGAAGGCCGCCAGCACCGCGTTCAGATCCGCAAGATCGATGCTGCCACTGCCGTCCGTGTCTCCGGGGCACGGCAAGAGCGAGCCGACCGTGGTGAATGTCGCGAGGGCCGGATCGCCCATGCGGATCAGCCCGTTGGTCGCCAGGGCTTCCACCTGCCAGTAATAGGTCGTGCCCTCGTCCAGGTAGTTCGGAGGCAGATTGATCTGGGTGTTGGCCGTCGTGAAGCCGTCGACGACGGCATTCACGAACTCAGGGTTGTCAGCCATGGAAATACGGTAATACCAAGTGTTCTCGGCAGCCTCCCATCGGACCACCGGGTTACGCTCGATGCCCTCAGCCCCATCGGCAGGCGAGAGGAGCGAGAACGGCGACGGTGGCTCGGGTTCACCGGCGCAGCAGATGCCCTGCGGATTGGCCAGCGCGTCCTGAAGGCCGGGGTTGAGGTACGAGGTGCCGTTGTTCGCCCCGCCTCCGCTGTTGCAGCCGCCGTGGGTGTGGATGCCGATAGCCTGACCGGTGGATTCGAGGATGACCGGAGAGCCCGAGTTTCCACCCGTGGTGTCGGTGGTGTACCCGATCCGGTTGCCGTTGCGGATGGCGAACGGGCCAACATGCGTTTTCTGCACCGAGTTCCAGGTGCCGGGAACCGGCGAGGAAACGGTGCCGTAGCCCGTGATGCGGATCGGCTGGCCGCTGACCGGCGGGGGGGCGATCAACTGGAACGAGCTGCCTTGCGCTTCGACGGGGCGAAGGCCGGTGTTGCTGTTCGGGAAAGCGCCGAAGTACGCCCAGTCGTTCCCGACGCCCTGGCCGCCGTTGGACTGCATGGAACTCTGGTCGATCGGGTATTGATCATCGGGGTGCGGGTTGTTCCATGAACCGTTCGGATTGGACAGCGGCACATTGAACTGGACCACCTGCGATCCGCTGCCCGTGCAGTGGCCCGCGGTCAGGAAGCAGTTGTTGCAGTCGTCGATGATCCAGCCGGTGCAGCCGATCGGCGCGATGCGTGCGACGCGGGGATCGTTCGAGAGTTCGCGGTCGTCGGTCCCCAGGCAGATCGATCGCTGCACTTCCGCGGGAACGCCAGCATCGGGCCCGGCGATGAACTCGCTCATCCGGAAGTGGTGGATGCCGGGTGTGCCACGGTTCACGACTTCGATCAGGACGGTGTCGCCGTTGAAGTAGGCAGAAGAATTCTGCCACTGCAGCAGCTCGATCGCGTCCAGTTCCTGCACCGCCCCATCGAGCATCGAAGTCAAACGCAGCACGCTCTCCGTGCCGGAATTGTGCGATCCGGGCAGACGCACATCGTCGAACTGCAGGCGAATCCACGCCGCTCCGGGCTCGTGCACATGAGATTGGAACAGGACTTGTTCTGTCTCTCGTCCGGTCGCTTGGATCATCCCCGAGTCGATTCGAGCCTCCATGACATCGCCACCCATCGGTGCGGTGACCGCCTCCTGGGCGTCCGCGGTTGTGAGCGCGAGTGCGGCGGACGCGATGGCAAGCGAGACGAGAAGCGATGGGCGCAAAGACATGGAAGGGCCTCCTCCGGTTGAGCCTGCAGAGTACGCCCGGATTGCCTGCTTCGGAAGCCGAAATCCGAACCAGAATCGGCGGCCCATAAAACAGTCGCCCCTGAACATGGGGAAGGGTTCTCCGGTACTCGGCGATTGCCGATGCCGAGTAGAGCACGCCGATGGCGCACGAAAAAGCGGCCCCGTATGGGGCCGCTGGAGGTGTCGTTCACCGGCTTGAATCAGCAGTCGTTGCCGAAGTTCGCCAGAACGATGTTGAGGTCGGCGAGGTCGGTGTTGCCGTCGCCGTTGGCGTCCCCGCCTGATCCGCCGCCGAAGTTGGCGAGGACCAGGTTGAGGTCGGCCAGGTCAACCGAGCCACTGTTGTTGAGGTCACCCGAGCAGGTGGTACCGCACTGGACGAGCAGGACGCCGGTGCCGGAGTTGTTCAGGTTGAACCCGCCAACACGGATGAGATACTGCTGACCTTGAGTCACATTCGCCACGATCGTGCTGCGGAAGCCGCCTGACGATGTGCCACATGGGTTGTTCGGATCGTCGTCGTTGCAGGCGATCCGGAACTCTTCGGTCGGGGGGCAGGGAGCGCCGGCTGCGGAGTAGAGCACCAGGTCGGTGTCGTAGGTCGCCGAGGCGCCGAGCTGCTCGCAGGTGGAGATGGTCACTGGGCCGGTGCACGGTGCCGTGAAGGTGTACCAGATGTCGCGACCGGTGGTTCCACCGAACTGGCAGGAAGGATGGGTCACGCCGTCGGTGTTCGCGCCGAGCGTGGAGAACGGCGTCAGGCCAGTCGAGATGCTGATCGCGTCTTCGCAGTTGTCATTCACCGGGGCGACCTTGACGAGCAGTTGACCGCTTCCGGTATCACCCTCGTTGAACCCGCCGACGCGGATCAGGAACTGTTCGCCCGCGGAGGCGTTGTAGCGGATGGTGCTGCGGAATCCGCCCGCTGAACCGCCGCAGGGGTTCTGGGTGTCGTCGTCGTTGCAGACCAGCAGGAACGAACCGCTGGGAGGGCACGCGCCGCCGGCGGCGTAGAGTACGAGGTCGGTGTCGTAGTTGGCCGAGCCGCCTTCCTGTTCGCAGGTGCTCACGATGAGCTGGCCGGCGAACGGTGCAGTGTAGGTGTACCAGATGTCGTTGCCGGTCACGCCGCCGAACTGGCAACCCGGGTGCGTGATGCCGTCGGTGGTGGCGTTCTCGGTTGAGAAGCTCGTGAGCTGCGAGGTGATCGCGATCGCGTCGGAGCAATCGTCGTTCTCAGGGCGAACCTCGATGAGCAGCTGACCGGTCCCCTCGTTGTTGAGCGAGAACCCACCGACACGGATGAGGAACTGCTCGCCCTGCACCACATTGGTGCGGATCGTGCTCTTCCATCCGCCGGTGCCCGTGCCGCAGGGGTTGTTCGGGTCGTCGTCGTTGCACGCCACGAGGAACGAGTCATCAGGAGGGCATGGCGCACCGGAGGCGTTGTAGAGAGCAAGGTCGGTATCATAGTCCGCGGAACCGCCGAGGTCCTCGCAGGTCGTGATCAGCAGTTCACCGGTGGCGCTGGCGGTGTAGGTAAACCAGATGTCGTCGCCGATGATCTGGTTCGGGTTGCATCCACTGTGCGAGAGTCCGTCGGTGGTTGCGCCGACGGTCGAGAACGGGTTCAGGCCATCGGAGATGGAAATCGCGCTGTCGCAGTGGTCGTTATTGACGGGGTTCGCGATGAATCCACATCCGAAGGCGTCGCCGTCACGGAATGCCGTGATCACCGGGCGGGTCAGCGACGGGTTGAAGGTGTTCGCGCTGGTGATGAACGGATTCATCGTGTAGGGCGGGCTGGTGCAAGTGCAGTGGTTGGCATCCCAGTTGTGCCCGAGTTCGTGCGCGACGAGATCGGTGATCGTCGAGAAGTTGCTGCTGAAGTTCGCCTCTGAGAGGCCATAGGCGAAGTTGTCATCGCAGACGACGCCGACATACGCCAAGCCGATGGTCGAACCATCAAGGTTCTTCCCGGTGAAGAGGTGGGCGTGGCTGCGCAGCGAAGACACATTGTTGTTCCATTCCTCGCGGAACTGATCAAGCAATGTGCCGGAGTTGCTCGAGGTGTAAGGCTGTGTAGCCGCCGAGGTTCGGATGATCACCTGCGCGATGCGGTGTGTGATGCCGACCTCATCCTCGTACTGCACATTGACGGTGTTGATCACCGCTTCCATGCGTGCCTGCGTCAGTATGGTGGAGCCGAATTCGTTGAAGTACTCGACATCCGCATCAAGACCCAGACGCGAGGTGTAGATAAACGCCCCGCGGCCTTCCTGATTCCCTTCCGGCCGGTCATTGGCGTTTGGATGGGGGAAAGGCGGTTCCAGACCACCTCCACAGACCCCGCCGTGATCCAGAGCGTGCTCGGCGTTGTAGACGGCGTACAGATCGATCGGGGCGCCCATCACCCGGTCAGAGACTGATCCGAACCAGAGTTTGGTGCCATCCTCAAGGCGGATGCTGCCTTCCAGTCGCCCTTCGATGACCGAAGCCGCGACCACGGACCCGAGTTGCCCGGCAACCTGTCCGCGGTAGGTGGTGATGGGCCCGGCACCCATCGGACGCAGGACCCCGTCATCACCCTGAACGAGCAGCGTGAAGTCCTCGGTTCGGACATCGTGCTGGCGGAGGATGATCTCGTGCTCCACACCGTTGTAGGGGATGGTCTGGCGGATCTGGTCATCGAAGTCGAAGACCCGGTCTAGCCGGAAGGTTTCCACGGCACTCACATCCAGAGCGGCAGCGGTTTGAGCCGTGAGCATGGCTTTACCGCGTTCATCCTGAGCGTTGGCACTGCCCTGCAGGCACAACGACAGCGTCGCGCCGAGCAGGAGACTGCTTGCTCCAAATCCAAAGAACGATTTCACGAGAGTTCCTCCACAAAACGAGCGAACCGGACGCGCGGAGAACGCCGTCGCATCCTTGATCACTCTCTTCCGCGTATATCCTGCCCAAATTCCGCCAAGAAGCCCGCGTAAATCCGATAAATCTGCGTTGTTGAGACCCAGAATCCTCTGTTTTCACATCAATCTGGAGGTGAATGCCCACAGATAGCCCCGCATCAGATTCAAGGTTCGTGGCCCCTGGACTGCTGGCGTGAGACCAAACGGTGCTTTATGATGTGCGGCCCGTCCCAGCCAGGCGGGCCTTGAGGGCGTATAGCTCAGCTGGCTAGAGCGCTGTGTTCACACCGCAGAGGTCACTGGTTCGAGTCCAGTTACGCCCACTTTTCTCGCTGGCAAGGCCGGTCTTTGTTCAGGCCAGCGGGCGACCCTTACTAGCTCGGAACTCCCCCGGCGCTCCCCAGCGGGCCCAGCCAGGTGGTCTCGTCCCCGACTTCGCAGGCCTCGCCGTCGTCGTGCGTGACCATCAGCGTCCCCACGCCACTCTCTCGCAGCAGCCCCAGCAGTTCGGCACGCAGGTCTTTCCGAAGCTTCGCATCGAGCGAACTGAACGGCTCGTCCAGCAACATGACATCCGGCCGGCTCGCCAGAGCGCGGGCGATTGCCACGCGCTGCTGCTGACCGCCACTCAGGGTATGGGGCATGCGGTCGGCGTAGTCCGACAGGCCAACGCGGCTCAGCATCTCATCCGCCTCGGCGCGGCGTTGGGATCGGGGGGTGGAGCGCATCCCGAACATCACATTTCGGCGCACGGACATGTTCGGAAACAAAGCCAGATCCTGAAACACGACCCCGACCTTGCGCCGCTCGGGCGGCGTGTGGTTGCCTTCGCCGCACACCGTACGATCGCGGAAGCGGATGACTCCGGCGTGAGGTCGCTCCAGCCCGCTGATGAGTCTGAGGAGCGTCGATTTCCCGCACCCGGACGGCCCGAGCAGGCAGTGCACCGATCGACATCGCACCTTCAGGTTGAAGCCGCTGAAGACGGGACGCTGACCGCTGTACGCGAAGCCGAGCCCGAGCACTTCGAGCGCGAAATCGGTAGAAGCGTCGTTGGTCGGCATCACGAGGCCCTCCGGGGCGAACTGTCAGGGTCCAGGATTTTATGCAGCACAAGGACCGGCAGCAGTCCGATGGCCATGATCGCGAGCGCGCCCGTCGAGGCCTCGGCGAGCCGTTCGTCCGAGGCGAGTTGATAGACGCGGACCGCGAGTGTGTCGAAGTTGAACGGCCGGAGCATGAGCGTCGCCGGCAGTTCCTTGATCACATCGACGAACACGAGAACGCCCGCCGTCATCAGGCTCAGTCGCATCATCGGCAGGTGCACCTTGAGCAGGGTGCGCAGCGGCCCGGCTCCCAACGAATGAGAGGCTTCGTCGAGTCGCGTCGGCACGCGCTCGAAAGCGCCCTGCACGGTCGTGACCGCGATCGCCAGAAAACGGGTCTGGTACGCGAGAAGCACCGCGAAGATGCTGCCGCTCAGCACGAGCCCGAGGCGTGGAGCATCCGGGAACAGAGCGCCTTGCGCATCGTTGAGCCGGTGGTCGAGCCAGCCCAAGGCGCTGAGCAACCCAATCGCGATCACCGGGCCCGGCAGCGCGTACCCGGAGCGGCAGACCTCCCGCAGTCCGACGCCGAGTCGCCCGGTGCTCAGTCGGGATGTGTAACTGACGCAGAGCGCCAGCAGGACGGCGATCGCCCCCGCCATGAGTCCGAGCACGAGCGTGTTGCGCATGAGCGGCCCGAAGAGTTCCGCGGCTCGCGCGTCTCCGGCCTGAATCGCAAGATGGGCGAAGCGCCCGGCCGGAAGCACCAGACCGATCGTGAGCGGGAGCAGGCAGAACAGGGTCGCGAGCATCCCGCGTCCACGCGAGAGACGGACTCGGCGTGGTGCGGCGTGGCGCGCCGTGCTTCTGTGGAATCTGGCCTTGCGACGACTCAGCAGATCCGCGGTGAGCAGGGCAAGCACGATCGCGAGTGCGACTGTTGAGAGCTGCGCTGCCCCATCCAGCGAACCCAGGCCCAGCCAGGTGCGGTAGATGCCGGTGGCCAGGGTGTCGACCGCGCAGTGCTCGACGGTGCCGAAGTCGGCCACCGTTTCCATCATGACCAGAGCGAGCGATCCGATCAGTGCGGGGCGAGCCAGCGGAAGACCGACTCGCAGAGCCGTCCGCAGCGGGCCGCACCCCAAGGTTCGTGATGCGTCGAGCAGGTTCTGAGACTGCTCACGGAACGCCGCTCGCGCCGCGAAGAACACATAGGGATACAGGCTGAATCCGAGGATGAAGATCGCGCCGGGCAGCGAGCGTATCTGGGGGAACCAATATTCGCCGGCGCTCCAGCCCGTGGCGTCGCGCAGCGCCGACTGCACCGGCCCGCTGAACTGGAGCAGATCCGTCAGGGCATACGCCGCGAGATACGCCGGGACAGCCAGCGGCAGCAGGAGCGCCCACGAGAGGGTGCGCCGACCGGGGAACTCGTACATCGCGACCAGCCACGCGGCGGGTATGCCGATGAGCGCCGCGAGGACACACACACCTACCGTCAGGAGAAGGGTATTGCCAATGTAGACGGGGAGGCGCGTGGAGACCAGGTGCTCCCACACGCCACTCGTATCCGCACCGATGCTCGACACCACCGCCCCGACCGGCACTGCCACAACGCAGGCCACCACAGCGCTTGCCAGAAGCCACCATATGTGAGTGCGTTGTGTCCGGATCACCGTGCGGATTTCTTCTAAGCGTCGGATGAAAGCCTGGCCGGTTACGGACCGTCATTCAGAGTAGCGGGGGGAGCTCGTTCATCGCCAACCGACGCGGTCCATGATCATCATGGCTTCCCGGTTCTTTTCTCCGAGCTCGGTGGCGTTCACGGAGTCAGACCGGAATGGTCCGAATTCGCTGAGCACCGGATTGACCGGAACGCCCTCGCGGATCGGGTACTCCATGTTTCCTCCAGCAAAGACAAGCTGAGCCTCTTCGCTGGCGAGGAACTCGATGAACCGGATCGCGTTCTCGCGGTTCGGAGCCGAGCGAACAACGCCGGCGCCCGAGATGTTGATGTGCGTGCCACGCTCGTCCTGGTTCGGGAAGATGATCCGCACCTTCGAAGCGGCTTCACGCTCCTGAGCCGTGCCGTTGAGCATCTGCGCGTAGTAGTAGTGGTTCACGATCGCCACATCGCCCTCGCCCGCGGCGACCGCGCTGATCTGATCGCGATCGCCGCCCTGCGGGCGACGCGCGAGGTTGGCGGCTAAGCCGGCACACCATTGCTGAGCGGCCTCCGCTCCGTCGGTTGAGATCATCGAAGCGACCATCGACTGGTTGTAGATGTTGGAGGAGCTGCGGACCAGCACGCGCCCCTTCCACTCGGGCTTCGTGAGGTCTTCGTAGTTCAGTTCGGTGAGAGAGGCATCAACGCGATCACGCGAAACCGCGAGCACTCGTGCCCGCTTGCTCAAACCGAACCACAGACCGTCCGGATGGCGCAGCGTGGAGGGAACCAGAGTCTCGAGGGTGCTCGATTCGACCGGCTGGAACACTCCCTGTTCGACGGCTTTGTGCAGTCGTCCCGCATCGACCGTGACCAGCACATCCGCAGGGCTGAACTCGCCTTCGCGCTTGAGGCGGGCCAGGAGCTCATCGGACTTGCCTTCAATCACGCGGACGGTGATACCCGTCAGTTCCGTGAAGCGCTTGTAAATCGCATCGTCGGTGTCGTAGTGACGGGCTGTGTACACATTGACCACCTGCTCCGGTGCGGCATGGGTGCCGGTGGCAGCCTGGGTGAGGCCAAGACCGAGGGCGAGCAGGACGAGGGCGAGGAGGGCGCGGGACATGGTGGTTATCCTGTAATTGAGACTCAGTCGCAGTCGAACAGGATAGAAACCGCGACCGTGCTCGTCAAAGCGCGGTCGCGAAAATGAGCGAGGATCGTCGCCGTCCCGGGGTTACTCCTCGAGGCGGACCTGCGTCGAGATGTCCTTGGCCTTCTCGGCGGTGTAGGCGATGTTGAGGGTCGAACCGGATTCCCCGGCGACGATCATGCGGAACACCGTAGAGCCCTTCCCGCTGATGCCGCGGTTGTTGAGAATCCGGGCCTGATCCTGTCCTGCCGGGTTGGCTCGCTGGATCTGGTCGTCTCGTCGAGAGCTGACGGTGCCCGAGGTCACGACGGTGACGCCTTCGCCCTCGATGCTCAGCAGGTCGGGCTGGCCGATGTTGCGGTTGGCCGCCTGCTGCGTTCGGGTCGGGATGATGCGGTCGTTGTGGATCTCAAAGGTGACCTGCCACAGCCCACCTTCGAGCCGCTGCACATCCGTGCGTCCGAACCTCAGTTCGGCCATCTCACCGGCGTGGAACATGGTGAACGCGAAATTGCGATGGCACTCCTCTTCGAGCATGAACGGAGGGGTGACCCGCGCCGACCATTTGTTGGGTCCACCGATGAGCACTTTGCCGTACTCAGGATGGTCGTATTCGGTGAAATCGGTGAAGAGTTCACCGAACGCGAGCTTGTCGCGCCAGATCCACTGCTGCTCGTCGCTGGGCCGGCGGACATCACGCTGGAAGTACTTCTCGGTCGTCCAGAGTTCGTTGGTGAAGCTGACGATACCCAGAGTTTCGGCGACCCAGTTCACAAACCCGCCGTGCACGGTGTACAGGTCTTCGTGAATGATCAGGTAACGGTAGTAGGGGATCATCTCTTCGCCGATCCGAGCCAACTCGTTGTACACCCGCAGGTCCGCCGCGGGGTACATGTTGGCGCGTTCGGGCGTGCCGGGTCCGCGAAGGATCATGCCGCCGGTGTTGTGGTAGGCCTGGGCCGCGGCGATGTTGGGTCGCGAGAGGATGAAATCCGCGATCGCGCGGGTCTCAGGGCTCTGGAGCGGGTAATCGCCGGCGCCGCGCTGGACATAGTTGGGCTGCCAGCCGCCGGGCCAGTTGCGGTTCATGTCATCGCCGCCCGGCCCGTCCTCGTTGATCCGGCCGTCGCCATCGAGGTCGGTGCCTTCGGAGCCGAGGTAGGTCCAGCCGCCGACCTCGTCATCGGCGACGCGCTCGAAGATGCGCGGGTCCTTCTCGTTTCGGCGCCAGCGCCCGTCCGGGTCTTCCTTCCACATCCCCGTGATGGAGCCATCGCCATCGAGGTCGTTGGGCGGATCCTCTTCGAACAGGCCGTCTCGATCGCTATCCACCGGGCGGGTGTTCGCTCGAGAGGAGTTCGGCGTGCTGGGTTCGTTGAACCAGTAAGTGCGGCTATCTGGGCTGACGACGGGCATGATGTAGAACGCGGTGCGGTCCACAAGGTCCGTGATCATCTGGTTCTGGCCGTAACCCTTGGTGAGGTACCAGATCGTGTACATGCAGACTTCGGTCGCTTGGATCTCGTTCGCGTGGATGCTGCCGTCGATCCACATCGCCGGCTTGTCGGTATCGGCACCGGTTTCATCGTTGTTGATGACGACCAGCAGCATGTCGCGACCCTCGTGCGACTTGCCGATCACCTTGACCGTGACGAGATCCGGGTACGCCCGCTCGAAGTCGTAGATGAACTCGACGATCTGTTCATGCGGGTAGTAGCGGTTGAAGGAGATGTCCACCTTTGATTCGATGTGGACCTGAGCAGTCGCGGGCATCGCACTGCCAGCGATCGCGGCGCACACAATGACGGCCGCGTTTCGGATACGAGTGATGGTCCCTGCCATGGTCAGTTGCCCTCCCGGAGGTCGACGGTGACGGTCTGCTCGCCGGATTCCGGCACGGAGATGGTGATATCGAGCGTGTTTTCGCTGGTCCGCACGGTCCACACGAAGTCCTCGTGCGCACCGGGCTTGAGGCGCTCCACGCTCTCGATGGGCCTACCGATCAGCACGGCCTTCCGGTCGATCTGTGGGCGGACGAGGATGGGTGGCCAGCGCCTGGTCTTCTCGGCGATGGCCGCACGGGTCGGCATTGCGCCTGTGTTGCTAAGGCGCAGGGTGATCTCGTACACCCCGTGACCGAGATCACGAACAGCGGGCTCGGAGACCTCGATCGCCGAGAACATCCCAAGCAGTTCGCCAACAAACTCCGACTGCTGTTCGGTCAGAGTGTCGATCTGATCGCTTGGTGCGTTCAGTTTGAAGCCCGGGACAAACCCGCCGATCTCGACCTCTCCAAACTGCGGGTGATCGAACGCGGCCCAGTCGATGAAGCCCTCGCCTCGCTCATCGGCGTAGCGAAGCCAGGCCGCGTCGCCCGTGCTTGCCCCCTTCTTGCCCGAGCGAGATCGGCTCTGGGCCTGTGGTGCTGCGGGCGCATTCGGATCCGGCTCACCGCTGGCGATCGCCATGATCCGGGCCTGCTGGTCCGAACTGAACGAGTTGAAGCGCTGCATCAGTTCGGCCCGCTGTTCATCGGTGCCGTTCTGGAAGGTGTTGATCATCACCTGGATTTCAGCGGCCGAGGGCCCGGAGTCCTGTTCTGTTTGGGCTTCGGGTTCCGTGGCCTGCGGGGCTTCGGGCTGCGCGTCGGCAGTGTCCTTGGTGTCGCTGTCCGGCACGGACCAGAGGGGCGTGCTGAAGGAGTACAGTCCGAGGTGGCCGTAGGCCCAGCCGTGCAGAGATCCCTCGTTCGAACGACCTTCGGCGTTCTTGAGCCCCGTGGACTCATGGAAGGCCTTCTGCACCAGTTCATACGCCGCTTTGTCATCGGATTCGATGCCCAGCGGAACCCGTCGGGTGACATCGTACTTGCCGTCGGAGGGAAGATTGCTGAGGGTGTCGTGCGGGCCATAGGTCAGCACCGCCACCAGATTCGCACGCTCGAGCATCCAGTCCGCAAGAGCGCGAGCTCCTGGATCCTCAAGGGGGTAGTCTCCGGTGACGGGATCGAATTCATCCCAGAGGTACGGGAAGTGTCGTGAGAGGTCGATCCCGCCGACCGGGTCCTCACCGACCTGGCCGTCACCGTCCTGATCCATTCCTTCCACCATCACGGCGAAGACCGGGATCTCGCCTTTGCCGGCGTCTGCGGGGCGAAGCAGGCGCGGATCGTCCTCATGCTCGACATGCGTGGCGATCAGGCCGGAGCCCGGCGCGGGGTTGCGGATCCGCATCTGGGTGATGTACCCGTCGCGGTTGATATCCGTGGGTCCGTCTTCATCGATCCGCCGGTCCCGGTCGACATCGATGGCTTTGGGCGCAAAGCGAAGATCGAATGAGCCGATCGGTCCCTGGCTTCGCCGCACCGAGGCGTCGGGGTTGAGCAGCGGCACGATGTACACGGTGCGGTCGGTCAGCAGTTCGGGGTGATCCGCCGCGATCCGATCTGCGAGATTGCGGGCGACCGCGATGCCGGTCTGGTGCGTGGCATCGACGCCAGCCACGATCAACAGCGCAGGGCGAGAGTCGGCGTTCTCGGGGTCGGTGCTGACCGTGATGAGGTCGATCGAGCGACCTTCTCGTGATTCACCGATCGAGAGGCTGCGGACCGTGGCCTGTGCGCCCTGCATCTCCGCGGCGTGAACGATCGGGACCAGACCGTGCAAAGCGAGCGTCGTCCCGGCGACCCCGAACAACAGCGCGGCACGGATACCGCAACAGCGAATGGGCATGCGTAGCGTCCTTCCTAGCCAAAATACTGGCTTGAGTGGTTCGCTACCATACCGCTGACCCCCAGTCGGCGGTGCAGTTCAGCCAACTTTGGGTTGCATCATTCCCCGGAGGGGGCCGCGTCCTGATCCGGTTCCGCGTTGGCCGGCAGCACCCGGATCATGGTTTCCACGGTGTTCTCGAAATCCACCGCCCGGATGGTCAGATCGGTGTGGATGAGGCCCTTGGCCGCGTCGCTGGGGGTGAATCGGAGGACGACCGTCAGGCCCATGGCAGGGTCAAGGTCGGTCGAAACCACCTCCACGCTCAGGTTCGGATCAGCGGTTCGGACCTCCTGCAATTCGGCGTTTGATCGCAGACCGCTGAGCACGACCGTGTCCTCGACGGGCTCTCCCGGAACGGTGGAACCGAGGCGCAGGTGGTCCTTGTTGAAGATCCAGAGGGTGCGGCGCTGATCGATGCCGGCGTAGGGGTTGTCGATGTGCATGGCCACGACCGGAGCGGTGGGGTGGTCGGTTTCGATGGCGACCCAGCGCCGAAGACGCAGCGGATCGACCTTCGAAAAGTCGAACGGGATCCGGTGGACCAGCGCGGGCTGCTTGAGTTCGTCAGCCAGATCTTCTCGCGAAAGCACGCCCGCCGGAGCTCCGTTTTCCTCGCCGTCTCTCGCGAAACTGAGACTCCGCACCGAGAAGGGCTTGCCGTCGGTCGAGGTTAGCGTGATGGTGCCCTGGAAGAGTTGGCCGAGCGGTTCGTAGTCACGAGAGGCCCGAAGACCGGTGTTCACATGGGCAACGGTCGTGATCCGCAGCGGTCGGTTGTAGCCCTCAAAGACCAGAAGCGCGTAACGCTGAATCGGACCCCAGAGTTCCCCGCTCTGGAAGGTCAACTCGACCTCGACGGATTCGCCGGGCTGGATCCACTCCTCCGGCCAAGCGGCGATGGTGCAGCCGCAGGACACTCGAACGCCCGTGATCCGGATCTGGTTCTCAGAATTGTTGGTCAGCGTCGCGCTTCGGATAACGGTGGTGTTGGGTGGGACATCACCGAAATCGACCGTGTCATTTCCGACGGACACCGGTGGGGTGGCAAAGCGACGACCGGCGTTCGTCTGTGCCGAGGCGATCTCGCCGAACATCGCGACCAGCAGTGCGGCGATGACAACATGGACAACATGAATCGTGCGGGTGCTGGCACTGTGAACGAGCATGTCGTCTCCGAGTCTGAGGGGCGCGGAGAGGTGGATCCCCGGCGATTATCGGCACCGGTTTCGGGGTGAAACCGACGATCCCAACCAAGTCTGCGCGTTCGGTGTGGCAAGGCAAACCGTTTGGTGGCATAGTTTTACCGCAAGCACCCCGGGAAGGATTCGAACCTTCGACCTGCGGATTAGAAGTCCGCTGCTCTATCCAGCTGAGCTACCGAGGCGTGGCTGTGTCACCCATACGGTAGCCCCGTGGCTTACTGCCCACAATAGAATGGCTGGACCCAATCCGTCAGATCCGACCAACGCGAGGACGAACAGGCATGACAAGGCACATGGCACGCATCGGAGCCGGCGGACTTGCGCTCGCGATCGCTCTGGGCGGCTGCGAGGAGAAGGTCACCCCGGGGGGTGCTCAGACCGGCACCGAACCTGAGGATTCTTCTCTGGCGATCGAAGACCCTTCGGTCCTTACCGAGGAGTCCACGGAAATTGCCCAGCCACAAGAAGAGGATTACACGCTGACACGCGTCTGCACCTTCAATGTCGAAGACCTTCGCTACGACGACATCATGGCCGGTCTTCGCGGCGATGAGAATCCCGGTGCTGACCGGGCCCGGCATGTGGCTCGCCTGGTCGCGGCGATCGACGCCGACATCCTGCTCGTCAACGAGCTCGAGTTCGACTTCATCAGTTCCGAACCCTTGAGCGGGCGGGCGTTTGCCGATCTGGTCAGCCAGCAGCGCGATTACCTCGGTTTGGAGCCCCGCCGATACGCGGTGTATCAGGCACCCTCGAATACCGGGATCCATAGCGGCTTCGATCTTGATCGGGACGGAAGCGTCGTCGCGGAACAGGGCAGCCGCGGATACGGCAACGATGCGCTGGGCTACGGCGAGTTCCCCGGCCAGTTCGCGATGGCCCTCTTGGTCGCCGAACCTCTAGTCATCGTTGAGGACGAGACCCGAACCTTCCGCAATCTGCGCTGGGCGAACATGCCCGAGGCGCTACTTCCGCCCGGGGATGGTCAGCGCGTGCCCGAGGACGAGTCCTGGTACACCCCGGAGATGCTGGAGGTTCTGCCCCTCAGTTCCAAGAGCCACTGGGATGTCCCGGTGGATCTCGGCGAGGGACAGATCCTGCACATCTACGCCTCGCATCCGACCCCGCCGGTATTCGATGGCCCGGAAGATCGCAATGGGCGTCGGAACCACGATGAGATCCGCTTCTGGGGCGAGTACCTCGCCGGAGCCAACTGGATCGTCGATGATGCCGGAATCGCCGGGGGCAGCCGATCGGATGCGGCGATTGTGATGGGTGACCTGAACGCGGACCCGCTCATGGGCGACAGCCGCGACAATCCCATCCTCACCTGGCTGCTGGCGAATCCCCGGATCGATGGGGAGTTCATTCCGGCCAGTGCGGTGGAACTGCAGATCGGCGAGCGGATCCTGCGGCCGGTGGCGACCGCCGAGTTCGGGCTCCGGGTGGACTACCTGCTCCCGACGCGCGAAGTGGATGTGATCCGGGGCGGTATCGTTCGCGGTGAGGCCGATCTGCCGACTTCCCCGATGCTCACCCATGAGATGCTGGACTCGATCCGCTACTCCGTGAGTGATCATTTTCCGGTCTGGATCGATATCCGGCTGCGTGATTCCGAGCAGTAAGTTTCGGGGCATCGGCGGGGTGGGCTCGGTATACTCCGGCCTGTCTCGACGGCTATAATTTCTGCCAAACTGCGACCGTTACTGCGAGGCAGCATTTCGAGAGGCCCGGGGCATGGCCCAGTTCGATCAATCCGTGCTTAGCCCTGCGATGGAAGCGAACGCTTCCAGGCGCGTGGTTCTGCGCGAGCAGATTTCTGCGGTGATCGAACTCAGCAAGCCCGGCATCGTGCGCATGGTCGTCATCGCCACGGCGGTGGGCTACCTGATCGGTTCGATCGGAGCGGTCCCCAACCTTTGGGTGGCGGTGTTCTGCCTGATCGGGACGGCTCTGTCGGCCGCGGGCGCAAACGCTCTGAACATGGCGGCTGAGGTCGAGCGGGACTCGTGCATGCGTCGGACCGCCTCTCGTCCGATCCCGATCGGCCGGCTGAGTCGGCGCGCGGGGTACGGTGCGGGGATCGCGTTCTCGATCGCCGGTGTCGCGATGCTGTGGTTCGGGGCCACCCCGGCTGCTGCGGTGGTCTCGCTGGCCACAATCCTGTCCTATGTGCTGTTCTACACGCCGCTCAAAGCCGTGACTCCGCTCTCGACCTTGGTCGGCGCGATCCCGGGGGCGCTTCCGCCTCTGGTGGGCTGGGCCGCGGCGTCCGGAGCGGTGGTCACGAACCCAGAGGCCTCGTCGTGGATGCGCCTCTTGGATCCGGGTGGCTGGTCGCTGTTCGCGCTGATGTTCGTCTGGCAGATTCCACACGTAATGGCGATCAGTTGGAAGTACCGCGAGGACTACGAAGCCGGTGGGTATCGCGTTCTGCCGTCGGTCGACCCCACAGGGCTCAAGACCGCGCGGGCCTCGGTGGTTTGGGCGGCGACCTTGATCCCTGTCTCCATTCTTCCCGCGGTCACGATTTCGCTGCGGACCGCGGAGGGCGAAGCCAGCGTGCTCGGCGCAGGGTACGTGCTGATCGCGGTGCTGTGCGGGCTGGTCATGTTCTGGTCCACGCTTGAGTTCCTGCGCGAGCGCAGCAACAAGCGGGCGCTCGTGGTCTTCATCGTGTCGATCCTGTACCTGCCGGCAGTACTGGCGGCGATGCTGATCGACGCCTTCATCGTGCACCGGCTGTGGTGAATCGAGCGGTGATCCGAGCGGCGGACCTGCGCAAGGTGTACCGAAGCAAATCCGGGCGCGTTCGCGTGGAGCGCACTGCTCTTGATGGAGTCTCGGTGGATGTTCAGCGCGGGCAGCGGTTGGCACTGGTCGGTGCGAACGGTTCCGGCAAATCAACACTGCTCCGCGTTCTCGCTGGCATCGAGTCCCCCGACACCGGGCAGGTGGAGTATCGCGATAAGGATGGGCGAGAGATCCCGCACCGCATGGCCTCCAGCGATATGGGCGTGGTTTTCCAGAGCCCCGGCCTCGATCGACTTCTGACCGTTGAAGAGAACCTGCGGATGCAAGCGGCTCTGTACGGCATCGGCGATGCCATGCAGAGGGTGCGCGAGTGTGCCGCGTTTGTCGGGATCAGCGACCGGCTTGGGGACCGAGTCGGAGGACTCTCGGGTGGGCTGGCGCGTCGAGCCGACCTCGCGAGGGCGATGATCAGCCGCCCGTCGGTGCTGTTGCTCGACGAACCGCTTGCCGGTCTGGATGCCGAGAGCCGCGATGTGTTCCTGCGCGGCATCAAGGAACTGGCGGCTCAGGATCCCTCATTCACCCTGGTGATGTCGTCGCACGCCCCGGACGAGATCCGTCTGGCCGATCGCGTGCTGGTGCTCGAAGCGGGGCGGGTGATTGCCTCGGGTGATCCGGGAGAGATTGCCCAAGACCGGTTCAAGGGGTGCGAAACGCTCGCGATCATCGATGACAGCATGGCCGGTGAGCCGAGCGGGCTTCGGGTGCTGCGAGCCGGCGAACAGACCATCGTTGGCGGTGAGCGACCTGCGATTGAGGCGTTCGCGCTCGCGCAGAGCCGCGAGGGCCGGACGGTCGAGCTTCGCGAGCCGGACTTTGTGAGCGCCTACCGACTGATGCTGGCGGAAGGGCGCGGCTCGGAGGCGCAGCCATGAACCTGATCGGCCTCCGTGTTCTCATCGCTCGCGAGTTCGTGCGCATGCTTCGCCAGCCCACGCGGATTGTGGCGACACTCGGCACAGCGGCGGTGTTCTGGCTGCTCGCGGCCAGCGGCTTTGCCGGTTCGATCGAACTGCCGGGTGCTGAGGACGGCTCTTACGGTGCATACCTGCTTCCGGGCATCGCGCTGATGGTGGTCATGTTCGGCACCATCTTCGGCGCGATCGGCCTGATTCAGGATCGGCACTCCGGGTTTCTGCAGTCGGTGCTGGTGAGCCCCGTGCCGCTCTGGGTGGTCGCGGTTTCCAAGGTCGCGCCGGCTTCCGCGCTCGCCACGGTGCAGGGCATGGCGGTGCTTGCGGGTGTGTTCGTGATGGGTGAAGGCCAAACGACGGTGCTGGGCTTTGTGCTCGCTTCGGCGGCGCTGCTCTGCGGGTCGCTGGGGGTGCTGAGTGTCGGGCTGGCGCTGGCGTGGCGCATCGACTCGGTCTCCGGGTTCCACGGCGTCATGAACATCCTGCTGCTCCCGGCGTGGGTCTTGAGCGGAGCGATGTTCCCGGTGAGCGGCGCATCGACCTGGCTCTCGGCGGTGATGATGGCCAACCCGCTGCACTGGGTGCATCGGTGTGTGAGCGACGGGCTCGGGACCGGTACGCCGGCGGGGTCCGTGGCTTGGATCATTACGGTCGCGTTTCCGCTGGTCACCGGCGCACTGCTGCTCGCGACCATTCGGCGTTCGGGTGGTCGGCGAGGTGCCGGTGAGGGCTGAGCGGCCTATTGTTTTGTTCTGATTTCCTTGTGGATTGGGGTGGTGAAATGTCCAAGTCTCCGATGTTCTGGCTCATCTCGCTCATCGTGGCCATGCTGGCCGGCCTGATCGCGGCGCTCACCACGACCGTGCCCAGACCGGGCACCGCGGCCGCGGACCGGCCTTTGACCAACCCAGGCCAGTTCGAATCCATGCAGATCGTCCCCTTCGAGATGATCGATCAGAACGGGAACTCCCAGAACCAGGACCTGCTGCAAGGCAACTGGACGGTGATGAGCTTCATGTTCACGCACTGCGTGCTGGCCTGTCCGACGCTGCAGGGCAACATGTATCGGCTTGCCGAATCGCCTTCGCTGAGCAAACTACCGGTGCGCTATGTGAGCATTTCGGTGGATCCCGTGAATGACACCGTGCAGCGGCTCAACCAGTACGCCTCGGACATGGGCATCGATTACGAGCGATGGAAGCTCCTGCGTGGCGATGAGGCACTGATCCAGCACTTCATGTCCGCGCTCGGGTTCGTACCGCCCCGCGAAGATGGCAACCCCGACACCATGATCACGCTTCCCGACGGCACGACCATGGGCAACATCCTGCACCCGAACTCGTTCCTGGTCATCAACCCGCAAGGCCAGGTGGTGGGGCGCTACCGTGGGGATGACCCGGAAGAGATCCAGCAGCTCGCGGTTGATCTTCAGCGAGCGATCCGGGGCTGAGTCTCACCCTCGGATCAGTCCGCTTTCGTGCGCGTGCTGAGACCTGGCAGGCGGATATCGTGACGCATCGCCTCGACCTTGGTCGCCAGGTAGCGGAGGTTTTCTTCGCGCGGCGTGGGCTGCAGCGGCACACGCTCGGCCACAGGGATCCCATAGCGCTCGAGCTGATCGATCTTGTCGGGGTTGTTGGTGAGCAGACGAACGGAGCGGATGCCGAGATGTGTGAGGATCGCGGCGCCGACACCGTAGTCTCGTGCATCGGCCTGATGGCCGATGGCGAGGTTGGCTTCGACGGTGTCCATGCCTTCGTCCTGGAGTTCGTAGGCGCGGAGTTTGTCGACCAGGCCGATGCCACGCCCTTCCTGACGCAGGTAGAGGATCACGCCGCGTCCGGTTTCGTGGATCAATCGCCGGGCTTGGGTGAACTGTTCGCCGCAGTCGCAGCGCAGCGATCCGAGCAGGTCGCCGGTGATGCACTCGGAATGCAGACGCACGAGGACTTCGGCGTGGTCCGAGACTTCGCCGACGACGAGCGCGAGGTGGTCGTCGGTGCTTCCGGCGGCGTGGAAGACCATGAGCTGCACCGGTCCGAATTCGGTGGGGAGGTTGCTCTGGGCCTTGAGTTCGATGGCGGGTTGTTCGGGAGCGGGGCTGTTCAAAGGCACTTCCGGCGGGTGAGGGAGAATGAAGATTGGCAAGTCTAGGATGATCCGAACCGCCGTGCTGGTTTGCGGATCGTATTTGCAGCAGCGCGAGTCGAATGAAGTTGAGACTCGGCAGTCGAGAAGGGGTCAGGCGGTTTGGACGAAGCTCAGCAGATCATCCGGGAGCGTGCTCTTCGGCGAGCCGATCGGCTCGCGGGGCTTCTGGATACCCGTTTCGGGATCCCCGGCACCAGATTCCGGTTCGGAATCGATCCACTCATCAGTCTGCTGCCGATCGCCGGTGACACCGCGATGCTGCTGGTCGGCCTGTACCCGGTCTTCGAGGCATTGCGGCTGCGGCTGGGCGCAAGGGTCGTGTTGCGGATGCTACTGAACCTGGGCATCGACTGGCTGGTGGGCCTGGTGCCCGTGGTCGGGTTCATCCCGGATGCGATCTACAAGGCGAACCTGAGGAATGCGACGCTGCTCAAGGAAGCGCTGGAGGGCGGTATGGATTCTCGCAGGGTTGATCCGAGCGGATGAGGGTTGGGTACACTCGGTGAATGACAGATCCGAGAGGCGCTCTTCATCAATCAGCCTTTCTCGATGAGAAGCTTCGTTCGGTCGCAAGTGAAGTTTTCGATTGGAGCGGCGAGGAAAGGGTTCGGCAGATACTTCGAGAAGAAATCCGCGCGGAGTTTCAACGCAGCACGGACCACGAGTTCGCCGAGAAGTATCACAGCTTCGTCGGCATTGGAGAGCCGAGTGATTATCTCAGCCGCTTGGTTGAGGTCGATGGGGTGCGAGCGCTGGCTGCGATCCATTTCTGCGGGCGGGATCCCGACAAGCCGTTCGTAAACATCCCCGCGATGGATGGACCTCCCGAACTCTGGCGTGGAATCATTAACAAAGCGCTCTCGGCCTTCAGTGCCTTTGGTGCCAAGGTCTGCCGCATCCAGTCGGCGGGCTCTTTCCCACCGTTCGAAGAGCCGAACATGCGCGTGGTGGGGGACCAACTTGTTGTCGCAGAACGCGTGAAAGAGATCGAGCGAAGGACTGATACGCTTGCGTTGGTTGACTTGAGAGATGCGGAGCCCGAGTCTGCTCTCTGCTTTGTCTCTCGAATGTATCAGCATCATCTCGGCGCGAATCCTGCTCTCGTCGGACGAGTCCAGGAGGCGACACTGGAACAACTGCAAGAATGCGCTGAGCGCGGGGTTCTCGCGTGGTGGTGTCTTGACGATGAGATAGCAGGGTTGATCGCGGCGAGGCCGGACTCCGGGTTCGGCATAGACGGTTGGATCGTGATCGAAGAGGTTGCTGATCCGCGTTTTATCGGAAGAGGCGGTGCTGCCGCGGCCCAGTGCGCACTGGCCAGACGGATCTCATGCCACGACGAGAATGCGGTTTTGTTCGGCACCATCGACTTCGTGAATATCGCCAGCCGAATGAGTGCTTCGAAGGCCGGGCGCAAAGAAATCGCCGGCTGGTGGTTCGTCCAGCCGGCGGAGTCAGGTTCAGGTCCGGATCTGATCTGGTGATCGAGTCCGGAGTTAGAGGCAGTTGGCACCGAACGCCGCGAGCACCGCGTTGAGGTCCGCGAGGTTCACACTGCCATCGCCGTTGGTGTCGCCTTCGCTGGTATCGGTCCCGAAGTTCGCGAGCACGAGGTTCAGGTCTGCCAGATTCACATTGCCGTCGCCGGTCGTGTCGCCGGGGCAGGGATCTGCGGTGCAGCCTGTGGAGCGGACGAGCAGTCCATCGATCGCGGCTTCGACCAGCGAGCCGGAGGCCTCATCGGCGGCGACGAAGCGCAACTGCACCTGATCGGTCAGGGCAATGAGAGTCGCGGGATCGAAGGTCACCTGGAACCAGCCGCCGTTCACTTCGGGGCCACCCGGGCCGACGGTCTGGACATTGACCCATGTCGAACCGCCATCGTTGGAGATGTCGACAGTGAAGACATCCGCGTTCGGGCCTGCACCGGCGCCATTGGAATAACAGCGCCAGTACTGGACCTCGACCGTGCCGGCTTCGGCACCGGAGAGATCGAGGATCGGGCTGAGGAGCGTGGTGCGTCCGCCGTCCACATCATTCGCCCCTGCGCCGCCGCCGGGGTGCTGACCTGTGACGTAGCAGAACTCGCCGAAGAGCGCCCCGGAGGGCTGGGCAACCGTGCCGACCGGATTCACGCGTTCCCAGATCCCCGCGGTCGCGGTATCTCCGGGTGCACCAACGGTCCAGCCGAGGTCTTCGGAGAAGTCATCGTCGAGCGCGACGGTGAGATCCGTGACCTGGATGGTCAGCGGCTGAGTGTCGCCGTTCTTCGGGAAGGTGACCGACAGGCCCGAGGTGGTCTGGGCCGTGAAGTAGAGCTCGTAGATCGTGCCGCAGGGCTGGGCGGGCAGGGAAGCCGTCAGGTTCTCGAGCGGTACGGTGGTGAAGTCCTCGCCGGGCTGCACGCGGTACGACAGCGTGGCGCTGCCGGTTTCGAAGACTTCGTTGTTGACCGCGGTGATCTCAACGCTGAAGGGGATCGGCGTATCCGAGGGGGCAAGGTCAGGGAGGTTGACCGGCTGGATGATCAGCGGGGTCAGCAGGAAGTCGGCGAGCGCCAAAACACCGGCCACGGTTTCCTGCCCGGTAGGCACGATCTGGTCGGGAGGCAGCGTGAAACCGAATTGGCCTGAATCGCGGAGCTCGTAGGTCCAGCTGAGTGCGCCGAGTTCCAGGAAGCTCCAGTCCGGTGCGGTGCCCGAGGCGGGATAGAGCAAGGCATCGCAGCCCAGACCGGCCTGATAGTTGGTGCCGTACACCGAGACCATGGCCTGTTCCTGAAGTTCCTGCGCGAGCCGGATCTCCTGCTCGCGAGGCGGGCACTCGGTTTCCGAGTACGCCCACGCGCCGAGGATGAGCTGGCTGAAACTGTGGATGTCGAGGTGGCCTTTGACATTCGGCAGTGACGACATGAAATCGGACAGGTTCATCGTCTCCGGCTCGGAGAAGGGGGCCGTGCCGCGATAGGTGTCGTTGCCGGGGTTGCCCGAGGAGCCGTCGGCCAGCCCCCAGGAGGTTGACCAGTTGCGGTTGAGGTCCACGCCGAAGGTGCCGTTGCCGTTGTTGCGACGGTTCTTGCGCCACAGCCGCTGGCCGGCGCCGCCCTGAGCAACGGGGAAGGTGTAGGCGTAGCCGTCGGGGTTCACGACGGGGATGATGTAGAACACCAGTTCGTCAACGAATTCCGTAATGCGTTCATCGGAGCCGTAGCCGGTGACGAGCTGATCGGTGAGGTACATGACGCTCGCGGGGCTGATCCATTCGCGGGCGTGCTGGCAGCCGTTGATCACGAATCCGGGTTTGGACGCTTCGTCGCCCTGCGGGTCATTCGGATCGAGGTTGGCGATGCGCACGCCGTACACGGTGCGGCCTTCCAGCGATTGGCCGACTTCGAACTTGGTGACGATGGTCGGGTTCGCCGCGACCAGATCGTCGAGATACGCGTTGATCTCATCGATCGTGCGGTAATCGCTGAAGAAGTCCGCGCCGTTTTCAGCCCGGGCGGACATCCGCTGCGCGGTCTCTGCGTCCACGATGGCCTGCAGGTCTGCGGAGATGACTTCGTACTGGAAGTTCAGTTCGTCAAGCTGCGCCAGTTTCGTTCCGTCGATCGCGTACATCTGCATGCCCACGGAGGGCCGGCATTGCAGCGAGTTCCCGAGGGCGTCGAGGGTCGCGAGCTGGCTCGGGACCGTGACCATGATCTCCACCAGTTTGTGGCCCTCGTAGGGCCTGGGGGCAGCATCGTCACCGGAGGCGACCGGCAAGCCGCAGGTCAGCACGAGCGAAGAGATCAACGCGAAACCACGGGGTGAGGCCATCGGAGTGTCCTTTCAGGGCTGGGACTCGGTATTCACCATACGGCCAGATCGGATGTGGACTGCACCATGAACGTGTTTACGCCCGGTATTGCCCGACTAGATTTGGGATTCAGGTCTCGCCTTGCCACGGAAGTTCCCGGACGCTGAGGATCCTGAGCGGGCGGGTCGCGAGCGCGTGTCCAGCCGTCTCAGCCCGGGCCGGTGTCGCCCTCCGCCGAGGGGAAGCAAGGGTCGATGCCCGCAGCGCCGCGGCCAGTGGAGCGTTTTCGGGCATCAGGGACACCGTCAGCAGCACCATGGCAAGCCGGCTGCCCCGCCGCGGCGAGGAAGAAAGGCCCACCCGGCTGGCCAGATCGGTGATGGCGTCGCGGAACCCGGCCTCGATCTGATCTGCCAGGTTTTCGTCGCTGCGGTGGGGGGAACTGAGCAGGCCACGCAGTTCCTCAAGCGGCCCGGAGAGGAAGTCCCGGAATTCCAGGATGAGCTCTGGCTCAAGGTCCCTTGGGAGCGGCAGGGCCAGACGCGTGATCGTGCGCATCGACCGGGTTTCCAGTTGCTGCACGATCGACCCCTGAGATCGCCTGGCATGCTGCTGTACGAGCGGGGCGTCGATCGCGTGTGCGAATCGGGACAGTCCCACGCTCACCGGTACCGAGACCGCGGGTTCAGCCCCGCCCAGTGGGATGTCGCGGCAGAGTGCCCGCAGGTACTCATGCGTGGAATCGAAGACACCCCGGCGCATCAGGCTCGACAAGCCGGCGAACTCGGGCTCGCTGCGGATCGACTGCTCGGTTTCTCGAACCAGTTCGAGCGGGTCGATCCCCGTGAAACCGGGACGCAACGCTCCGGCTCGCCATAAATCCTGCATCCAGGACCACCGGCCGATGAGGCGGGCAAATTCCGGCGCTGAGGCCGCCGCAGTGTTGATCGACTCTCGGGATACACCCTCGAACGGGGTGGGCAGCAGGGTGATCGACGGTTCGCCGAGCAGCAACGCGACATCGGCGACCACGCCTCGCGCGTCGAGTTCATAGGGGCTGACGACCAGTGGGAAGGGCACAGTCATAGCAATGAGCGGGCATGCTAGGGCGTGCCGCGTCGATCGGCGCGTCTGAATGAGGGGATCAGTTCACTGCGCGATGCGAAGCGATTCGCGACGCTCGAGGAACAGGGCGTTGTATCGCTGAGCCAGTCGTCGCAGGTCGGTGCGTCGGCTGGTGGTGTCCGGGCAGGGGCTGATGCGTGCGAGCACATCCCGAGAGCCGCGAACGCGGTCGATCCGCGGTGTCGTGTCCTGGTTCTTCGTGAACGGTTGAAGCATGAATCCACTCCTTGGATCCTGCGCAGTCTGGGCTGCACAACTGAAGACGGGGTTCCCACCGAGCTCCGCTCGGACGACTTCCGGGAGACTACGAAAATTCTGCGCGTGCGCGCAGTGCGATCCGCGTGATGCGGATCAATAACAGCGCGCGGACCTGTGAAATTTCAGCGAGCGTGGGTTATCCGGCCTGTGTCTGAACTACGGATTCGGATCATCGAGTCGAACGGTCGCCGCGATGCCCGCCGGCAGGCCGTCGGGGTTCGGGAGCGTGATGCGCACGATCCGCTGAGAAGTCGCGCCGACCGCGACCTGCGAGAGAGAGGCGACCGTCGCTTCGGCGAAAGCTTCGTGACCGGGCAGATCCATCGACACCCAGACGCTGCTGCCGGGACTCAGACGCATGGCCTCAGCGGCGGGGATGGCGGCATCCAGCATCAGGGGATCGGTCGAGACCAGGCGAAGCACGGGCGTGAGCGCTTCAACGGTTTCGCCGGGTTCGGTCAGGACGATTTCAACATATCCGCTGACCGGTGCGTTGAGCGTGTACTTCTCCAGGATGACCGCCGCGGCTTCAAACTCGAGCTGGGCTTCCTCGCGTTTGAGTTCTTCGATGAAGATCGTGGCCTCGGCTCGCTCGACTTCCAGCTGCTGTCGTGCGACCTCGCGCTGGTTCGCCCCGCCATCAGCGAGGGCCTCCTTGAGGATCTCCAGCTCCTCGATCTGGAGATTGTGCGTCGCTCGGGCCGCATCGATCGCGGCGGTGCTGATCGCGCGCAGCTCCTGGAGCTTCATCCGCAGCTTCGCCTCGCGATCGTCCAGGCGCAGGAGGGGGGTCCCCGCCTCCACATAGACCCCCGGCTCGACCAGTCGCTCCATGAGCCGTCCGGAGATGTTGAAGGCGAGTTCGAGGTCGCGGCTGGGTTTGGTGATTGCCGAGATCCGCTGGGCCAAGCCCGGCTGAGTCCGATCTGCAGACTGCACCGCGATGGCGATCGTCGCGATCGCGAGCGAAGCCCCGATCACCAGTGCGGAGCGGATTGCGAACAAGCGGGACATGGGCGTGCCTCCGGGTGCGGGGTGTACACTCTCGCATCGACCGAAACGAGTCGAACGATGCATCGCCTCAGGATCGCATAAGAGGATACAGGGGCTTGGAAGCGAAGACGCGAACGGTGTTCGGGGCGATGACCGGTACGAGTCTGGACGGGCTCGATGTCGCGGCGATCGAGTGGGATCTGGTCTCCGCTCCCAAACTGCTCGGTGTGGAGTCGGCCGACCTCGGCGAGGCGGAGCCGATCCTCAGGCGTTTGGCGAGCGGTCAGCCCTGCAATGCCGCTGTGATTGCCCGGGCCGGGCTCGCGTTCGCCGAGCGTCATGTGGCCTGCATCGCGAAACTCGCGGATCGGGTCGGACCTGCAGATCTGATCGCGCTCCATGGGCAGACCGTGTTCCACGAGCCGCCCGCCTCATGGCAACTGATGAATCCCTGGCCGATCGCTCGCGAGTTCGGTGTTCCCGTGGTGAGCGACCTGCGCGGGCTCGACCTCGCGAGCGGTGGGGAGGGTGCCCCGATCACACCACTCAGCGATTCCGTCTGGTTCGGATCCGACGACGAGACCCGCGTGGTGCTGAACCTCGGCGGCTTCGCGAACGCGACCCTGCTCCCGGCGGGTACGAGTGCCGAGCACATCCGCGGCTTCGATATCTGCGCCTGCAACCATGTGCTCGATCGAGCGGCGCGCCGGGCCATCGGGCAGCCGTTCGATCGCGATGGGCAAGCCGCACTGCGTGGCAACGCGCAGCGAGAGATCGTCGAGAAGCTGACCGATATGCTTCGCGCTCAGGCGTCGGCCGGGAGATCGCTGGGCAGTCTGGAGGACATTGCCGTTACCGGTGACTTGCAGCACCAATCCGGGGATGACCTGCTCGCGAGTGTGGTGGAGGCGGTGGCCAGCGTCATCAGCGAGGCGATCTCGCCACACGCTCCAAACCGGATCATTGCAGCTGGGGGTGGAGCGTACAACCAGGCGCTTGTGCTCGCGCTTCGCCGAGCCTGTTCGGCTGATCTCGTGCTCTCGGACACCCTCGGTATGCCCGTGCAAGTACGCGAAGCCGCGGCCATCGCGACACTCGGGGCCCTGGCGGCGACCGGGAAGCCAATCACGCTCCCCGCGGTCACCGGACGCGCGGCGTCGACCGGCCTGATCGACGGCTTGTGGTGCCTGCCCCGCACGATGGCCGATGCATCGGGGGTATGGAGAACGCCTTGAGCGCCCCGAGCCCATCTCATCCTGCCGACCGCTCGCACATCGAGACGGAGCATCGCGATCCCGCGCTGGCGGGCTTGGACCAGATGTCGGTGGCCGAGCTGTTCGATGCCATCAATCGCGCCGACGCGAGTGTTTCGCAGGCCGTGGCGTTGGCCAGGCCCTCGATTGTGGCGTTCATCGAAGATGCCGCGCCGCGCTTTGTCTCGGGAGGGCGGCTGGTGTACCTCGGGGCGGGCACCTCCGGGCGTCTGGGCGTGCTGGATGCGTCCGAGTGTCCGCCAACCTTCCAGGTCGAGCCGGGCAAAGTCGTCGGCCTGATCGCCGGTGGAGATTCGGCACTGCGTCGATCGAGCGAGTCCAAAGAGGACGATCCGGCCGGGGCCATCCCCGAACTGGATGCACTTGCGCTGACCGAACAGGACACCGTGCTCGGGATCGCCGCTGGTGGCACCACGCCCTGGGTTCGAGGCGGCCTTACCCATGCTTCGGCCCGGGCGGGCTGTGTCGGCCTGCTCACCTGCACGCCGGTCGATCCGCCTGCAGGGGTGGGGCATCATCTTGTGGTGCGTACAGGACCGGAAGTCCTCACCGGCTCCACGCGCATGAAAGCCGGCACCGCCACCAAGATGGTGCTCAACCTGATCTCAACTGCGCTGATGGTCCGCTGCGGTCGGGTGTATGAGAACCTGATGGTCGATCTGCGCGCCACCAATGACAAACTTCGCGATCGCGCGGTTCGCATCATCACGGAGGTGACCGGGGTTGATCGGGATCGGGCCGCGGCGTTGCTTTCTGCGGCCAGCGGGGAAACCAAGGTCGCCATCCTCATGGAGATGTGCGCGATCGATGCAGCCGAGGCGAGAGCACGGCTCACCTCTTGTCGCGGCCACCTGCGCGATGCCATCCGGAAAGCGCACCGCTGATGGGTTCACTGCAAACCGTCGACTGGCTCGTCATCGCGGGGTACGCCCTCGCCATCGTGGGGGTCGCCGCGTGGTCTTCGCTCAAATCCCGCGAGACCCACGATCCGTTCCTTGCGGGGCGGAAGGTCTCGCCGGTACTCGTGGCCATGTCGCTGGTGGCCACCGCCGTCTCTGGGGTGACCTTTCTGGGAGGTCCGGAGCAGTCCTATACCGGCGATCTGACCTACCTGATCGGCCAGGTCTCGGAGATCATCGCGATCGTGCTGGTCGCGTTCGTATTTCTCCCGAGGTACTACGCCGCCAAGGTGACGACGGTCTACGAACTCATCGGGCGACGCTACGGCCACGGCGCCCAGCGGGCCACCAGCGCGATGTTCATGCTTGGTAGGGTTTTCGCGAGTGGGGCCCGGCTCTACATCGCCGCTCTGGCGGTGTCACTGATCCTGTTCGGTACCGAATCGGATTTCGGCTCCATCGCGGCCTCCGTGGCGATCATCGCGACCGTCGCCTGCCTGTACACCCTCACCGGTGGCATCCGGGCGGTCATCTGGACCGACACCGCGCAGCTCCTGATCCTGCTCGGTTGCGCCATCCTGACCATCTTCATCCTGCTCGATCGCATCCCCATCGGCGCGGGCGAACTCTGGAACACGCTGCGCACGCCGGATCCGAACACGCAAAAGGTGAAGGCTCGCATCGTCGCCGGTGAGTTCGATCTCTCGGTGGATTTCTCGCTCTGGAGCGCGCTCACGGGCCTGATGCTGTTCAACCTCGCCGCGTTCGGAACCGATCAGGACCTCACGCAGCGCATGCTCACCTGCTCATCCAAGCAGCGCGCCGCGGCGTCGGCCATCCTCTCGAAATTCATCGGTTTCGTCGTCGTCACCGTTTTTCTGGTCCTCGGACTGCTGCTGTATGTGTATTATCAGCGACCGGACATCATGGGGACCTTCACGCCGGATCACGCTCCGAGAGCCGGCGTGAAGGTCTTCCTCGGGTTCATCCTCGACGAGATGCCACCCGGCGTGAAAGGTCTGGTGATAGCCGGCCTGTTCGCCGCGGCGATGAGCAGTCTCGATTCCGTGCTCAACGCACTCTCCACCACCGCGGTCTGCGACTTTTACGACCGGTGGAGACCTCACGCGACGCCCAGAAGACGCGAGGGTATGGCCCAGCGCTTCGTGATCATCTGGGCCATCGTGCTCTCAGGGTTCGCGCTCGCGTGCGTCTGGCTGCAGCAAGCCAGCGGCGATTCGATCATCGCCTTCGCGCTCGGTGTCATGATCTACGCTTACACCGGGATGCTCGCGGTGTTCCTGACCGCCATGTTCAGCAAGCGGGGGAGCACGGGCTCGGTCATCGCGGCGCTGCTCTCGGGGTTCGTCGCGGTGGCCATCATGCAGTGGGGGCCGATCCTGCTCGAGATTGGCTTGGAGAATTTTCCGCAGTGGCGAAAACTCCTCGGGCCAATCCTTCCCTATCTAGACTTGGAAATCTCTCTGGGGTGGCGGATGCTGTTCGGCACGATCATCGCCCTCGTGGTCTGCAACGCGGTCCCCGGATCTCCCACCGAGGCCCGTCACAACCGTGACTGACCCGCTTACCCACCTGTGTGGCGGCCTGCTCATGGTCGGCATCCGCGGCGCAGAGCCGGGCGATGCCCACCTCGAGCACGATCTCGAACGCTGCCGCCTGGCTGGCGTGCGGAGCGTGGTGCTGTTTGACCGCGATCTCGCCTCGGGAGGTGCCCCCCGATCCCGCAACATCATCTTCCCGGAGCAAGTGCGGCGACTGACCGACCGGATCCGAGCAGTTCTTGGTCCCGAGGCACGCATCGCCGTCGATCAGGAGGGGGGGCGGGTCGCCCGGCTCAATGAAACCAACGGACACGACAGGGGACCGGGGGCTGCTGAGTTTGCGCAGCTGGATGCCGCAGCGATGCGGTCGGTCGCGGCGGCCCAAGCCGAGCAGTTGCAGCAGGCGGGAATCAACTGGAACTTCGCGCCCTGCGTCGACCTTCGGGTGGATGGGGTCGGTTCGCTGATTGAGCAGAGTGGCCGGGCTTTTTCTTCGCATCCCGAACGCGTGATCGACTGTGCAAAGATCCAGATCGAAGAAATGAACGCTCGCGGCATCGCCTGCACACTCAAGCACTTCCCCGGACACGGCTCCGCACCCGGCGATACCCATCATGACCTGCTCGACATCACCGACAGCCATCGTCCGGAAGAACTCCGCGTGTTCCCGGAATTTCTGTACAGGGATCCCAGCGGATCGACCTCTGCGCTCATGACCGCGCACCTCCTGCACCGGGGAGTCGATCCGCAGACACCGGTCAGTCTGTCCGCCAAGTGGACCAGAGCGATCCGGGGCGCGATGGGCTTCGACGGCGTCATCATCACCGACGCTCTGGACATGGGCGCGATCGCCAAAAGGTACACACCGGTCCAGGCCATCATCGAAGCGGCGTCGGCCGGGGCGGATCTGCTGCTGCTGGCCAACAACATGCCGGATCGCTCGGCCGAACTCGATCCGCTCGAAGCGGCCCAAGCCCTCGCGAGCGCCGTCCGCGATGGAGCCATCGAAGGCGGAGAGATACGCATCGGCAAGTCCCACCGGCGGGTGGACCGCCTGTTTCAGCGATGAGCCGGAAGTCGAGCGGATTGCGGGATACGATGCCGATCCCGACCCGGTCGGGCCTCCACCATGCCCAGCGAACGCGAACAACCCGATCCCGGCACACGCCCCGATGTTCCCGACATGCGGAGCGGTGGACACCGGCGCGGGCGTTCCCGCCGCAAATCGGGTGGGACAGGGAGAAACGGTGGTTCGCCCCGGATCGGCAAGGATCCGGAGTTGCTCGCGAATTTCCGAGCGCGACTGGAACGAACCCCTGTTTACGAACGCCGACGCCTCGGTTCGCGGCTCCGCCAACTGGACTTCTCGCGGGCCGAACAGGTGGAGCGTTTCGAGAACGACCTTCGCAGAGCCGAAGATCGCCGCGCGACGCGTCAGTCCATGGCGGTCACCCCGACCTACCCGCCGGAACTGCCCGTCAGCGAGAAGCGTGCCGAGATCGCCGCGGCGATCCGCGATCACCAAGTTGTCGTGGTCTGTGGCGAAACCGGCTCAGGAAAAACCACACAGCTTCCCAAGATCTGCCTCGAACTCGGACGAGGCATCGACGGCGCGATCGGTCACACCCAGCCCCGACGCCTCGCCGCCAGAAGCGTCGCCGCCCGCATCGCCCAAGAACTCGCAACACCCCTCGGCACGGTCGTCGGCTACAAGGTGCGCTTCGACGACCGCTCTTCTGGCGACACCCTCGTCAAAGTGATGACCGACGGCGTGCTGCTCGCCGAAACCCAGTCCGACCGCGACCTGACCCGCTACGACACGATCATCATCGACGAGGCCCACGAGCGGAGTCTGAACATCGACTTCCTGCTCGGCTACCTCAAACGGATCTTGCCCCGCCGACCAGATCTGAAGGTCATCATCACCTCCGCGACCATCGACCCGGAGGCATTCGCCAAGCACTTCGCCGATTCGGTCGGAGAGGTGCCGATCATCATGGTCTCGGGACGGACCTACCCGGTCGAAGTACGCTACCGGCCGGTCGTGGAGTCGGTCGGCAAACCACTCGACCCCGACGATGTGGATGTGCCCAGCGCCGTCGTGCGAGCGCTCGATGAACTCACGACCGAGCCGGGAGGCAGTCAGGGCGATGTGCTGGTCTTCCTCAGCGGTGAACGCGAGATCCGCGAGACCGCCAAAGCCATCCGCAAGGCAGACTTTGATGCGACCGAAGTCCTGCCGCTCTACTCACGGCTCGCTTCAGCCGATCAGGACCGCATCTTCAAACCCCACAAGGGCCGGCGCGTGGTTTTGGCGACCAACATCGCCGAAACATCTCTGACCGTCCCGGGCATCCGTTTCGTCATCGACCCCGGCTTTGCGCGCATGAGCCGCTACAGCGCACGCGGGCGCGTGCAGCGACTGCCGATCGAGCCGGTGGCGCAGGCCTCCGCCGACCAGCGCAAAGGGCGGTGCGGGCGCGTGTCGTCAGGTATCTGCATCCGCCTCTACGACGAGGCGGATTACCGCTCGCGTCCGGAGTTCACCGACCCCGAGATCCTGCGCACGAACCTCGCCAGCGTCATCCTGCAGATGCACGCGCTGAACCTCGGTTCGATCGACCGCTTCCCCTTTCTCGATCCACCCCGCGCCTCGATGGTCCGCGAGGGTGAACAGACCCTGGTTGAACTCGGAGCGCTGCGCATCAAGGAAGAGTCCGGCGGCGAGCACGGCCCGCGCCTCGAACTCACCGATCTCGGACGCCAGCTCGCCCGCCTGCCGGTCGATCCGCGCATCGGCCGCATCATCCTTGCCGGTGCGGACGAGCAGTGCCTGCGTGAAGCCCTGATCATCGCCTCGGTGCTGAGCATCCAGGACCCACGCGAAAGACCCTCCGAACAGCGTGATCGCGCTGATAAGGCCCACGAGCGATTCACGCATGAAGGATCGGACTTCCTGAGTTACCTGCTCCTCTGGGACGCGTTCCACGAGCAGCGAGGCACTCTGGGATCCAGTCGCCTGAAGAAGTGGTGCATCGAGAACTACCTCAACTATGTCCGGCTGCGTGAGTGGATCGAGACGCACGACATGCTCGCGCGCCTCACGCGAGAAGTCGGCCTATCGGGAACCGAGCGAACCAAAAAGTGCGACGACCCCGACGCGATCCATCGGGCCCTGCTCACCGCGCTGCTCTCCAACATCGGTTACCGCCCCGAGAAGTACGAGTACGAAGGACCCGGCAACTCGCGATTCTTCCTCTTTCCCGGCTCCGCTCTGTTCGACGAACGCCCGAAATGGGTGGTCGCCGCGGAAATCGTCGAGACAGAAAAGCGCTACGCGCGGACCGTCGGCCCGATCCAGCCCAAATGGGTCGAGGATGTCGGCTCTCACCTGATTACCCGCACCTACAGCGACCCGAAGTTCGTCGAACGCACCGGAAAGGTCATGGCCAAGGAGAAGGTGATCCTCTCAGGCCTGACCATCCTCTCCGGCCGCCCGGTGCACTTCGGCCCGATCGAGCCCGCCACCAGCCGAGAACTGTTCATCTACCACGGCCTGGTCCACGAGAAATGGGCCACGCGTGGACGGTTCATGCAGCAGAACCGAAAACTCATCGAAGAAGTCGAGCAGCTCGAGGCCAAGCAGCGCAAGCGCGATGTCCTCGTCGAGGATTTCGTGCGCTACGCCTTCTACGACGAACGCGTGCCCGAGGATATCTACACCGGCGAGGCCTTCGAGACCTGGCGGACCGAAGCCGAGAAGCAGGATCCCAACCTGCTCGCCATGTCGCGCGAAGACCTGATGACCCGTGACCCGGAGGAGGTCACCGCCGAACTCTTCCCCGATGAACTGCCGGTCAACGGCGCGCCGATGCCGCTCGAATACGAGCTCAAGCCGGGCGAGAAGTCCGACGGCGTGACCATCACCGTCCCGGTCGAAGCACTCGCCCAGCTCGATGAGGCCACCACAACTTGGCTCGTGCCCGGTCTGCTCGAAGAGAAAATCGTCGCGCTCATCCGCACCCTTCCCAAGTCCTACCGGCGCACGCTCATGCCCGCGCCGCAGGTTGCGCGGGAGTGTGCCAAACAGATCGCGCCGCTCCGCGGCAAGCGATCCTTCTTCGATGCCGTGGTCGATACGCTCCAGTCGATCGCCGGAACCACCATCCCTCGAGAACTCTTCCGTCCCGAGCAGCTTCCCGACCACCTGCGCATGCGCGTCCGTGTGATCGACGATGCCGGAACAGCCATCGCGGACGGACGCGATCTGCCCGCCCTCAAGCGCGAACTCGCTCCGAAGATGCGGTCGTCCTTCGAGAGCATCTCCGAGAGGAAATGGGTCCGCGACTCCATACGCGACTGGGACTTCGGCGACCTCCCCGAGACCGTCCCGCTCAACCGTGGCGGCGTCAGCGTCAATGTGTACCCCGCGTTGGTGGATCAGGGCGACGCCGCCGGCATTCGCCTCTTCGAATCCGAAGCCACCGCCATGCGCGCCCACCGCGATGGTCTTCGCCGGTTGTTCATGATCCGGGCCATCGACGAGCTCAAGTACCACGCCCAGTACCTGCCAGACTTCGAGGAAATGGTCGTCTACTACGCCCCGATCGGCCCCGGCGACGAACTCCGCCACGATGTGCTCGAGGTCCTCGCCGACCGCCTGTTCATCGGCGGGCGCCCGGATATCCGCAACCAGCAGTCCTTCGATGCCCGGCTCGGAGCCGCCTGGCACCGGATCGGTGAAATGACCCACGGCGTCTGCGAACTCGTCACCGCCACGCTCCGCGCCTACCACCGGCTGCAGGTGCGGCTCGATCAGCCGCCAAGGGCGCTGCGCGATTCCGCCCTCCAGGACATCCGCTCCCAGATCGAGCACCTCATGAGGCCTCCGCATGCCAAGGTGCCGCACCGCTTCCTGCGCACCACACCCACCGAATGGCTCGTGCACTACCCGCGGTACCTCAAGGCCATCGACATGCGCCTCGACCGCTGCGGGCGCGACGCTGGGCAGCGCGATGCCGATCTCATGGCCCAGGTCAAGCCCCACTGGGACAAGGTGCGTCAGCTCGTCGAGCAGCGCCCGGAACTGCTCGAACTGCTCCCTCCCTTCGAGGAGTTGCGCTGGATGCTCGAGGAATTCCGCGTTTCGCTGTTCGCCCAGGAACTCCGCACCTCGATTTCCGTCTCGTCCAAGCGTATCGAAAAGCAGTGGGCCAAATGCAAAGGGTGAATGCCCCTCACGATGAGCAGCACCACCTCTTCGGGGATCCGGATGCCATCGCCCCGCAGCCAGACACTGGCACCGCCGCCACAGTCGCTGCCCGGTTGCCCGGCACGCTGTTCTTCGGGACATCCTCGTGGTCCTTCCCCGGTTGGCAAGGTCTGGTGTGGCGCGACGCCGAGGGCGGGCTGACGGAGACGAATCTCTCGCGCCGCGGACTTCCCGCCTACAGCCGGCATCCACTCCTGCGGGCCGTCGGCATCGACCGCAGTTACTACGCCCCCCTCACCGAAGCAGAATGCAGGTCCTACGCTGCGCAGGTCCCCGAGGGCTTCCGTTTCGTCATGAAAGCCGATCGGGTACTCCTCTTGCCGGAACTGCTCGCCCCCAGAGGCAGCGCGATACTCCCAAACACCCTGCTGCTGGATTCGCATCACGCCGAGACGCTGGTCATCAATCCCGCCATCGCCGGGTTCGGGTCGAAACTCGGGTCGATCGTCTTCCAGTTTCCGCCGCTGGGCCCGGTTCGCATCGCGAAACTCGGCGGCCCGGGTGCCATCGCCGACCGCCTCCACGATTTCTTGTCCTCGCTGCCCATCGGCCCAGAGTACGCTGTCGAAATCCGCGATCGGGACCTGCTCACGGCGCAATACCGCGACGCGCTCGCCAACAGCGGGGCGAGCCACTGCTATGCCATCCATCCCAGTGCGCCATCCCTGGAACAGCAGCAGGAGGCGATCGATCCCGGGTCTCAGCGGGTGTGCGTGGTGCGATGGATGCTCAACCCGTACACGGGCGATTCGTATCGCGAGGCCAAATCGCGATACGAGCCCTTCAACCGAGTCGTCGATCCCGATGAACGGTCCCTCGAGCAGATCGTCCGCATCCTGCGCCGTGCCTCGGAAGTGGCCCGCATGGTGGTAATCAACAACAAGGCCGAGGGTTCCGCGCCCCTCACCATTCAACGCTTGGCCGAGCGATACACAGGCCCGGAGGCCGTGTAACCACCGAATTCTGCCGGTGGCCCCGCTGCTCCGAGGGGATCTGCCGGTATACAGTGCCCGCATGCCCGATCACACAGACCAGGCCCCCGCCCTCGCCATCCGAGACCTGCGTTTCCGCTACCCCGACATGCCCGCCGGGCAATGGGTCGTGGATATCGGTGAGCTCAAGATCCAGCCCGGTGAGCAGATTCTGCTGAAGGGCGGGTCCGGCGCTGGCAAGAGTACGCTCCTCCAGCTCATCGCCGGCCTCCTTCGACCGAGCGCCGGCTCCATCTCGATCGCTGGAACCGACATCACCACCCTATCGGGAGCAAAGTCCGACCTTTTCCGAGGCCGCCAGGTCGGCTTCATCTTCCAGACCTTCAACCTGCTGCACGGTTTCACCGCCATCGAGAATGTCATGGCCGCCCTGATGTTCTCCGAGGTCCCACCCAAGCAGCATCGCACTCTGGCCGCCGAGACGCTCCGCACGCTCGGGCTCGACCGCCATGAGGCCGATATCTCCCAACTCAGCGTCGGCCAGCAGCAGCGCGTTGCCGTCGCCCGAGCCGTGGTGGGCAAGCCCGCACTCGTGCTCGCCGATGAACCCACCGCCAGTCTCGACCCCGAGAACGCCGAGATCGCCATGGACCTGATCCAGAAAGCCTGTGCCGATCGCAACGCCGCCCTGCTCTGCGTCAGCCACGACCGCTCGCTCGATGCACGATTCGCACGAACCGCAAACTTCTCTGAACTTCGTACCGCAGCGAAGGAGAGCGTCTGACCATGGCCCTCACCGACTTCGCCATCATCCGTCGCAGCATGTTCGGGCGCATGTTCTCGACTGTCACAACCATACTCACAGTGACCGTCGCGGTCGCCCTCATGCTCACCTTGCTCAGTCTTCGCGACTCCGGCCGCCAGGCCTTCGAGCGAGGCACTGGCAATATGGATTTCCTGATCTCGCGTGACCCGAGTTCACTCGTGGCAGTGCTCAACGGCGTGTACTACGCCAACCCGCCACAGCAGGTCATCCCTTGGGCGAAATTCCAGCAGATCGCAAACGAACCGCGATTCTTCCTCTTCGACGCCGACGACGACCCAACCAACGACGCCGAGGTCCCTCCCGGCTACGCGATCCCGATCGCAGTGGGGGACACCTACCGCACACTGCCGGTCGTCGGCACGACCAGCGAGTATTTTCGCCTGTTCCACCCAACCGTGGATGGTCCCTTCCAGCTCGCAGAAGGCCGGTTCTTCGAGAATGATTTCGAAGTCACCCTGGGAGCCCGAGTCGCCCAGATCACCGGTCTTCAAATCGGCGACCGCATCGCGCTCACGCACGGCAGCGGCGAGGGCGCCCACCTCCACACCGAGTATCCCTTTGAAGTCGTTGGCATCCTTGAGCCGACCGCCAGTCCGCACGACCGCGTCCTCTACATCACCCTCGAATCATCTTGGATCATCCACGCCCACGACCGTCGCATCGCCGCCGGTGGCGAGGAAGACGATCTCGCCACCGCGGAGGATGTCACCGAAGCCGATCGCCTGATCACCGGCATCTACGCCAAGGTTGCGACCAGACCCGGCCGAGCGGTATCCGCCGCGATGCAGTCCGTGCAAAACCAGCTCCGGGCCGACACCTCGATCACGGTCGCCCAGCCCGCTGCCGAAGTGGGTCGCCTGTTTTCGATCGTCTCAAACATCGATCAGATCTTCCTGGGCATGGCCGCGGTGGTCATGCTGTCCAGCGGCATCGCCATCATGCTCGCCATGTACAACTCCGCCGAGCAGCGCCGTCGTCAGATCGCCATCCTCCGGGTGCTCGGCTGCTCCCGTCCGCGCATCTTCGGGCTCGTCATGACCGAATCCGCCATCATCGGACTGGTGGGAGCCGCCGGGGGAATCCTGGTCAGCGCCTTCGCCACGGACATCGTGGCCGGCATCATGCGTGAACGGCTCGGTGTCATCGTGACCCCCAGCATCGGTGCCCAATGGACACTCTCGATCATCATGGCCACGATCTTCCTCGCGTGTATCGCCGGGCTTGTACCCTCTATCATGGCGTACCGCACACCGGTCGCCCGCAACCTCCGCCCGGTTGGCTGATACCGTTCTGAGTCGCTTCTTCCTCAGTCAGGACTGCATATGAAGGTATTCTGGGCCATTCTCTTGGGATCTTTCATGATCGCCTCGGCGATCGTGTTTACCGGTGGTGATGCCGAGCCGCAGGCAGACCGGACTCTCGGCAGCACCCTCGGTGCCTCCGAGGCCAGTCCACCCGCCGCCCCGCCGTCAGCCCGCCCGCCGTCAGCCCGGATGACCCCGCCCTCCCCGTCGGAGGTGTCCACTCCCGCAGTCTCCACAGACCCGGACTCAGACTTGGAGTCATCCGCCGCACCTGCCGACGAATCGTTGGCGACCTCCGTCGATGCAGAAGACGATCCGCTCGACACCCTGAACCTCGATGAACTCCTTGGCATCGAGGATGAGCCCAACCGCATCACACCGGAAATGGCCATTGAGGATCTGTCGGCACCCATGGAAGGTCCACGCACGCTCTCGCAGCAGGCCACCGCAGAATTCGCGGAACTGGCCCTTCAGGCCTCGGGCAGCGTCGAAGAGGCCACCCGAATCGCCGGCAGCATCAGCCCCGAGGACCAGCCAGAGGTACTCGAATCCGGTCTGAAAATCGGCAAAGTCTCCATCCCCGGCACCGGCACCGAAGCTGATCCCTACGAACTGCCTTGGGGTGTGCTCATCTCCGCGATCCGCACCTACAACCCGCGTCTGGAGCTCACCGAGCTTCCCAGTTGGGCAGGGGAATTGGACGACAAGTATGTCCGTCTCACCGGATTCGCCTTCCTGCCCGTGGTGGCCAGCGAGACGGACGAGATCCTGCTGATGCTCAACCCTTGGGACGGATGCCACATGGGGGCGCCTCCGACTCCCTACGACAGCGTCGAGGTCATGCTCTCCGATCCGGTCGATATGGGAGGCCGCAACGGCTTCGTATCCGTCACCGGGCGATTCAATGTGGACCCATATCTTTTGCGGGGTTGGTTGGTCAGCCTATACACCATGGACGAGGCTCGCCTCGAATTCGCCGGCAGCTGACCCCCTCCGATCGCCGAATTACCCCGACTATCTTTGGTTTTTCACCGATTCCGCGTTCCAGTTCCGCCGACCTTGGGGTCTACTGGGATGAGAGAACCGGCCCGTTCCGGCGATTGTCGCCGTGAGGGTGCGGTTTCCGCGGAGGTCGTGAGGGTACTTTCGCAGATCAGTCTACTCGGAAGGGAGCATGTTCGTGAGAACATCAGCCATGTCTATTTTGCTTGGTGCCTGCGTTTTAGCCGCAGGGACGACCGTCTCAGTCGCCGCCGCGGCTGACCCGGGCAACGCCAAAGCGTCCGGTAACAAGGTCGTCCGTATCGATTCAGCCAAACTCGCTCAGAGCGGATTGAACACGATCTCTACGACCCAGAGCCTCGATTACGGCTCCTTCGTGTGGGTCGAAGCGAACGCCGAGATGCTCGCCACGCTGAACGCCGCGGGAGTCCCGTTCCACGAAGTCCAGCAGCCCTACACCGTCCGTCTCGGAGAACTCGCGTTCGACCCGATCGTCGACGGCGAGCCCACCCATCCCAACGGTTGGGGAGCCAGCCGCGCCGGCGAGGGTTCCGATCTCCGCCTGGTGCAGTTCAGCGGCCCCACCAAGGCCGAGTGGCTCACCGACATGACCGATGCCGGCCTGCAGGTCATGCAGTACATCCACCCCAACACCTACATCGTCTGGGGCGACAACGCGTCCCGCACCGCTTTCGCGAACCACCCCGCCGTGCGCTGGACCGGTTCTTTCGCGCCGGCCTACAAAGTCCTGCCGCACTGGCGCAATCTGCCGGCCGACAAGATCCAGGTCGATGTGCTGATGACCCGTTTCGCCGACACCAACGCGATTGAGCAGGAACTGGGCCTCTACGCCGTCAAGGGTGTGGAGTCGCGCACGCTCAACGACAAATTCGCCGTGGCGACGCTGCTCATGAGCGGCAATCAACTCCAGTCGCTCGCGATGATCCCCGGGGTCTACTCCGTCCAGCCTCGTCCGACCGACGGCGGAACGCGTGGCGAAATGACCAACCAGATCAATGTCAAC
>CAZIXS010000004.1:56930-62452 GCA_964543335.1 uncultured Phycisphaeraceae bacterium | reverse complement strand
CTTATTCGTTCGGCGACCCGGGAATTGCGCCGTCGGCTTGGTCGGCATCAGCCGGTGCGGCCTGGTTCTCATTCGGCAGCACGGGACCCTGGCGGTTCGGCGGGTTCTGCTTGAGGTTCGCCAGCACGATGAAGATCACCAAAAACACCGCCACCCACAGCACGATCAGCACGATGCCGACGGGGAATCGCCTCGCGCCTGGCTGGGGCAGCGGGACATGCGGGGCCACCTCGCGCGGCCTCTTGCCGTCCTGCGGCGGACCGAAGGGCGGCTCAGTCTGCGTTTGTGTGTTCTCGGAGGTGTTCATCGTTGGCAATGGTAGCGCGGAAGTACACTGCCCGCATGGCAACCGGACGCGCCACACCCAGCAGCCGCGTGCACGAGGCCTCCGAGCAGGCGGCGCTGGCGATCCTGCGCCGCCTGCGCGAGCGTGGGCACACGGCCTATCTCGCGGGCGGGTGCGTGCGTGACACGCTGCTGGGGTTATCCCCATCGGATTTCGATGTGGCCACGAGCGCGCTGCCGGATGAGGTTCTGGCGCTGTTCGAGGATTCGCACGCCGTGGGCAAGGCCTTCGGCGTGGTGCTGGTCCGCTTCGGAAAGGGTCGCCTGGGCGAGATCGCGGGGCGGCCATCGCCGAGCGTAAGCGTGGAGGTCGCGACTTTTCGGCGCGAGGGCGAATATTCGGACAATCGGCGCCCGGACACGGTGGATTTCTGCGGCCCCGAGGAGGACGCCCGGCGGCGCGATTTCACGATCAACGCCCTGTTCCTCGATCCGCTGAAGCCCGGATCGGTCAAGCAGCAGGTGATCGATCTGGTCGGCGGGCTCGATGATCTGCGGGAGGGGGTGATCCGGGCGGTGGGGGTGCCGGCGGATCGACTGCGCGAGGACCACCTGCGGGCGCTGCGGGCGGTGCGGTTCGGGGCGCGGTTCGGGTTCCAGATCGAGCGGGGCACGGGCACCGCAATCCGGGAGCATGCGCGGATGCTCGGGGGGGTGTCCCCGGAGCGGGTGGGGGATGAGCTGCGCCGGATGCTGGGCGAGTCGGCGGCGGTGGAGGCTCGGCGACGGGCGATCGGGCTGCTGGAGGAACTGGGCCTGGCGGACTCGGTCTTCGGGGAGCGGGCGGCAGACAGTAATGCCTTGCCGTGTGTAGGCGTATTGCCCACTTCGGCCTGCTTCGCGACGGTGCTCCTGGCGTGGATGCACGATCGGCTCGGGTTGGCGGGGCGGCCCGCCGACGAGGTCTCGGCAGCTTTGCTGGGAAAATCACCCGAATTAAGGGGGTCTCTGGTGCTCAGCAACGAGGAGATCGGGGCGTACCGGGCGGCGGCGGAGGGCCTGGCCTGTCTGGAGCAGGGTTGGGGTGATGCCGCGGTGGCTCAGCGGAAGCGGTGGGCGGCCTCAGCGTGGTTCGAAGGTGCTCTGGCGCTGGTCAGTGGGCGGAATCTGGCTTTATCTCGGGATATTCAGGCCGATCGGGACCGGCTGGCGGCGGATGGGATCGGGCTGGCCCCGTCGCCTCTGGTGAGCGGTGAGGACCTGATTCGCGAGGGGTTGTCGCCGGGTCCGGACTTCAAGGGTCGCCTGGAGCGCGCGTACGACGCGCAGCTGGAAGGTGCGGCGCCGACGCGTTCGGCCGCGCTGCGAGTCGCGATGGAGGGGTGAATATTCTTGGACTGTGGGGGATTCATCTTTAGTATAGAGGTGCAGATGCCTGAATTCGGCGTGCCCTTCCCCGGCTGAAGCGGGGAAAGTGCATCGGATCGGCGGGTTCGGGCGTATATATTGTTGGCTGAGCGGTGTTTGCAGCGGAAGGCAACCGTTGCAGCGCCGGATGTGCATCGACAACCCGGTCTCTCGGGCGGCATATGCCCCAGGGCCATGGCTCTCAGGAAAGTTGGACAAGGACATGTTCAAGAACACTCTGCTGGTGCTGACACTTGGCGCGATGATGGTCGCCTCCGCGCCCGCTCCGATCTTCGTTCCGACGAGTGCGGCGGTGATGCTGCAGGACGCGGGTGACGCCGAGACCGAGGATCTGGTCATCTTCACGAACGGCCGCACCGTGCGTGGTGACATCCTCGAAGAGACCGACACCACGATCATCATGAATGTCCGCATCGGTTCGATGCCGGCGGTGCGCACGGTCTATGAGAAAGATCAGATCCTTGAGATCCAGCGCGAAGTTCCCCGCGAGTCCGCGGGCGGCGGCGGTGACTCGGGCGGTTCGGGCGGCGATGCCGGGTCCGAAGCGGTCATCCCCGACAAGAACACGCGCGGCGAGGACATCAACGAAGACACGACGCTGTTTTATGTGGCGACGCTCGACGGCGAGTTCGAGCGCGACCTGACGGAAACGCCGCTTCGCGACCTGTTCAAGGACATCGACCGCACCTTCAACGACCTCGTCGAAGTTCCCAGTGGCAGCGGCGGTTCGAAGTTCATCGTCGATGAGAAGGTTCGCGACAAGCATGTCGTGGTGCTCAAGCTCGATGCATCGACGCGGTCTCAGGGCTTTGACGGCCTGTTCAACGCCGAGCGCGTGACGCCGATCATCAAGGATGAGCTGCAGAAGGGCCGGCGCATCGTGTTCTGGGTGGACCAGGCGCTGGGCGGGGCGGCGTTCGTGCCGTGGCTGAGCTCGGAGATGTATGTGACCCCGGACTCGCGGATGGGTCTGCTCGGCGACCTCGACGATTTCGACATCGGCGACGAGATGGTGAACATGAAGCAGATCTCGCTTCGCATGGGCCACGCCGAGGGTATGGTCGTGTACGGCGGGTACGGCCGACTGGGCGTGGCGATCATTCAGGCGATGTCTCGCGGCCAGTACTGGTTCGCGGTGCGCCTGACCGGTGTGGAGCCCGAGTTCTACATCAGCACCGAGATGCCCGGCCCCGAGATCATGAACAACTCACAGTGGATCCTGCTGTCTGACAACGGCCAGGACGAGTACGAGGACGATCCCGATGCCTCGCTGTACGGCAACGACACGCTGATCCTCGAGGACGACATGCTCCTCAAACTCGGCATCGCCGACGGTGTGGCGAGCACGGTGGAAGACATCGCGATGAGCATGCGGGTTTTCCGCAACTACGCGGTGCTCGAGAACATCCAGGCCGACCGGATTCTGGACACCTGGTCCGAAGAAGTGCAGCGGGCGATGATCAACTTCGGCCGCATCTTCGACGAGGCTCGTCAGGTGCCGGTTGGCATCGGCGACGACGCGCTGATCGCGGCCCTGGGCCGCCAGCAGCGTCTGCTCCGTCAGGCCCGCGGCATTCTGACCCGGTACGCCGAGGTGCTCGATCGCGATGGCAATATCCGCGCCGAGATCGATGTCATGATCGAGCAGATCCGGGCCCGGATGCGCAACCTCCGCAACGGCGGCGGTGGCGGCGGGGGTGGAGCCGGCGGCGGCGGCGCGGGCGGTGGCGGTCGCTAAAGGTCAGCGACGCTCAGGACACGCCAGGAATCAAGGAATCAGCAAGAGTCTCAAGGACACTCTGAAGGGACAGGACGAACGATGAAGAAGTTCATGAATTGGATGCGAAGTGGGGCGGCTCTGGTCGCGGTCGCGGCGCTGGCCGTCGTGATGGCGACGCAGGCGGCGTTCGCCATCGACAAGGTCACGCTGAAGAACGGCGAGGTCTACGAGGGCACGATCACCCGCGAGACCGATACGGCGATCTGGATGAAGCGGAAGGTCGGCACGGTGGAGTTCGACGCGTTCGTCCTCAAGGAGGATGTCGCGAGCATCGAGCGCGACGCCGAGGTGCCGAGCAACCCGGCACGCCCCGGTCAGGATGCCAAGGAGCGTGAGAAGAAGCTCCGCGAGGCGATCGCCTCCGGCGCGACCAAGGTGGCGTTCATCACACTGGGCGACAAGGAAAACAACAAGGAAATGGTCGGCATGTACATCTACGCCGACGCGCTGCGTGACTCGATGAAGGCGCTGCTGGCCTTGCCCGAAGAAGAGCAGCCCGATGTGGTGGTGCTGATCGTGGACTCCGGCGGTGGTTACACCGCGGAGACCGAGCCGCTCTCGGATGTGATCCATCTCGAGATGAAGAAGCACTTCCGTGTGGCGGTGTGGGTGGAGTCGGCGATTTCCGCCGCCTCGTTCATCAGCTTCAACGCTGAAGAGATCTACATGCGTCCGGAAGGCCACATCGGCGGCACCGTGCAGTATGTGATGGGCCAGGGCGGCGCGAAGGCCTCCGAAGGTCGCGACCTGCTCGAGGTGCTCGCCCTCGGCGAGATGATCTCCAAGCGTGGTCGCCGCGACCCCCTGATCATGCGTCACATGCAGACGACCGGTCTGCTGACCGCTGATGTGGATGAGCGCACCGGCCAGGTGACCTTCTACGACGGCGAGGGCGGCGAGCATGTCGTCAGCGCTGAAGGCGAGAACCTGACGCTGAACGCCATCGATGCCGAGTTCTATGGCGTGAGCAAGGGCACCGCGGCGACCAAGGACGAACTCGCCAAGCTGATGGGCCTGAGCGAGTGGATCGAGGTCGGCGAGGTTGGCGACAAGGTGCAGCGTGACTTCCGCGACGCGGTGAAGACCGCCGAAGTTCGGGCGGGTGAGTTGTTCTCCAAGTACAACATCGCCTTCGCGAACGCGGTGAACTCGCGCGGCACCGACCGTCAGCGCGAGGTCGGCATCGCCCGTCGCTTCCTGAACGAGCTGCGCTCGGTGATCAACCGTGCCGCGTCGTTCAAGAAGTACAACGGCATCACCGACGAGTTCTTCCGCGAGCAGGAGCGCCTGCTGCGCAGCCTGCTGAACTGAGTGCGGGCATGAGAACCTGATCCCCTGATTCGACCGCAGGCCCGGTGCATCCCGCATCGGGCCTGTTGCTTTGGTGCTGGAGGCGGCGTGCGGATTGATCTGGTCCAACGCGTTCGAGCGATCGGGAGCACGCTGCTGTGTGCGGTGCTGCTGGCGGTGGTGTCGGGCTGCGCGGAAGAGCCGTCGCCCGGGCCGGTTGAGACACCGGCCAGCGCGGTGGTGCGCGTGGTGGTGGTTGAACTGCACGGGTTCGTCGGGTGCGGAGTGGACGCGGAGCTGCTGCGCTCGCCGCTGGCCGAGGTTCTGGCGAGCGTGCACGAGGCGCCCGATGTGGTGGTGTTCTCGATCGATTCCGGCGGTGGGATGCTGAACCGGGTGGGCCCCTTGTCGGACCTGCTGCACGGCGCGTTCGATGGCGAGGGCCCGAGCGCGATGGGCTGGGTGGTGCGGGCCGAGTCGGCGGCGGCGCTGGTGGCGCTGGGACTGCCGGATCTGTGGATGCCGCCGAGCGGGATCATCGGTGGAGCGGTGGGTGTGGAGCGGCGCGGCGATGGCTGGAGGGCCCTTCCCGAGCGCGATCAGCAGGCGATCCGGTACATGGCGGTGGCCTCGGCGGCGCGGGGTGGGCACGAGCGCGAACTGGCGCTGTCACTGGTCACGCCGGCGGCGGGCGAGGATTTGCCCGAGTCCAACGGGCTGGTCCTGACGGGCATGGCGG